>JAIXTS010000323.1 GCA_027483805.1 Azospirillum sp. | reverse complement strand
TGGCCGGGAGCGTGCCATGATGAACACTCAATTGCAAGTCATTCGCAATCGTAACCATTCGCCTTTGCCTGCGCGGAGTGTCGCATCATGATCCTGCCCATCGCCAATATCCTGACGCCCGATGAGGTGGGCTTGATGATGGAGCGGCTGGGGTCCGGGCGGTTCCAGTCTGGGGCGGCGACCGCCGGCTGGCATGCGCGGTTGGTCAAGGATAATGAGCAATTGCGCGGTGACGACCCGGCTCATGCCGACCTGCGCGCCCTGGTGGAGGCAGCGGTGCGCCGCCATCCGGTGGCCGCGATGGCGACGCGGCCCAAAGCCTTCGGTCCCATCCTGTTCGCCCGCGCCGCCGGGGGGCAGAACTATGGCAGCCATGTTGATGATGCCCTGATGGGCGGGTTGCGCACCGATGTGTCTTTCACCCTGTTCCTGACCGATCCCGAAAGTTACAAGGGCGGGGAGCTGGTGATGGAGACGGCGGCGGGGGATGTGGGTTTCAAGCTGCCGGCAGGGGCGGGGCTGTTCTATCCCTCCACGACCCTGCATCGGGTGACGCCGGTCACTGCGGGACGGCGGCTGGTGGCGGCAGGATGGATCAGGTCCTTTGTGCGCGACGCGGCGGAGCGTGAACTCCTGTTCGATCTCGACACGGCGCGGCAGGGGGTTTTTAACCGCGATGGCAAATCGGCCGAATTCGACCTTCTCTCCAAATGCCTGTCCAACCTGATCCGCAAATGGGCGGAGGATTGACGGCGCGCGGGGAGGGGGCCGACGCCACGAAGCTGCTTGTCATCGCCCGACTTTCGCGGCAATGTCCGCGGCATTTTTCGTGGCGTGGCCGGCGTGACCGGTCGCCCTCTCTGGAGCCTGGGTCAAAGTGAAAGCCATCATCCTGAGTGCCGGCCAGGGCAAGCGTCTGATGCCCCTGACGGAAGACCGGCCGAAATGCCTGATCGACCTGTCGGGCCGCACCCTGCTGGAATGGCAGATCCGGGGTCTGGCCGCCGCGGGCGTGACGGAAGCCGTGGTGGTCACGGGTTTCCGCGCTGACCGGGTGGAAGCGGCACTGGCTGGCATGGATGTGCAAGGCATCACCACCCGCACCCTGTACAATCCTTTCTATGCGCTGGCCGACAATACAGCCAGCTGCTGGGTGGCGCGGGCCGAGATGGACGGACCCTTCCTGATCCTGAACGGTGACACGCTGTTTGAACCCGCCATCGCGCGGCGGCTGCTGGCCCAGGCAACGAAGCCGATCACGGTGACCATCGATGCCAAGGACGGCTATGACGCCGATGACATGAAGGTCCGCGCCGATGCCGACGGCACGCTGCGGCAGATCGGCAAAACATTGCCGATGGAGATCGTGACCGGTGAAAGCATCGGGTTCCTGTGTTTCACGGCGGAAGGCGGCAAACGGTTCGCGGCCGAGGTGGAGCGCACGCTGCGTACGCCGGAAGGGCTGCGCCGCTGGTACCTGTCGGTCATCGATACCATCGCCAAGGCCGATGGCAGTGTCGGCACCGTGTCCATCCAGGGTCTGGAATGGGGAGAGATGGATTTCCCCGCCGACGTGGACAGCAACCGTGCCCTGACGGCCGGCTGGACCGAGCGTGAGGTCGGCTGAACCGCACCGACCAAACCGACGGTCACGTGTAACTGTCGGAGGATGGCGACCGCCGGCCGGCGCACGCGTGTGCGCGTGAAGCCAAGCCCGCAGATGCGGGCGCCCGGCGCCTGAAGGACCTATCACGGCATATCCGGGGCATTCATGCCCCGGATATGGTTGGACCGCGGAACATTTAATTGATCCGTGTCAATGCGCACTCCCCCGGTCACCGTCAGGATGGCAGCATCCATTGACCAGACACCGGGGGCTGCCATGCCGCACAATACTTTCCGCTTTCGCGCCGAAGATGCGATTTCGCTGAATCTGATGGATCTGGCCAACATCATCGCGCACCAGTGCGAGGAGATGCTGGCCGAGGCCAATCTGACGGCACCGCAATGGACGGTGCTGATGAATGTGGCTGGCGATGCCAATTTCCAGGACGGTGCGCGCAATCATGATGGCATCTTCTCATCGGAGATCGCGTCGGCCCGCGGCCTGTCCCGTCCGCATATTTCGGCCACTGTCACCGAACTGATCCGCAAAGGCCTGATCAGCCAGCAGGACGATCCCCAGGATCGCCGCCGCAAGCTGCTGCGCGTCACCCCGGAAGGTCTGGAAGTGCTGGGCCGCCTTCAGCCCAAGCGCCAGGGCATCAATGACATGCTGCTGCGGGACCTGACCGCCGACCAGCGCCAGCGCATGCTGGACCTGCTGGTCACGGTTCGCCGTCGTGCCCGTGGTATCGCGGATCAGGCTGCCGCCCCGTTGCGCATCGCCGGATGATCCCCAGATAGGAGCCATGCCTGCCAGGAAGGGCCGGGCTGGGTTGCAGTTGCGTATGTTGCGACGCAGCACAATCTGCCTATTTATGCATCGCAAGTGCGAACGAAAGCGGCGTCCTGCTCAGGAACTCCATTCCGGGGCTCATTATCGCTGCCACAAATTCGCCCTTATCGGTCGGTCATAAGTAGCTCGTTTTCACTTCATGCGCGGGGTCGTCATGGCTTTGGATGTACGTCCTTTGGTCGATGGTCTGTCGGTCTCGCCGCAGGTGACGGAACAGGACATCCGCGACGCGCACAGCGCGGGTTTCCGTACCATCATCAATAACCGTCCGGACGGGGAAGAGCCTGGACAGCTCTCCTCCGCCCAGGCCGGCCAGTTGGCCCGGGAACTGGGCCTTACCTATGTTTACCAGCCGGCCACAGGCCCGACGCTGGAAAGCATCGCGGATGATTTTGGGCGCGCCCTGACCGCGTCGCCGGGCCCGGTTCTGGCCCATTGCCGCTCCGGTACGCGCAGCACGATTCTCTGGGCGCTCGCAGAAGCGAAAGCCGGAAGTCGCGATAGCGAAGCAATATTGCGCACAGCCGCGGCTGCTGGATACGATCTGTCCGCTTACGCCCCGCAGATCGCTCGTTACACACAATCGCGGTCAGAATAGTGCGGCGATCCCGCTTTAGGCCATTGTGTTGACCGCAACGCTGTGAGAGTGTCGCTTCCGGTTTCGGCCTTGGGGCCGATGGGTGGAGGCGACACACGAATGCTGCGCGGATGGGCCCACGGGCTCCTCGCACTTCTGTTCATGGTCATGGCGGTCCAGGGCGGTTTACTGCTCCGGAGCGACATTCGCACTTCTGCCCAACTCCCCCAATCGCCTTCCCAGCATTTCCTGACAGGGCAGGCCTTGCCGGCAAGCCAGGCACCCGATCGTGGTATCGAGGTGTCGGCTGGGCTTTCCCGTCCCTTGGGTCATGGCAAGCGCGAACATGAAGCGGACGGGGACGATCCCGTCACGCTTCCGACCCTGCTCGTCGTTGCCATCGCACTGTTCTACGCGCTGCCCCTGCGTGGCAGCGACGTGGCGCGCGCCCTTCATATCGGCTTGACGCCGGAAGGGCGTCATCGGGAGGCCGGGCGGTGCCCGACCGGCCCGCCGGCCTTCGCCGGATAATCCTGGCGGTTGGGCACGGCTGGCTTTTGCCTGTCTGATCCGCTTCTGCCCAATCCCAATCGGCTCTGGCCGGCTTCCCCCAAGGGGAACAGGTCAAAGTCTTCGCCTCCGAACGCCATGTCTCTGACATATGCCTGCTTCCTTACCGGAAACAGTGCAATTGCCGGATATATGGCCCATGGCCACAGAAGGTGGCGGACACGAAAAAAGCCGGCTTTAACCAAGACCGGTGAGTGTCTCGTCCGTTAATGTGTGCTATGGCGGAAACCCCATCCCCCTGTGGATCGAGTGACCGACCGATGTCCTACCTGTCGCAATCGTCTTATCGGCGGCAACAGCCGCAGAGTTCAGGGCGGTTGGTTGGCA
>JAIXTS010000091.1 GCA_027483805.1 Azospirillum sp. | reverse complement strand
GATTGAACGCAATCAGCTCTGGAACAATGTCGCAGGCAATGTATCGCGCGCACAGGGAGCGAAGCCGGGAACCGACATTGAAGTCACCACAGCCGAAATCGACGACATTCGGCTTCTGCGGCAGGGATTCCAGGAACGTACCGACCCCACGGATGTAGCAGTTGATCACCACAGGGTCGTGGCTGCCGGTGCCGGAGCAGAATTCCTCACCGTTGGTGCCCCATTCCCCGCTCTTATAAACCTCAAGAAAGGCCTTGCCACGATCACTCATCAACAACGCTCCAGATTTGCGTAGGGCCAGCGGATCAGGGCTGTACAGGCGGGACGGGCTGCTTTCGCAGCGGGCACAGCATCGTCGGCTCATCCAGGTTGGACTTGGACCAGCCCGCACTCACCCCTGTCAGCCATCAGCCCGTAATAGAGCAGAATATGTTCTGCCGTCCACACTTCCCAATACGCAACGCCCCCCTCAGACCGACTGAATGGCGATGCGATTTCCCTCGCTGTCGGCGATCTCTGCGACATAGATATTTTCACCAGCCAGGGTCTTCGGGAAGAGAACCTCACTCCCCAACGCGACTGCCTTGGCCAGTACCTCATCCATGTCGCTGACACCGATATAGATGATCGCGCCATCACGGGTGGGAACATAGACATCGCCCTGGGCCAGCGCACCGCTGGCACCGTTCTGATCGGCCGCAAACGGGAAGAAAGCCATCTTGTTGCCGTGGATGGTGACGACCTCCGCGAAATTCAGGCCAAAAACGGCGTTATAGAAGCCCATGGCCCTTTCAATATCCAGAACCGGTATTTCGACATGGACGATCAGGTTCATAGGCCCCTCCTACTCGACATGCCGTCCCATGCGGCATGCATCAACTGCAACCGACTGTCACGGTGTTGGCTCTGCTGCCGCTTTTTCTGCCAGCTTCCGCACCCGGCACAGCATCATCGGTTCATCCAGGTTGGACTTGACCAGCCCGCAATCACCCATATCGGCCGTCAGCCCGTAATGGGGAAGAATATGGTCCGCCGTCCAGATTTCCCAATGCGCGACCAGCCAGAAAATATCGCCCTGATGCGCCGCAATCCGCTGATGCATGGCGCGGTTCAGCAGGATGTCGCCATGGTCGGGATGGATGAAATAGCTGTGGATGCGCAGGAACGGCACCTGCTTTGGGAACCCATAGGCCAGAAAGCTGGTGGGCGCGTACCCGGTCTGGATGATGATGGTCTTGTCCGGGTTGGGCAGGTCGGGGATGGACACTTCGACAAACCTGTCCGCAAACGGCACCCGCGCCCAGGTGCCGGGACGGGCCGTGATGGTGACCAGCGCCAGCAGCGCCAGGATCACCACCCCCTTGGCCCGGCGCGGCAGCGGCCACAGCGCAATGGAAGCCACCACCACCAGCGGCGCCAGCATTTCCAGCGGGATCAGATAGCGGTAGATGGCAAACAGCTTCAGCCAGGCCAGATAGGTCAGCGCTGCGGCCACCAGCAGGTACAGCGCCGGCCGGAACGACACCATCCTGTCTTTCTTCGGCACAAACCGCCCGACCAGCGCCAGGAACGGGGTCAGCATCAGGACGACCACCATCACCGGCACACGCAGGTCGGTGAACAGAATCTCCCCCACCTTTTTGGGGTCCATCAGCCATGTATAGGGGAAGATCAGGTTGTTCCAAAGGCCATGCGGCAGGAACTTGTCATCCCGGTACGCCTCGGGCACGCCCCAGGGCGATTTGAAAAAATCGTTAAAATAGGGGAAGAGCGGGTTCTGGTAGGTGGACCACAGGTGCCACATCCAATGGCCGGAAAACAGCGCCATGCCGGCAATGACGCCGATGCCGAAGAAAAACGACAGGAACATCCGCCGCCAGAAGCCACCGGCCACCGCCAGGAAGGCAAAGCACAGGCCCACGGCATAGGGCAGGGTCGGCTGCTTCAGGCCCACGGCCGACCCGACCAGCAGGCCGGCCACAAACACGATGGGGAAGGCCACCCTGGGTGCTGCCCCCCAGACATCATCGGCCCGCGCCATGACCAGCCAGGCACTGCCCAGCACGAACAGGCTGATGACATTGTCATAGAAGGTGGTGCCCAGAAGGCCCATCTGCCCGGCGCCCGCAAAACAGACCAGGGCCAGCGCCACCGACGCCAGGGCCCGCGCGCGGGCCGCCAGCACCGGAAGCAGCAGCCAGGCAATGCCCGTCAACGGCACCAGGTTCATCCCCTGCACCCAGGACAGGATGAAGGATACAGCGCGGGCTGGCAGGAACTGCGCCAGCCAATAGACCGGCAGGTCCAGGGTCGGGTTGTAGAATGTCGCCACCTGCGCCGGGGCAATGTCCTGCACCAACTCCCTGCCGTCCAGGAAGGCCATGGCATTGTACCAATGGTAATTGCGCAGGTCCCAGTTCCCGTCCTGGCCCAGGCTCAGCGAATAGAACGCCACCAGAAGGGGCAGCAGGATCAGCAGCGCCACAAGGATCGTGCGCGGGTGCGACAGGCGATGGCTGGGGGACATGGAAGGTCCAGGGTGATGGTGAAGCTGCTCCGGTGATAAGCCTGCATCCGGGCGCAATCAAGGCGGACGCAATGTCCGCCCTTCCTGAACGATTTCTGAACAGCACTTTCAGGGGCCGTTCAGGTTCGCTCCCCTATGGTCGCGTCTGACACCGGCCCGGTTGTGGCCGGTTGCTTGGCAGACAATGACAGGAGTGATCAAAATGGCCCGTACCGTTACCGCCACCAGCCCGTTCGAAGGCGGCTACCGCTTCACCCTGACCAACGGCGCCATCACCGGTGTGCAGGAGATGGAGAAAGGCCGTTGGCAGAATGAAAAAATCGACCGCAACGAAAGCTGGTCGGTCACGGCCAATGGCGTGGTGAAGACCGAAACCGACCGTGATGGCACGGAGGTGACGCTCTTTACCGATGCCAATGGCGATGGCGTCTATGTCGAGGCCTACAGCCTGAACCGCCCCGTCGCTGGCACCTTGGATGACGCCTACCGTTTCACCTTTGATGCCGCCGGCGCCGTGACTAGCCTGCAGGAATGGGACGATGGCCGTTGGGAGGCCGAACGCCCTGACCGGAACGAGACCTGGCGTCTGCAAGACGGGCTGGTCGTGAAGACGGAGATCGAGAAGGGTCGCACCGAATGGACAATCTATGCCGACAGCAATAATGACGGCACCTGGACCCAACTGGCCGACGGCCAGGGCACGCTCGACATTGTGGGCGTCAAGTCCCTGCTGGCCGGCCTGACCGCCGACGGTGTGGTTTACTGACCCTTGAGCCGTAGGTCAGGTCGAGCCGAAGGTGAGCCCTGCCAGGTAAGGATTGCAAGCCTTTGCTGTCGGAGCGCGCGCTGACGCCCTCGACCTGACCTACACAGCTGCCCCGTAACTGCTGCTTCTCCCGCCCCAATTTGCTATGCTGCGCTCCATCAAACCCCCACCCGCGTCTACCGCAGTTCGAAGCTGACCGCTTTCGGAACCGGGTATCCCTGTCCTCTGAAACAACCACCCAATTCATGTTTCACAGCGTTGCGTAGACCCATATCATCATCCGCCCCAAACCCCGGAGCCACCCCCCGCCCATGCGCCCCCTGCTGCTGCTGCCCCTCTGCCTGTTCCTGGCCCTGGCCGGCGCACCGCATGTCTGGGCCGAAGATGATGATGACGACGACAAGGCCGACCATGACCGCGCCCGCGCGGCGCTGGAGCGCGGCGAGATCATGTCCCTGCGGACCATCATGGAAAGGGCGGAGGCCGATTACCCCGGCCGCCTGCTGGAGGTGGAGCTGGAAACCGAGCAGGGGCGCTTTGTCTATGACATCGAAATCCTGGTCGCCGATGGGCGGCTGGTGGAGCTTCTGTACGACGCCGCCGATGGCAAATTGCTGAAGGCCAAGGCCGCCGGCAAGGACCTGCTGAAGGAGAAGAAGTGATGCGCATCCTGGTGGCGGAGGATGACACCAACCTGCGCCGGCAGCTGATCCAGGCCTTGAACGAGGCCGGCTATGTGGCCGACCCCGCGCCCGACGGGATGGAGGCGGGCTTCATGGGCGACACCGAACCCTATGACGCCGTCGTGCTGGACTTAGGCTTGCCGGGCCGCGACGGTCTTTCGGTGCTGCGCGATTGGCGGGCGGCGGGCCGGACCATGCCCGTGCTGATCCTGACGGCGCGCGGCACCTGGCAGGAAAAGGTGGCGGGCATGGATGCCGGGGCCGATGATTATCTGGCCAAGCCCTTCCGCATGGAGGAATTGCTGGCAAGGCTGCGCGCCCTGATCCGGCGGGCCGGCGGACAGGCGTCCCCTGCCCTGACCTGCGGTCCTGTCAGCCTGGATACACGCACAGGCCGTGTCACCGTCGCGGGCAGCCCCGTTACTCTGACGGCCCACGAACAGCGGGTGCTGTCCTACATGATGCATCATCAGGGCCGCATCCTGTCGCGCACCGAACTGACCGAACATATCTATGCCCAGGATTTCGACCGCGACAGCAATACGATCGAAGTGTTCATCGGTCGGCTGCGGCGCAAACTGGGGGCGCCTGTGATCCATACCGAACGCGGGCAGGGTTACCGCATGGAAGCGGTCTGAGATGCGGCGCGGGTCGCTGGGCCTTCGCCTGCTGGCACTGGCTTTTGTCTGGGTGACCCTGGCCCTGGCCGTGGCCGGCTGGCTGCTGACCGACATTTTCCGCAACCATACGGAATCGGAACTTGCCCGCCACGCCGAACTGCACCTGGATGAGCTGACAGTGGCGCTGCATCCGGGTGCCGGCGGGCAGGTGGCGGTGTCGCGCGACCTGTCCGACCCGCGCTTCCAACGGCCCTTGTCGGGGCTTTACTGGCAGGTGGTGGATGATCAAGGCGTGGCCCTGCGCTCCCGCTCGCTCTGGGATCAGCAGCTGCGCCCCGACGGGGCCTTGCCCGACGATGGCGCCCTGCACCGCCGCACGGCGACGGGACCGGAGGGAGAGGCGCTGCTGGTCTGGTCGCGCCGGGTGCGCCTGCCCGATCAGGAAAGCCCGGTGGAAGTGTCGGTGGCGGCCACCACCGCCGACCTGACCGCCGCCACACGGCGTTTTGCCGAAGTGCTGACCCTGTCGCTGTGCGTGCTGGCCCTGGGCCTGCTGGGGGCCGCCTTCATTCAGGTGCGGTTGGGTCTGGTGCCGCTGGACCGGCTGCGCCGGGCGCTGGCCGATCTGCGGGCGGGCCGCTCCACCAGGCTGGTCGGCGCCTTCCCGTCAGAGGTGCAGCCACTGGCCGATGATTTGAACCAGCTGCTGGCCGACAATGCGGAAATGGTTGACCGCGCCCGCACCCAGGCCGGCAATCTGGCCCATGCGCTGAAAACCCCGCTGACCATCATCGCCAACGCGGCCGGCACCCTGTCCGACCCCGCCGAATCGACCCTGATCCAGGCGGAGACCGACCGCATGCGCCGGCAGATCGACCGCCACCTGACCCGGGCGCGCGCCGCCGCCATGGCCAAGGGGGCGGGCCTGCGCACGCCCGTCCTGTCCACCCTGCGCCCCCTGGCCCGTACCATCACGCGGCTGCATCCCGACCGGGATATCGACGTGGCGTTGGACGGGGATCAGGCCCTGTCCTTCCGGGGCGAAGCACAGGATCTGGCGGAAATGGCCGGCAACCTGCTGGACAATGCCGCCAAATGGTGCCGGGGCCGGGTCACCCTGTCCGTCACGGCCCACGGCGCGGACCGGGTGCGGATCAGCATCGAGGATGACGGACCCGGCATCCCCGCGGCCGAACGGGCCAGTGTGCTGGCGCGGGGTATCCGGCTGGATGAGGCGGTGCCCGGCAGCGGCCTGGGCCTGGCCATCGTCGATGATCTGGCCCGGCTCTATGGCGGTGACCTGACGCTGGGCGCGGCGGCGGGCGGCGGGCTGCGGGTCCTGCTGGACCTGCCACGCGGGTAGGCTGTCAGCCCAGCGCCACCGGCTCCGCCATCCGGGTCAGAAAGCCGCGCAGTTCCGGGATGCCCAGGCCGGTTTCGGCCGAGGTGGCCAGCACCTCCGGATGGGCGGCACCATGGGTCTTCAGGGCGGTGGCCACCTGTGCCCGGATCTTGTCGATGGCGCCGGGTTTCAGCGTGTCGGCCTTGGTCAGCACGATCTGATAACCGACCGCCGTCTGGTCCATCATCTTCATCATGTCGACATCATGCGGCTTCAGCCCGTGGCGGGCATCGACCAGGACCAGAGCACGTTTCAGGGTCACGCGGCCCCGCAGATAGGATTTGATGAAATCGACCCAGGCGGCCGACCGTTCCTTCGACACCTGGGCATAGCCGTAACCCGGCATGTCCACCATCACCAGCCGGCTGCCCAGATTGAAAAAGTTCAGCTGCTGGGTACGGCCAGGCGTCTGGGACGTGCGGGCCAGCGTCTTGCGCCCCGTCAGGGCATTGACCAGCGACGACTTGCCCACATTCGACCGGCCGGCAAAGCATATCTCCGGCAGCACGGCCTCCGGCAGGGTGGTCGCCGCCTCGGCACCCCAGAAGAAGTCACACTCCTTGGCGAACAGCAGACGCCCGGCCTCAATCTCCATCTCGGTCAGGTCACCGATCAGGGACGGGGTGATGGTCAGCGGCTTGGCCATGGGGGGAACTCCTTCTCTTCAAACACACACCCCCGGCACAAAGGCCGGGGGCTTTCGTAATCAAAATGTCTCGGCACCTATAACCCAGGCCGGCAACCGCCGGCCCGCAGGCCCATGCCTGTGTCAAGCCAAGGCGGCGGATGCCGCCGCCCGGCGCCTGAGGGAACCGATCAAGTCGCCTTAACGCCCATGCGGCGCATGATGTACCATTGCTGGGCGATGGACAGCAGGTTCGACCAGGTCCAGTAGATCACCAGGCCGGCCGGGAAGGCGGCCATCATGAAGGTGAAGATGAAGGGCATCAGCATGAACACCTTCTGCTGAATCGGGTCCGGATTGGACGGATTCATCTTCATCTGCAACCACATCGTGATGCCCATCAGCAGCGGCCAGATGCCGATATGCAGGAAGCTGGGCGGGTCCCACGGGATCAGACCGAACAGGTTGAACAGGGTCGTCGGATCGGGCGCCGACAGGTCATGAATCCAGCCATAGAAGGGCGCATGGCGCATTTCGATGGTGACGTACAGGACCTTGTACAGCGCAAAGAACACGGGGATCTGAAGCAGGATGGGCAGGCAGCCGGCCAGCGGATTGGCCTTCTCCTCCTTGTACAGCTTCATCATCTCCATGGAGAGGGCTTC
>JAIXTS010000298.1 GCA_027483805.1 Azospirillum sp. | reverse complement strand
AGATAATCAGCGCCGCCCAGGACCAGCAGCACCAGCAGGATGGCAAAGATGATCTTCGCGGAAAGCGCCTGCGTCTCCTTTACAATGTCGATCATCGACATGGCGATGAAATGGTCGACCGATCCCCAGAGCGGGCGCAGCATCAGGTAAACCACGATGCTGACAATGATCAGCTTTGCCAAGGACTTCAGGAATTCGACCAGATTCTTGCCCGAGAATTTCTGCGCCAGGGCTGACATCGGGTTCAGCCGGTTCAGGTCGAACTTGAGGAAATTTTCAGTGGTTACCAAAAAACCGACCTGCACGACCGATGCCACGACGACGGCGACGAGCAGAATGAATAGCGGCACGGTCATGGCGATAAGCACGCTGGTCGTCAGGTCAAAAAACACGGTCAAAAGGCTGCTACTCTCCATCTGAATGGCGTGCGGCTGTTCGATGAAGGGTACCAGACTGACCGATATCCGCCCGAACGACCAGGGCAGGATCATCAAGATCAGGACCAGCGAAGCGCCCAGGACAAAGATATGGGTGAATTCCTGCGACTTGGGGACCTGACCCTTCTCCCGTGCATCCGCAAGTCGCTTGCCAGTAGGTTCTTCTGTTTTGCTGTCATCATCCTGGTCTTCAGCCATGCGATCACTCCCCCGTCACAGCTGCAGGATATTGACCAACTGCCCCTCGAACTGGGCCAGCCAGAAGGTCATCAGCGCCGTCAGGCTTAAGCCCAGCAGCAGCAATCCGAAGATGATCTGAATTGGCACACCGACAAAGAACACCTGAATCTGTGGCACCAAGCGTGAAATCAACCCCAATCCCAGATAGAACAGCAGGCCGATCACCAGAAACGGGGCTGACAATTGCATGCCGATCAGAAAACTGTCGGCCATTATCCGGGTCAGATGCTGGCTAACATCGCCGATGGGCAGCCATTGGCCCGGCTGAAACAGGCTGTAGCTGTCGACGACGGCCATCAGCAGCAGGTGGTGCATATCGGTGGCGAAGATCAGCATCAGGGCCAGCACGCCCAAAATGGCCGATACCGGGTTGCCCGGTGAGGACATGGCGGGATTGAAGGCCTGTGCGGCCGACAGACCAACCTGATTGGCAATGAGCATGCCCGCCGTCTCCAGCGCCGCCATCAGCATGCGGGTGATGGTGCCCAGGAAAATGCCGATCATCGCCTCGGCAATGATCAGCAGGGTGAGGTCGGCCGGACTGGCCGGCGGCTTTGGCATGACGGGCAGCAGGATGGGCAACAGCAGGAAGGACACGGCCAGCGCGAACAACAGCCGGATGCGCGGTGACACGAACTGTTCGCCAAAGCCGGGCATGACCAGGAAGGCCGAGCCCAGACGCACGAAGATCATCAGGAACGCATAGACCGACCCACCAAGCAGGGCATCCAGCGACATCAGCCACCACCACCCGGATCCTGGCTGTCATCGCCTGTACCTACAGCCACGATACGGTCCATGATCCGTTCGGTGAAGGTCTTAAGGTGGCCATTCATGAAGGGCATCAGGAACACCATGGCGGTGAACATGATCAGGATCTTGGGTACAAAGGTCAACGTCTGTTCCTGCAGCTGCGTCAGCGCCTGGAACAGCGAAATGACCAGCCCCACCACCAGCGCGATCAGCATCAGCGGCAAGCTGACAATGATCGTGGTGAACAGCGCGTCACGCACAATCTCGATGGCTTCGGCTTCGTTCATGATCCCGCGATCCTGGCGCTGCCGTCACATCGGCATGCGCAGGATTTCCTGATAGGCCGAAATCACCCTGTCGCGGACATTCACGACCGCCTGCAACGTCACTTCGGCATTGGTGACGGCGTTCACCACATCGGCCAAGTCGGCCTTGCCCAGCACACCCTTGGCGGTCATCTCCTCGCCCTTGTGCATGGTCTGGATGGACTGGCCGACAGCACCTTCCAGAATGTCGCCAAAGGACGGGCCGTCGGTCGGCCCCGGCTTTGACGGGGCGGTGAGGCCACGCGTGGCGGCACTGGCATAGGCGGCGGCGGCACCGCTGAAGGGAATGTCCATGGCTCTGTCTCTCCTGTCCGGAACGGCGGTTCAATCAGTTGGAACGCAGCAGATCGACCGTGCGCATGATCATCTGGCGGGTGGCATCAAGCGTGTTCAGGTTGGCTTCATAGGATCGCTGGGCTTCACGCATGTCCATGCTTTCGACCAGCGAATTCACATTGGGCAGCAACACGTAACCATCGGCGTCCGCGGATGGATGACCGGGGTCCCATCGGCGTTGGAAATCGCTGCGGTCCACGTCGATCTTTTTCACCTTCACCAGATCGGTCTGCATCTCCTTGTCCAGCGCATTCTGGAACAGCACCACCTTGCGGCGGTAGGGCAGATCGCCGGGCGAGGGCGCGGTGGAATTGGCATTGGCCAGGTTTTCGGCGATAACGCGCAGTCGGGTGCCCTGCACCTTCATGCCCGCGGCGGATGCCGCCATTGAATTCATCAGATCCATGTTCCGGTTCCCCTATGCCTGTCCGATCACCTTAGCGTGGCGGCGTCAGCGCGGTCTTCAGCATGCCAACCTGCTTGCGGTACAGGTTCGTGACGGTCTGGTACTCCATGGAATTCTGGCCGACCTTCATCATCTGCTCTTCCAGCACCACGGCATTGCCAGCCGGTGCGGTTTCATAGGGGCTGCGTTCCTCCCCGTCCTTAAAACCGGTCTTGGACGGGATCGTGCCCTGCAGGTGACCGGAAACCGAACCGGATAGTGGCATGCGGGCCGTCTCCCGCAACTGCTTCTTGAAGTCGAATTCCACCAGATCATGGGGACGGTATTTGGGCGTGTCGGCGTTGGAGATGTTCTGGGACAGAACCTCCTGACGCTGATTGTGCCAGGCCATCTTGTCCGACATCAGGCGGAATACGCCGCTATCCTTCAGATCCATGGCAAAACCCTTCCATCCTTGACCATTGGCACGCCCGGCCGGACATGCCCTCCAGACCAAAAAACATGCAATTTCCGCGCCATTGGGCGGGGTTTCCGGTGGCCCGACCCACCCGCCCCGCCTTTTGCAGGGCATGACCGCCGGGGCCGGGGAACCAACCCAGCGGTTTTCATTCCCAACATAGCGCAATCGACGCGCCAAGGAACGTGAAATCGCACCGCCGAAGTCGGCTCGCCGCCGGCAAAGTCATCTGCTAGGATGCTTTTTGCCGCAAGGGTGGTTTCGTGCCCGGAACGGCACATCCGACAAGGGTCATGCCGTTGCAAACACCGCCTGACAGCCCCCCGCCCCCACCCCCCCGCCGACAGGTGGCGGTAGCCCTGCGGCATGAACGCGGCGACCCCAGCCTGCCGCGCGTGGTGGCCAGTGGGCATGGCGCGGTGGCGGAACAGATCCTGGAACTGGCCTTCGCCCATGGGGTGAAGGTGCGCACCGATGCCGACCTTGCGGAAATTCTTGCCGCCGTCGACGTGGAAAGCGAAATTCCCATTGAAGCCATCGCCGCCGTGGCGGAAATCCTCGCCCATGTTTACCGTGCAAACGGCATGTGGAACGAACGTTCCGGCGAAATGGACATGAAACCCGTGGATCGGCCGACGACACCATGACTGACAACAGCACCATTCCCACCCTGGCCGCCCCGGCCGATATCGATCAGACGCTGGAAAGCCTGCTGTCGCTGCTGACAGGAGGGGAAGAGACGCTGGCCGGCGGCGAGATGGTGGATCTTTACGGGCTGGAACGGGAGGTCAAGCCGATCCTGGATGCCATCCTGTCCCTGCCGGCGCCGCAGGCCCGCGCACTGCTGCCCAAACTGGAACAGGTTCTGGCCGCGCTGGACCGGGTGGCGGGCACCCTTGAACGGGTGCATGGTGACAAGCTGGGCGGGCGGGAAACCCATGCCACCCGGATACGCGCCGCGCAGGCCTACCGCTCCGGCAAGGATATGTGAATGGATGCCGCCAATTATCTGCGTCTGATCCTGGCGCTGGGGCTGGTGCTGGCGCTGATCGGTCTTTTTGCCATGCTGCTGCGCCGCTATGGTCCCGCCGCCGGTCTGGCCATACGCCGAAAGGGCGATAAGCGGCTGGGCGTGGTAGAGGTGATGCCGCTGGATGCGCGGCGCCGGCTGGTTCTGCTGCGGCGCGACGGGGTGGAGCATCTGCTGCTGCTGGGGATCGGGGAGGACCTTGTGATCGAAACAGGCATCACCCCGCCGGGGGATTTCAAGATGGCGCTGGACCGCCAGGAACAGGCGGGGACAGCATCATGACGGCATTTCTGCTCCACCGGCTGCGTCTGGTGGTCCCGGCCCTGCTGACCTGCCTGCTGCTGGCGGTGCCTGCGACGGCGCAAAGCCTGTCCCTGGATCTGGGTGACCAGGGGGCCAGCGGCACAGGGCGCATCATTCAGTTCGTGATGCTGCTGACCGTGCTGTCGCTGGCGCCCAGCATCCTGATCATGATGACCTGCTTTGTGCGCATCACCATCGTGTTGAGCTTCCTGCGCTCGGCCATGGGTACGATGCAGGTGCCGCCCAATCAGGTGCTGGTCAGTCTGGCCATGTTCCTGACCTTCTTCATCATGGCCCCGACGCTGCAAGCCTCCTACGAGCAGGGTATCCGCCCCCTGATCAATGAAGAGGTGGATGAAATCACGGCCTTCAAACGGGCGGTGGAGCCGTTCCATGCCTTCATGATGCGTCATGTCCGCGAACGTGATCTGCAGCTGTTCATGGACATGTCAAAGACCCAGCCCGTCGCCGAACCGAAAGACATCCCCATCCATGTGCTGATCCCGGCCTTTATGCTGTCGGAGCTGAAACGCAGCTTTGAGATCGGGTTCCTGATCTTTGTGCCGTTCCTGGTGATCGACATGGTGGTGTCATCGGTGCTGATGGCCATGGGCATGATGATGCTGCCACCAGCGATGATCTCACTGCCGTTCAAACTGATCTTTTTTGTGTTGATTGATGGCTGGTACCTGATTGTGGGATCACTGGTGCAGAGTTTCGGGGAGATATAGTCTCCCCGTCCCTCACCCGTTATTCCGCCGTGCCAGGAAGGCCAGACGTTCGAACAGGTGGACATCCTGTTCGTTCTTCAGCAACGCGCCATGCAGCGGCGGGATCAGCTTCTTCGGGTCGCGCTGGCGCAGGGTCTCCGGCGACACATCCTCCACCAGCAGCAGGCGGATCCAGTCCAGCAGTTCGGACGTGCTGGGCTTTTTCTTCAGGCCCGGCACGTCGCGCACCTCATAAAACAGGGTCAGCGCATCGCGCAGCAGCTCGGCCTTCAGGTCGGGGAAATGCACCTCCACGATGCGGGCCATCGTGTCGGCATCGGGGAAGCGGATATAATGGAAGAAGCAGCGGCGCAGGAAGGCGTCGGGCAGCTCCTTCTCATTGTTGGACGTGATGATGACGACGGGACGCTTGGCGGCCTTGATGGTCTCCCCCGTCTCGTAGACGAAGAATTCCATACGGTCGAGTTCCTGCAACAGGTCGTTGGGGAACTCGATATCGGCCTTGTCGATCTCGTCGATCAGCAGGACGGGCGGATCTTCCGCCTCGAACGCGTTCCAGAGGGGTCCTTTACGGATATAATTCTTGATGTCCTTGACGCGCGGGTCACCGAGTTGGCTGTCGCGCAGGCGGGACACGGCGTCATATTCGTAAAGCCCCTGCTGGGCCTTGGTCGTGGATTTCACGTGCCAGGACAGAAGCGGCCGGCCCAGCGCCTT
>JAIXTS010000181.1 GCA_027483805.1 Azospirillum sp. | reverse complement strand
GGCCTGCTTGATCAGGTGCGGGTGATCGCCCCCTGGCGGGTGGACCGGTCGACGCATGACGATGCCGCCGACCGGCAGAGCTTCACCCGCGTCACCGGGCAGTTGGCCCTGGTGCGCGCCGGGGCCGCAGGATTGCTGTCACTGTCATCGCCGCTGCCTCTGCCGGTGGAGACCGGGACGGTCTGGACCAGCCAAACCCGCTATCGCCCCACCCGCCATCCGGGGCGGGATGCGGACAAGAATACCTTCATTCTGGCGGATGTACGGGCCGAACTGTTCCGCCGGGGCCTGCCCGCGCCAGTGGATATCCAAGTCACCGACCTGCTGTCCGGCCCCCGCGACGGCCTGTCCGCACGATTGACGCTGAATTTCGCCACACCGGTGGCAGGCCCCATCCTGCTGGGCCGGGACGCGCATCGCGGTGGGGGGATGCTGGGGGCGGAAAGAGTGACAGGTTTGTCAACTTCTAGCGAAGGTCATTGACGCAAAGGCCGGACTGTGACATTCCTGCTCACGTTGCGGAGGGGCAGGCCCTCATTGAAGCGCTCGCAGTTGCCAAACAGGCAAGCGATCAGCCGTTAGCCCTGCCTCGCCGCAACGCTTCGTTCTTGACCAAAGGGCTATGGCAATGCCATACTTTGAACAGTTGGATATCGACTTTCATGCTGTCAAGGACGCAGAAACCCGTCGGAAGCGGGGCTTTGGGTTCGGCTTTGCCGCTAACATTTTCTTTGGACCCGTGTTTGAACGGGCAGACACAAGAAAGGACTATGGCGAACACCGAATCACTGCAATCGGCTGCATAGAGGATTCCTGGTACGTCGTCGTTTATACGTTGAGACTGACCCCGGAAGGCGATTTGATCCGGTGGATCATTTCAGCCCGAAAGGCAAATAAGAGGGAACGGAGGCTCTATGCCACGCATGTCAATGAGGGAGGTAGCCACAGCTCAACCTGACAATCAGGCGCTGATTGACGCTACTACCGACGAAGACATCGCCCGCCAGATCGCCGAGGATCCCGACACGGCCCCGGACCAGAGCGATGCCGACCCATCGGAGTTCATCCTCCGCTCCCCCGGCCTGGAAGCACGTACAATCCGGACACACTTGGGCTTGACCCAGGAACAGTTCGCAGCACGCTTCGGCATCAATATCTGGACCTTGCGCGAATGGGAACAGCATCGTCGCGAACCGGACGGTCCCGCACAAACCCTGTTGCGCGTCATCGCCCATGATCCGGACGCCGTGGCTGCTGCCCTGGCCGCCCGCCGATAACACGCCCTTCCCGTTCAGCCGTATAAACCTCCCGGCAGGCCTGTCTTCGAGGGCGGAAACGCTCGCCTGCCTCCGTCAGGGCGAAATACAGGATGGGCTGCCGCTGCGGGGTTTCCGGTTATCCTGACACACGAAAACCGGGCCTTTTCCGCGTCATATTCAGCGTGAAATCCCTATTCACCGTGTTACCATCACCCTGCACAACCATTGCATGGTGATACCCATGGTGGATGATCCCTCCCCGGACGAGACAACACCGGACCCCACACCCTCACCCCCGCGCGCGGTGCAGCTTTCGCTGGCGCTGCCGGCCCCGGCGGCGGGGATCGACGATGTGCTGGTGCCGGCGCGGATGATCAATGAATGGGTTTATTGCCCCCGGCTGGCCTATCTGGAATGGGTGGAGGGCGAATGGGCCGACAGTGGTGATACGGAGGAGGGGCGGCGCGTGCATGCCCGCGTCGATGCTGCCCGCCCAGCATTGCCCGCGCCCGACGAGGTGACGGAGGATAGCCGCCCTTTCACCACGCGATCCGTCGAGCTTGCGTCCGAACGGCTGGGTCTGGTGGCCAAGCTCGACCTGTTGGAGGGCGATGACGGCATCGTCACGCCCGTCGATTACAAGAAGGGCAAACGCCCGCATGTGGAGGCCGGCGCCTATGAGCCGGAACGCGTGCAGCTTTGCGCGCAGACCCTGATCCTGGAGGATAATGGCTATCGCGTCGGCGACGGTTTCCTGTGGTTTGCGGGCAGCCGGGAACGGGTACCGGTGCGGTTCGACGCCGAATTGCGGGCGCAGACGGCGGCGGCGGCCGCCTCCCTGCGGCTGGCGGCATCTACCCGGCGCATCCCGCCACCGCTGGAGAACTCCAAGAAATGCAACCGCTGCTCACTGCTGCCGATCTGCCTGCCGGATGAGGTGAACCTGTTCCGCACGGGGGCGGTACCGCGCACGCCCCCGCCACCGGTTGACGGCGCCCTGCCGCTCTATGTCCAGCAACCGGGGGCCCGCATCGGCAAGGAGGGCGAGGTGCTGGTGATCAAGGCCCCCGTGGCACGGCCCCCCGACAAGGAACGCGACGAAGGTTTTCGGGACAAGGAAGAAGAGGTGCGGGTGGCGATCGGCGAGGTGTCGGAGCTGGTGCTGGCCGGCCCCGTCAACCTGACCACCCAGGCGCTGCATGCGCTGATGAAGGCGGAGGTGCCGGTGGCCTGGATGAGCAGCGGCTTCTGGTACATGGGCACCACGGGCGGGCAGGGTCCGCGCAGTGCCGGCGCGCGCATGGCGCAATATCGGCTGCGCGAGGATGATGCCCGCCGTCTGGCCTTTGCCCGCACCCTGGTCGATGCCAAGCTGAAGAACCAGCGCACCCTGCTGCGCCGCAATTGGCGCGGCGGCGAGGCGGAACGGGAACCCGTGCTGGAGCGGCTGCGCCATCTGTCGGCCAAACTGCCGCAGGTGCGCGATATGGCCGAACTGCTGGGGACGGAGGGTGAGGGCGCGGCGATCTATTTCCGCGCCTGGCCCAAGCTGTTGAACGAAAAGGCAGCTTCATTGCCGGAATTCGGGTTTGAACGGCGGTCGCGCCGTCCCCCGGCTGATCCCGTCAATGCCTGCCTTTCGCTCTGCTATGCCTTGTTGACGCGCGCGGTTTCGACAGCACTGGAAGTGGCGGGACTGGATCCCTGGGTGGGCTTTTACCATACGGAGCGGCCAGGGCGGCCATCGCTGGCGCTGGACATGATGGAGCCCCTGCGCCCCATTCTCGCCGACAGCGCGGTGCTGACCGTTCTGAACCAGGGTGAACTGACGCCGCGGGATTTCATCACAATCGGCCCCGGCTGCAACCTGACCCCCGATGGTCGCCGCACCCTGATCCGCGCGTTCGAACGCCGGCTGGATCAGGAGGCGACGCACCCCGCCTTTGGCTATCAGATTTCCATGCGCCGCATGCTGCATGTGCAGGCCCGTCTGCTGGCCCGGTATCTGCGCGGCGAGGTACCCACATATCCGCATTACGTACCCCGCTGACCCGACCCGACGGAGAGCTGCGATCATGCCCCGCCACAATGAACGGCTCTACATCGTCACCTATGACATCGCCGATCCCAAACGCTGGCGGCAGATTTTCAAAGTGATGGAAGCCTATGGCGACTGGTTGCAACTGTCGGTCTTCCAATGCCGCCTGACCGCCCGCCGCCGCGCCGCCCTGGCCATGCGGCTTGACCGGGAGATCAAGGCATCGGAGGATCACATCCTGATCCTCGACATCGGCCCTGCCGACGACGTGGATCTGCGGGTGGAGAGCCTGGGCAAAAGCTTCAAGGCGATCGAACGGCAAGCCAGGGTGATTTGACGGTTGCTGCCGGTCGTGAACGCGAGCGGCTCAGTACCTGCCAAATACCGGGAGCCGCTCGCGGCGACGTAAGTGGTTGGGATTGCTATGGTTCTTGGACATTGTTCATCATTTGATAGTGCGTTCGGCATACCGACACCCCTCCTCCACGGACCCGCTCGCAAATCCGGCTGATTCTTGTTATCTTGCAGACTGTTGCGGGGTAGGGCCCTTCCCCGGCCGAAAGGCCGGGGCCTCATTGAAGCAGTATGTCCAGCGCGGTCAGTAGCTTGCGCGCCTTGGCGACCCTTCCCCGGCCGAAAGGCCGGGGCCTCATTGAAGCGGCTTGCCGGAGCTGCTGCGGTTCTGCGACCGCGACCGTCCTTCCCCGGCCGAAAGGCCGGGGCCTCATTGAAGCTTTGGCCCCTATTATGGCTACAGCAACTCCGACCCAAGGCCTTCCCCGGCCGAAAGGCCGGGGCCTCATTGAAGCTGGAGGGCTGGCAGCAAAGCTACCTGGGCACGCGACCCTTCCCCGGCCGAAAGGCCGGGGCCTCATTGAAGCCTGACACGGGACGCGATGTAGGTGATGCGGCTGATCCAGCCACCTTCCCCGGCCGAAAGGCCGGGGCCTCATTGAAGCGTAGCGGGCATCCAGCAAAACAAAGGGGGTTTCGCCCAGCCTTCCCCGGCCGAAAGGCCGGGGCCTCATTGAAGCTCTACAATTGAGGAAGCGGAGATTGCCTACGCAAACGCGGCCCTTCCCCGGCCGAAAGGCCGGGGCCTCATTGAAGCAATAGCACTAACGATTTCATCGTCTGTTGCCTGTGCCCCCTTCCCCGGCCGAAAGGCCGGGGCCTCATTGAAGCAAGGCTCCGGGGGCTGGACGCCGATTTTGCCCGCGCACGGGTTCTTCCCCGGCCGAAAGGCCGGGGCCTCATTGAAGCGACGTCCCCACCATCAACGCCATTATCAAACTGCGCGCCTCTTCCCCGGCCGAAAGGCCGGGGCCTCATTGAAGCCACCGTAACCCCTTTCGTCGTCTTCCAGGCCATCAACCATTTCTTCCCCGGCCGAAAGGCCGGGGCCTCATTGAAGCTCAAAATACTTGACCGCCTCAAACGCACGAAAATCAGCAGTCTTCCCCGGCCGAAAGGCCGGGGCCTCATTGAAGCGTGACCACGGGCAATGAACGGCCGATGCAAACGGTCATCTTCCCCGGCCGAAAGGCCGGGGCCTCATTGAAGCGTCGGCAGCCGGGACGGTGAGGGTCTTCCCTTCGCCCTCTTCCCCGGCCGAAAGGCCGGGGCCTCATTGAAGCACGCATCAAGTCAATGCAAGCATCCTCCTCTCCTGGGTACATCTTCCCCGGCCGAAAGGCCGGGGCCTCATTGAAGCCAGAAGTATTACCAAGATGCACTGTACCCCGTACAATTCTTCCCCGGCCGAAAGGCCGGGGCCTCATTGAAGCGTGACAAATCCAGCGTCAAACCGCAGTACACCCGGCTCTTCCCCGGCCGAAAGGCCGGGGCCTCATTGAAGCGCGACCTCCGGGGACACCCACGCCGTGAAGCTCGACCTCTTCCCCGGCCGAAAGGCCGGGGCCTCATTGAAGCTAGGGTGTGTTGAGATTCAGGGCCATATTTCCAAAAAATTGACTACACTCTATTGTTTTTTTGCACATTGTGGCTTTCTGCGTAACGTATAAAGGCGACATATGAGACTCTGTATACTGTATTAACCGTGGATATAGTGGTATGTTTAGGTGCCGACATTAAGGGTAGATACGGATGCAGAACCTCTCTGGGTTGCTTGGGGCGGCGGAACATTGCCGGCGGGATAAACCACATCGCCATGCCGTCATCCTCGACCTGTCCGGATTACTGCATATCGATGAGCCGGTTTTCCGCCGCACCCTGCGCCGCTGGCTGGTGGGCGATGAGAAGCCGGCGGCCGATGGCGCCAATGTCATTCTGTTCGATACCGGCAAGGATAAACTGGTCCTGTCCATTCCCGACAGCCTGCTGACGGAACGCCGCCAGGCCCTTGGCCGGGTGGCGGAGGCGTTGGCGTCCCATCACCGGGGGGAACTGCGGACCGCATGGTTCGATCTGTCGCGCGAGGCTGACGGCTTCGCCGATGCGGTGCGCAATCTGGTGGAACAGATGGGCAGTGAACAATATCCAGATGCGCCGCCGGCCGCCGACGCCCTAGACAAATTCATGGAGATGGAACGCACGCTGCACGCGGTCGACCTCTCCTCCCTGCTGCGTGAAAAGATCATCTTCCGGCTGGATGCCGAGCAGGGGCTGGTCCCTGCCATGGTGGAACGGACCGTTTCCATTGAGGCGCTGGACCGGCTGTTCGCCACCCATATGCGGCGTGAGCCCTGGCTGTTCGACCAGGCCACCGCGTTGCTGGACCGCCGCATGCTGTATGATCTGTTGCGTGACGATGCCGTCCACACCCTGCCCATCGCCGTGAAGCTGCATGCAGCCACCGTGGCGGGGGAGGAATTTCGCGAGATGACGGCGCGGTTCCCGGCCCGGCTGCATGGCAAGCTGGTGGTGGAGATGACTTTCCTGGAATGGGTCGCAGACCGGGAGCTGTACCGCAAGGCCATGATGCAGGCGAAGGCCGATGAGGTCGCGGTCGCCATCGACCATATCCCGGCCCTGGCGCCATCGGACACCGAACTGCCCATGGTAGATTGGTACCGCATCCCCTGGCTTGGGGAGGATGGGGCGCCGGTGGACCTGTCCGGCGGCATAACCTGGCTGGGACCGGTGGCCCGCTCGCGCTGCATCCTGACCCGGTGCCAGGACGATCAGGCGCTAGAGGATGCCCGTACGCTGGGCTTTCGTTATGTCGAGGGTCCGGCCGCTACCCGCGCCTATCACGATGGGCTGAAGGTCGGTGAGGAACAGCGCCGGGAACGCACGGCACCCGGTGCTGGCCAGACGAATAACCTTGGCGTGGAACAGCCGGACGAACCGGTCAAGCCATCCTCATGGTGGTCGCGGCTGTTCGGCGGTGGCGGTCGATCCGCCGGCTGACCGTTACCGCGTGGCCGCACTGGCGGTTACGGCGTCTGTATCGACGACGATTTCCACACGCCGGTTTTCCCCCCGCCGCGCCGGATCGCCGGTGACCGGGCGACTGTCGGCAAGGCCAAGGGCACCCAACCGGGCCGGGGGAATACCCATGCCCGCCAGAGCACGCACCACCGCCGCCGCGCGGGCCGCCGACAATTCCCAGTTGGAGGGGAAGCGGATGGTGCTGATCGCCAGATCATCGCTATGCCCTTCCACCGTGATGCTGCCCGGCAGGCTGACCAGCGAGGGCGATAGTGTGCGCAGCAGGTCGATCGCTGCCGGCTGCAAGGTCGCCGAGCCTGACGCAAACAGGATGCGCTCACGCACCACGATGGTCACTTTGCGTTCCGTGGCGCTGATATCGACCTCCGGCGGCAGTCCCAGCGCCTCCAACCGGTCCAGCCATTGCTTGTTCCCGGGGGTCAGCGACGGGGGGGCGGGCAGACCGGGCGATGTCGGCACGGGTGCTGCGGGTGCCGCAGGCCGGGTGGGTTCCGGCACCGTCTGCGCCGGCTGTGCCTGAACCGGCGCATTCTGTTGCAGCGCCTTTGTCACTGCCGTCGCTGCGGCACGTTCGGCTTCGTTGGGGGCGGCGAGGCGCCCATCCATCCCCATGATAGCCAGCATGCCCAGGAACACGGTCATCAGAACCGTGACCATGTCCATGTAACTGATCACCCATTCCTCGCTCTCTTCCGCCGGCTCGGCGGAACGGGCGCTGATGGTGTGGTTCCAGCGCGCCGCAACGCGTGCCCGGTCGGCGTCCCGGCGGGGCGCGGCGGCGGGGCGGCGTTCCGGCTCAGCGGCCACGTCCCACCTCCTCATGCACATCCATCAGATAGGTGGCCAGGGTTTCCTGGATGACGGAGGGGGAGCGGTTCAGATGCGCCAGAACCACGCCTTCCAGCAGGATGTTCAGTTGCGCCACATGCTCCGTCGTCCGCTGTTCCAGCTTGATGGCCAGCGGTTTGAAAACCAAGTTCGCCAGGATCAGACCATAGAGCGTGGCCAGCATCGCAATAGCCATGGACGATCCGATCAGACCGATATCGCCGCTCCCCAGTTGCTTGAGCATGCCGACCATGCCGGCCAGTGTGCCCAGCAGACCGAAGGCCGGGGCGAAGGATGCCAGCACGCGAAAGAACCGAGACTGAGCCTGTTCCGCCTCTGCCTGTTTCTGGATGCGCCAGTTCATGACATGCATGATGTCGTCCAGCGACGCGCCATCGACCACCATTTGCAGGCCCAGCTTTAGGAAGGGGCTGCTGACCTTGCGAACCCGCTCATCGGCGGCAGCGATCTGCTTGCCATACAGCAGCTTCGAGACATCCAGCAGGTCGGCGACTTCCCGTTCCAGGCCGCCTGTTCCCCGAAAGACGGCGGCAATGGCGGACAGGGCGGCCCGAATTTCATCGCCCCGGAAGGCCAGCAGCGCCACGCAGATCACACCGCCCCCGACGATCACCAACCCTTCTTCATTATAGAAGAAGCGGGCATCGCCGCTGGCATGGGTCACGTACCAGAGAAGGCCGATCGTCGTGAAAATGCCCAGGACGGAAGTCAGGATGAAACGGGAGGAACCTGAACGGGCCATCAGCGGGAAACCATAAAAATTCACCTGAAAAACGAATATCACCGTATGCGATCAGCGACCATGATTCATCTCAATGTTGCATCGCCCGCCGGCCTGCCCAAAGATCGGCGATCTCCTGGCTGATCCCATCCTGGCGCGCCATGGAGAGCTGAACCGACAATGATGTGCACCGGTCGCGGATACGTTCCCTGGCCCCCGTCAGGGTTGGCAGTCGGGCCATCTGTTCGGCGACATGATTGGCCAGCAGCCGCGCCACGCGATCCTGCCGACCCGCTGCGGCCAGCAGGTCCGGACCCGGCATCTGAGAGCTGGTCCCCAGTGAGTGGACAGTTTGCTAAGCTTGGTTCGGCCTTATTGAAGGACGACCGACATGACGGGACAGAGGAAACGGTATTCAGCGGATTTCAAGGCGAAGGTGGCACT
>JAIXTS010000380.1 GCA_027483805.1 Azospirillum sp. | reverse complement strand
GACGCGGGAAACGGTCTTGATCGACGCACCGGCGGCACGCGCCACATCGATGATCGTCGGTTTGCGATCTGCCACGATGGAATACCCGTTCGTGAAGGCGGCCAGGGGTCGACGGACCCACTTCCAAATTTCACGGAAACCAAACAGTTTGCAAGTGTCGGATAACGATGTCAGGTCTGCCGCCCTTTCCATCGCGGATTGAGGTGCGTCAATGCCGTGAACGCCGGCAGCCTTATGGTGTGCGCCAACCAGCACCCGCCGCCGGAGCCCTGTGCCATGCCCAAGGATTGCGCCCCCGACACCGCCTCTGTCGATGAACGCCTGACCTTTTTCCGCCTGGATCAGTCGGCGCGCGCCGCATTGCGCGATGCGCGTGAGGTGCTGATGCCGTCCCTGCCGGATGTGGCCGCACGCTTCTACCGGCGGTTGGCCGGTGTTGAACGGTTGGCCCCGATGATAACGGCTGCAGGTCAGGTGGATCGCCTGACCAAGGCGCAAGTGACCCATTGGGGCGACCTGCTTGCCGGCCAGTTCGACGATGGCTTTTTCGCCCGTGCCAAGCGGGTGGGGCAGGCACATGACCGGATCGGGCTGGAACCCCGCTGGCATGTCGGGGCCTATGCCCATTTCCTGGACGACATGGTCGCCCTGCTGCTGGATAAAGGCTGGAACAAGGACCGTACGCGGGCCGCCCTGACAGCTGTGCAGCGGGCCTGCCTGCTGGACATGGAACTGGCCATCTCCGCCTATGCCCAAAGCGGGGAGGCGACGCGGCTGAAGCTGGAACTGCTGCAACTGACCGACCGGATTGAGACCGATATCGACCACACCGTGTCGGACGTGGCCGCGCAGGCCGTGCGTATGGTGGACAGCGCCGACCGGCTGGGCGGTATTGCGACCGACCTGCACGATGCGGCGGCGGTCATGGCCGAGGCGGCATCCCATGCCCTGTCCGACGTGCAGGCCGTGGCCACCGCGACCGAACAACTGGAAGCCGCCAGCAGGGCCATTGCCGAACAAGTGGCGCAAAGTGCCAGCGTCACCGATACGGTGGCGCGGCAGGCGGGCGACGCCGCCCGGATCGTGTCCGGTCTGGCGCAGGCGACGGGGCGGATCAGCGAGGTCGTGCGTCTGGTCCAGACCATTGCCGCCCAGACCAAGTTGCTGGCCCTGAACGCCAATATCGAGGCGGCGCGGGCGGGCGATGCCGGCCGGGGCTTCGCAGTGGTGGCCGGAGAGGTGAAAAGCCTGGCCCGGCAGACGGAGGAAGCGATCGGCACCGTCAATGTCCAGGCAGGCGATATACGTCAGGCGACCGATGCCACCGGCCGGTCGGTGGATGGCATGGTCCGCGACATCCGCCATGTCGACCATATATCCGCCCAGGTGCGGGACGCGACGGCGCAGCAGCGTCAGGCCACGGCCGAAATTTCCAGCAGCGCCTTGTCCGCCGCCGATCAGGCGCGGCAATTGGCCGATCAGGCCGGCGGCATGCTGGACCATGCCCGCATGACCGGCGATACGGCCGCCGAGGTGCGGGCCATGGCGGCAGGGGTCAATGACATGCTGACGGCCCTGCGCCGTCGGGTCACGGAGGTGCTGCGCCAGTCCACCGCCGGAGATCGCCGCCGGTCCGTGCGGTTGCCCCTGTCCGTGGGGTATCAAGCCGAATTCGGCGCGGGCCGGGTCACCGGCCGCACCCTGGACCTGTCGACGGAAGGATGCCTTCTGCATAATGTCGGGACCGCGATGTTTGCGCCCGGCAGCCGCGGCGACCTGAACCTGGACGGGATTGGTGCCGTTCGTGCGTGCGTCCGCGGGGTCAGCGATGCCGGCATCCATGTGGGCTTCGACGCCGTACCGCATCCGGTGCAGGTGACGATCCGTCAGATGATCAGCCAGAGGCTGGACGGTTACGCCCGCACATAATCCAGCGGCAGTTCGGTCGTGTATTTCAGGCATTCCATGGAAAAGCCTGCCGACACGTCCGACAGTTCGGCCACCTTGATCAGCCGTTTGTAGAGCGCGTCGTAGCCGGCGATGCTGTCCACCATGAATTTGACCAGATAATCGATATCGCCTGACATGCGGTGGAGTTCGATCACCTCCGGAATGCGGCAGACACCATCGGCGAATTTGCGCAGCCATTCTTCTGAATGGGTGGCGGTGCGGATCAGGATGAACCCGGTCAGGCCCAGGTTCAGCTTGGCGGGGTCCAGCAAGGCGACACGCTTGCGGATGATGCCATCGTCCTCCAGCCGCTTGATACGGCGCCAGCAGGGTGTCTGTGACACCCCGGCCCTTTCCGCGATCTCCGCGACGGAGCCGGCGGCATCTTCCTGCAACGTGGCCAGGATCTTGCGGTCGATCTGATCCAAAATCTTCTCCGTGACAATATATTCTTGGAACAAAATCGCACAGAAACCCCATTGCTGTCACAGAGTTTAGACAAAAATCCCCGTGAACCGGTGATAGGCTTTCCTTGTTTCCGATACAGGGAGAGAAACCATGCTGAACCGACTGTTCACCGAACATCCGGCCTCTGTTGGGGAAAGCTATCTGGCCCATATGGGGCAGGCCTTTTCCTTTGGCTTCACCATGCTGTTCGCGGCGTTGGCCTGCATCCTTCATGGCTTGTTCCCTTTCCTGTTCGTAAAGACGGGAAGCAATACGATCCGCCGCCTGCATGAGCGCATGGTCACCCATCGCGACCGCCGCACAATGATGGCGCCCGGGACGCTGGCCCAATGACCTTCGCCCCCTGGACCAGCCAGCCGACGCGCCATCCGCTGGTCCAGCGGGGACGCGAGCTGCTGCCCGGGCTGCTGCTGGCCGCCATCGTGGCGCTGGCGGCGGCACAGATGGCAGCGTGGCAGGGCGGGCCGGTCATGCTCTATGCCCTGGTTTTCGGCATGGGGCTCAACTTCCTGGCCGCCGATCCGCGATGCCTGCCGGGCATCACCATGGCCACCAAGCCGATCCTTCGCCTGGGCGTGGCCCTGCTGGGGGCCAAGGTGACATTGGGCGACATGCTGGGCCTGGGATGGGGGGCGGTGGCCCTGGCCCTTTCCGGGCTGCTGGTGACACTGACCGGCGGATATGCGATCGGCCGGCTGCTGAAGCTGCCGCCGGCACATGCGCTGTTGTCGGCGGGATCGGTCGCCATCTGCGGCGCCTCTGCCGCCCTGGCCATATCCGCCGCCCTGCCAGCCCGCCACCAGGCGGAAAAGCCCACCTTGCTGGTGGTCGTGGGCGTCACCGCCCTGTCGACGGTCGCCATGCTGGCCTATCCGCTGCTGGCCCGGCTGCTGGGCCTGTCGGAGGCACAGGCGGGCCTGTTTTTCGGTGCCAGCATCCATGACGTGGCGCAGGTGGTGGGGGCAGGGTACCTGATTTCCGACCAGGCGGCCGAGGTGGCGGCCATCGTGAAGCTGATGCGGGTCGCCTGTCTGGTGCCGGTGGTCATGGCCGTTGCCTGGATCTTCCGCGACCGGGCGGCGGACGGGTCCGGGAAGACCAGCCTGCCGACCATCCCGCTGTTCCTGCTGGGCTTCATGGCGCTGATGGCGGTCAACAGTTGGGGGCTGCTGCCGGCTCCGGTGCTGGTGGGCCTGGGCGAGTTGTCGCGAGCCTGTCTGGTCCTGGCCGTGGCGGCGCTTGGCATGAAGACCAGCCTGCGCGACATGGCGGCGCTGGGGCCGCGTCCAGTGGCGGCCCTGGTCGGGCAGACGGCCCTGCTGGCCCTTTTTGCCCTGGGCTTCATCGGTTTGGCAGGCATGTAAAGGCAATCCCCGGTCCGTAGCGGGCCGGGAAGGGACCGCCAGGCACAGGGGCCGGCGGTGAAGGCTTGATGTTGCCCCGATCGGAGGCTGGTCGGCGTTAACCCTGTGAAACAGTGTGGAACGGGACAAGGGGTCGGTTCCCGTCAATGGACCTTGTGCGGGTCGGTCAGGGCCAGCCAGCGGGCACGGGCCACCAGCCGGGCGGCAGTCAGGCCAGGGGCGCCCGCATCACCGTCGGCGATGGGAAGGCTGTTGTGCAGCAGCCAGGCCAGCACACGGATCGACATGCGCGGATGGCGGGGGATGCCGGGGCCGCGCGGATGGTGGGACGGGTTGGGAATCGGGAGCCTGAGCGCGCGGGATATGCGGCGGGCAGGTTTGACGGGTCCGGTCGGTGGCGCCGGAGGCCGGCCGGGTGCTTCGGATGGTGCGGGCGCGCTGGCGCCGCCAGGGGGTTGCGGGGCCGGGACGGGCGCGGGATCGGGCGGGGTTTCGGGCGGGGTTTCGATGTCAGCCAGCAGGGCAGCGGCCTTAGCATCGGTGGGCCACCAGCCCTGGGGCCTGCGGGCCTGGCCGGGCCTGGACGGCCGTTCAGCCTGTTGCAGCAGCGTATCGCCGATGCCCAGCCGTTCGGCGGCCCAGATGGTGGCGCGCATATTGCCGTCGGCCACGGCACGGTAGAGCGTATCCACCACCAGTTCACGCATGGCCACGAAACGGCTATCCGCTTCCCGCCGCATCAGGGCGCGTTCTTCCGCCACGCGCCGGCGCAGGTTGGGCGACTGGCTGAGCGCGCGCCAGATGGTGGTTCGCGACAGTTTGTAATGTTCGGCAATCTTGATGATGGGCACGCCGGCGGCCAGATGGAAGGCGATCTTGGCCCAGGTAACTTCATCCACCGCGCGGGAATTATATCCTTCCATCAGACGCGGGCTGGCGGCGGCATCGTCGAAAGGATCGCCGCTCCGGCGCGCCGGCGCGGGCGCGGGATCATCCGCGGCCCGTGCGGCGCGGATGGCATCCTGGCGCTGTTTCAGGGAGAGGCCGGCGAGCTGGGGGGTCATGGGACGCTCCACAAAGAATGGGAGCGTGATCCTATCACATGATAGGATAAAAATCCAGTATCGGGCAGGGGCGGATCCCGTCCTCACCCCATCACCGCGCCTTGATGCCGCGACCGCGGGCATCGGGTGAGCCGACCCTTAGTGTGTATTTCCGCTGACCGAAATCAGGGTTTAGGGTTCGTTTTCCTCAATCGCCGGCGCTGCATCCGCAGCTTGGCTACGCCGCATGGGCGGCGCGGCGGCGGTCGCCGCCGGACCTGTTTCCGGCCAGCCGAAAACAGGTCTGATTATTCGTTTTCCTCACGCGCCGGCGCTGCATCCGCAGCTGGGGCAGGCCGCATGGTTGTGCGGTGGACCTGACGGGAAAATCAACCGGGCCCGCGTCAGAAGGCGCTGCCGCGCTGCAGGCCCAGCTTGCGGAACAGGATGGCGGCGGGGCAGAAGCCGGTGATGCCGGCCTGCAGCATGTTCAGCCCGATGAACAGGGTCAGCAGCAGCCAGGTCTGGCTGACGAACCAAGCGAGGCCCACACTGGCCAGGATCATGATGCCGGCGAAGGAGAGGACGGCCTTATCGACGTTCATTTGATTGCTCCCTATCTGGATTGATGGTCACGATATTCATATATTCATAAATAAATAGATATGCACAAAAAGGGGCTGCTCACATGATCAACGGGTATGGCTTGAGCATTTGACGATCCTGCAAAACGCATGTACCTTCATATCTCTGAAGGTAATAATTTTTATAGGGTGATCCCGTGAGCCGTGAAATGGCGCCCGCCACAGCCCGCCGCCTGTTACCAACCCTGCTGCTGTCAACGCTTCTGGCCGGGCCGGTTCTGGCCGCCGGGGCGGAATTCACCGTTGCAGTGCAGAGCCTGCCGGACCAGAAGTCCGTGTTCGCCACCGTTGAAAGTGTGAATACGGTGCCGGCACGGGTGCGGACCGGCGGGACCATCATCGGCCTGTCGGTGAAGGAAGGTGACGCGGTGACGGCCGGGCAGGTGATCGCCACCATCGGTGACCAGAAACTTGCCCTTCAGCAAGGCGGGCTGGACGCGCAGATCGCTGCCGCCCAGGCGCAGATGGACCAGGCGCTGGGAGACCTGAAGCGGGCGGAGGACCTGTCCAAAAACGGCTTTGTCACCAAGCAGCGGCTGGATGAGTTGCGCACCGCCGCCACCGTGGCGGCCAACAATCTGAAGGCCCGCAGGGCCGAACG
>JAIXTS010000423.1 GCA_027483805.1 Azospirillum sp. | reverse complement strand
CGGCTGCGCCCGATCATGACGACCCAGGCGACCACGATCCTCGGCCTGATGCCGCTGATGCTGTCGGTGGACCCGCTCTGGTATTCGTTCAATCTGGTGGTGGTCGGCGGGCTGACGGCCGGCACGCTGGGCTCCCTGGGGATCGTCCCCGCCCTCTATATGCTGCTGTTCGTGAAGCGGCAGAAGCGGGTGGAGGGTGAGGCGAGCCGGACGGTAGGCGCGGGCTGTTGAAGCGAAGGGGCCGCATTACCTTAGCCCCAGAGCCCGGCGCCCATTTTATGGATCGACGCAGTGGCATTGAGGCTGCGCCTCCTGAAAGTCGTTGCCCGCGTCGCCGATATGAAGACCAGGCCGCGCACCTATTATCCAACAGCCGGCACCGTTCAGCCTGTGCTCACCATGGCCTTCATCAGACCAACCCGACTTGTTACATGAAATGCCGGGCTGCATTCCCAGACTAAAACAGCCCGGCCAACCGCAAAACCACTATTCAGAAAATCGTAAACGCGGGAGGGGTGGCGTCTAAGGAGCTCTCATCCCACCTGCGTCCGAAAAGAACCTATAGGCACTGATCGGCAATGGTTCCCGGCGGTCTAACTTGAAGCCTGCGGCGGATAATGCGTGGAACTCACAGATTCAGCCAGTGTTGCGACGACAGCATACAGGTCTTCCCTGCTCAATCCCATAGCTTGCGCCGCCGAACAGATGGAGGGGAGGCCTTCGATCATCGCGACGATCTTTGTAGCGGCGAGTTGTGCATCCCTCAGAGGTAAATGAGGATTCCGGCGCAGCAAGACGTCGCACACCGTCTGAAGATAGAACCGCATGAAGCCATCCAGCGCCAAAGCGGTCAATTCGTCATGTATCGATCTGGCCTCCAGCATCGCGAAGATAGATCCCGTTCGGGCATCGAGCGTCTGGCTGACTGCAAAGACGATAAGGTCTCTTAGCTCCGTCATCTGATCGGAAGAACTGCGTATCACACTGATTTGCTTGCGATATCCTTCCAGCATTGCATCTACGAAGGCTGCAATCAGTACGTCCTTGCTGGAAAAGTGGTACTGGAGTGCGGCAAGGGAGATGCCAGCCTGCTTCGCGACATCACGCATTGACAGCGCATCAAGTCCCTTCTCGAGTGCTAAGTCGGACATCAGTGTGATGACACGCCCTGCTGTGTCTGGCTGTCCATTGCCGCTCCGATGTCGGGTTCCCATGCAAGCCTCTTCACGCAATGTTGCACGTCCATACCACCTGTCACTTGACAGATTAATAGTCAATTATTAAGTTACATGTCACTTGACAGGTAGTGGAGATAACCGATGGTCAAATCTGAAATGTCGCGCCGAACGGTTCTCGCAGGCGCCGCAATCGTCGGGACGGCTCTGCCCGCACCCCGTGCTCTCAGTGCACCGGAGCGTGTCGGTGCAGCAGCGGATCGGTCAGCAGATGTGATCGTGATCGGCGCCGGTCTGGCCGGATTGTCCGCAGCGCGGCACCTGAAGGCACATGGTGCCTCGGTTATCGTTCTGGAGGCGCGTGACCGGGCTGGCGGTCGTGTCCATTCCCAGCGGCTTCGTAGTGGACAAGTGATCGATCTTGGCGCGCAGTTCCTCGGCGATGCACAGACACATGTTTCCGCTCTTGTCGATGAAGCCGGTTTGCGTCGTGTCTCGGCGGCGGTGCCAGGCGATCTCCTCTACTTTCCTGCTGAGGATGCCGCGCCCCAACGCGGAGCCCCCGACGCGTTTCCGCTGCCGGTGATAGACCGTCTCGACGCTTTTCAGGCACTTTGGCGACTTGAGCGCTCGGTGGCGTTACTCAGCGGGGAAGACATTGCACGGCTCGATCGGATTGATGCAGCTTCTTTCGTGCGTGACAAGACATTCCTCGACCCCGCCTTTCACGCGATTGGCGGCTACTTGGAAGGCGAGATATGCACGCCGCTGGCCGGTGTATCGGCCTACGAAGCGCTTGAGCAGGGCGCGTCCATCGGCGGTTTTGAAAGTGAAGGCACGTCGATGCGGTGGTTCTTGGCGGACGGTGCCGAGGGCATGACGCGATATCTCGCCCACGCGGTCGGGGGGTCTCTCATCCTGAATGCGCCGGTTTCCCGGGTTGCCCAGGACGCAGGCAATGTGGTCGTTACTGCGGCGACGGGCGTGTATCGCGCCGACCGCGTGATCGTAGCTGTTCCGCCACAGTTCTATCGCAAAATTGGCGTGCTGCATGAGTTGCCGGCGCACTGGCAGGCGGCTCTCGGCGGCTGGCGGCTTGGGTCGGTGGTCAAGACGATGCTCGTGTTCCAAGAACCCTGGTGGCGGCGATCGGGATTGTCCGGCACGATCGTGAATCCCGGCGGCATGTTCGGCGCCGCCGTCGATGCGTCGCCCGAGACTGGTCCCGGCATCCTGATCGTATTTTCCACGGCGCGGGGGGCGCAGGCGCTCGGACGGTTCCCGGACGAAAAGGCTCGCGTTGCCGAGGCAATGCGTTGGCTGAGCCATGCGCACAGCGCGGGCGTTCCCGACCTCCTCTACGCACGCTCCATCGACTGGTCGGCCGATCCCTTCAGTCTTGGCGGCTATTCCAGCCGTAGGGGCATCGGCGGATGGTCGGCTGCGCCTGACCTCTTTGCGCCGCATGGGCGGCTGCACTTCGCCGGAACCGAGACCGCAAACCGCTGGCGATCCTTCATGGACGGCGCGATCCAGTCGGGGCTACGTGCCGCCGGGGAGATACTTGGAACCAGCCCCATTCCGTCCGGGCTGTTATCCGGCGTGGAAAGGTGAGCTTGCCCTCGTGCAGCGCGTCCCATGCCCGGTTACAGTTTGAGAAGGGGCGGAGGTGGCGCGGCTGGATCTGGTCTCGGAGCCGGCGGTGATCCAGAAGCGTGACCTGCAGACCACCATCACCATCGTCGCCCGCAACCCCGCCCTGACGGCGGAGGAGCTGGTGGCCGCTGTCCGGCCCACCCTGGACGCCCTTGCGCTGCCGCCACAGGCGCGGTGGTGGCTGGGCGGAGAGATCGAGGAGAATGCGGTGGCGACCGAGGCGGTCTTCGCCTTTCTGCCGCTCTGCATGCTGATGATCCT
>JAIXTS010000214.1 GCA_027483805.1 Azospirillum sp. | reverse complement strand
GCCATCAGCCGCCGAACAATCTCAAGCTTGAAACTAACGCTCCGTAACTCGCCCATCCGTCCTCTCCTCAAGAGAACGGGAACTATTTTACGACTGTCTCAAAAATGGGGTCCACTCCACCCAGCCTGTGAAACATCATGGAACGGTGTGCGGCGGCGTGTTTCGCCGGGTTTGGGCCGGGGTTAAACAGGTGACGTTAACCCTGTGAAACATTGGTGAACAGGAAAACGGGTGATGTTTCAGAGGGCAGGGGCCGCCCAAATGGCCTCTGGCCGGTCCTGTGGAACGCTGTTGAACACGAAAACAGGGGATGTTTCAGAAGGCGTGATTTGCATGCCCGGACAGAGAGACTCCATTCCGGAGCTATGTTTCACCGGTGCCGGTCTGGTCAAGACGGACGAAGGCTATTGATGGGGGATGATAACACGTGGCGGACAGAAAGTCAGCGGTTGGCGCGGTGGTGCCGGGAGGGGCGGTCGGCGGGGCCGACGTTATTCCAGGGTCCAGTTCTCACGTGGCAGGCCGGTCAGATGGGTGAAGGCCTGATCGTTGCTTTGATGGCGGAAATGCAGAGGGATGCCATGGAGATAGATATCACCCGCCGCACCAGGGCCGGATGTTCTCGCAGCAGATCGCTGACCGCTTTGGTATTCAGCATATAGCGGGTCAATCGTCCAGCCCCGCCAAGGGATCGCGGGACTGGATGCGCTGGTCACGGTCGGCGGGGCCAAGGAAATCGGCAGCGATATCGGTGCCCTTCAATGTGGTGAGAAAACCAGCCCAATCCGCCGGCTTGCGCGACAGGATGACGTCGCCTGTCTCAGGGTTCTGCCCGATGAACACCTCTTTCGCATCGAACCGAAAGGCAGCCGCTAAGCGCACCGCCTGACTGCGGCCATTGGAAACACCTTGGCGGTCTGGGGAATGATCGTCGTCCTCGGAAGGTGGTGTCGATCATGATATATGCTGGGCCGGCTGATGTATCAAGTTTGCTGGTGGAGGCGGGACGAGGCGGCTCTTCTTAGATAGCTAAGTCTTCCGCATTGGAAAGCGTCTCTCCTCCCACTATGTCTAGGCAATTCTCTGTTTCCGAACGCTGATTGTACACCTCGTCGGTGACGCTGAGGAAAAGCTGTCGATATGAGGTTTCGTTGCCGCACCGCACAAAACACTAGCCTACAATATGCCTTTTATGTAATATTTTCTATCTATTTTCCTGATTGTCCGCGAGGGCCCGATGAAGATTGTTGGTAAGGTATTCGAGGCCAAACAGGCGGATGGTCAGATGGACGACGCGCATGTCGGTCAACGCCTACGTGAAATTCGCAAGCTCGCCGGCTTTACCCAAGAGCAGCTTGCCGAACGCTTGAAGATCGGACAGGCTTCCCTCTCTCGAGTCGAAAAGCGTCGCGATATTCTTGTCTCGACCTTGCGCGACTATCTTGGCGCGCTTGGCGCGACGTTGCGCATCGATGCTAAGTTTGATGATGCATCGGCACTGGTGGCAAATGTGCATGAAGCCGATTTCCAATTTGACCCCATTGATGATAATCAGCTTCTGCTGCCGATCATTGGTGATGGTCGGTTGTCGACGCGGCGCGACGTCGTCTTCAGCATCAAGCCCGACTATTGCGACAAGATTGTCAGCGGCGTCAAGACGGTCGAATTACGCCGGCGTTTTCCAATGTCTATGCCCAAGGGTACGACCGCGTTGATTTATGCGACAAGCCCGACACGGGCAATGCTGGGCATTGCCGAGATCGGGGAGGTACATCGCCGCACGCCTGAGGAAATTTGGGAGACGTTTGCGGAGCGAGCCTGTATTGCCCGCAAGGATTTCGATAGTTATTTCGATGGAGTCGAGCATGGCTTTGCCATCGAACTCAAACGCGCTCGGCGCCTGCGTCGCGCGTTAGAGTTGCAGGAACTGCGCGATCGATTTAATTTCGAGCCCCCACAGTCGTTCCTTTACGCGACCCCAAAAATGCGGGAAGCTATCCATTATGAGTGTCCCGAAGTATCTCATTGATACCAATGTCTTCATCGGTCTTGAGGATCATGCCGAGGTAGCCCCAAACTTTGCCGCGCTGCTGCAGCTGACGTCGCGGAACGGTGTCGGGGTGTTCGTTCATGCCGCTGCAGTCGATGATATTCAGCGCGATCGTGATCAGGCGCGCCGCCGCGTGTCGCTGAGTAAAATCCGTAAATTCCCTGTTATCGACAAGGTCATTGGTCTCGATCATGCTACGCTCGAGGCTCGTTTCGGGATAATCCGAAAGCCGAATGATCTGGTCGATGCAACCCTGCTTGATGCACTGGAAATTGGTGTTGCAGATTTTCTCGTCACCGAAGACCAGGGCCTACATGAGCGGGCACGGCGCGCTTCAGCAGCTCTAGGCGACCGTGTCCTCTATGTCGCTGACGCAGTCTGTCTACTTCGCACGACCTATGAGCCTATCGAAGTTGCACTTCCCCAAATTCGGGAGGTGGATGCTCACCGCATTCCAGCGGATGATCCGATTTTCGCTAGCTTGCGCGGCGATTATCCGGATTTTGATCGATGGTGGCGCGAAAAATGCGTTAAGCCGATGCGCAAATGCTGGGTGGTGGTCGATGATAGAGCGATTGCCGGACTAGTCGTGCGCAAGGACGAAGTGCCGGGAGATACCGATGCGAGCTTACCTGGAACCAAGATTCTCAAGGTCTGTACTTTCAAGGTCAGACCCGAAAGCCGAGGCATTAAACTCGGCGAGTTGCTACTCAAGCAAATCCTTTGGTATGCACAGACCAATCGGCACGATGTTGTCTATCTCACAACTTATGCCGGTCAGGCTACGCTCATTGATCTGCTTGAATTTTATGGCTTCGTGCATACCCACAACAATCAGAACGGAGAGGGGGTGTATGAAAAGGCTCTCTCTCGGGATCGTCTCTCTATCGTCCCAGGTATGTCTCTGTTCGACATTGCGCGCTATAACTACCCGCGGTTTGCTACCGGATCGAGCGTGTCCGCCTACGTCATACCGATTAAGGAGGCCTATCACGAGGTGCTTTTTCCCGAACTGGCGCAACGCAAGCAGCTAAGCCTGTTCAGCACGGCGGCAGATTTCGGCATACACATGCCGGGTAACACGATACGTAAGGTCTATCTCTGCCGCGCACAGGCACAGATTGAACAGCGGGGGGCACTCTTGTTCTTTTATAAGGGCAAGTCGGGCAACTTGCCATCGCAGGCAATCACCACGGTCGGTATCTTCCAGGATATGGCCCTTGCCCGCTCGACGGAAGAATTGCGCCGCATCGCAGGCGGCCGCTCGGTCTATAGCGACGCCCAACTCACCATGATGGCAGCTACTTCAGACCGGCCGGTGAAAGTAATCAACTTTTTACTTGCTGGTCATTTCGAGCCGGCCGTGAGTTTGCCGACATTGAAGGGGGACAGAGTGTTCGCCGATCATCCGCCGCAATCAATCAAACAACTTGATCAACAGCAGCAGGAGGCAGTCTTGCGCCATTCCCATCTGGGGTTCGTAACGTGAGCCGGCGTATCGCGCTGCTCGGTTTGTCGGGGGTTGGCAAGACAACAATGCTGAACCGTCTTGCTGGCCGTATTGAATTCGTGCACTTGGAAGCGAGCCAACTGATTAAAGCAGAACAGTCACGGCGGTCGACCGTCGCACAGTCGTCCGAGGAGTTGAGAACTGGCCCCGTCCTTGACAACCAGGCCTTACTGATCGCTGGCTTCAACTATGAAGCTCCGTCCATCCATGGCCCCGTCGTCTTCGATGGTCATAGCGTGATCGACGACGGCGGCGGCTTGATTGAAATTCCAGCGGAGGTCTTTGCGGCATTGGGCCTACAAGCGATCTGTGTACTGCAGGCGGAGCCTGCCGACATTCTCACGCGGCGGCAGGGCGACGGCGTGCGGCCGCGGCCGATGCGTTCGATTGAAGAGCTTTCAGCACACCAGAGGAAGGGGATCGACGTCGCACGATCAATTGCTGAACGGCTAAACTATCCATTCGAACTGCTTTGCAATGAGGATGAATCGAAGCTGGTCGCACTGATCCGTGGCGAAAACTGATTGAGGAAATGGGCAACTGACCATGCATTGTGATCACTGTCAGCCTCCGTGGTTAGTGGCAGCTATCAAGAGTGCCCTTCTGTCCGGAATCATTCAGCCACCGCCCCCAGCCGCCGCCCCCAACCAGCCGCCCAAATCCACCAGCGCGCGCGACGTGTAGGCCTTTTTCCGGTCCTTGCCGTGCAGTTCCTTGCCGTTGGGCTGGCGGTCGGTGATGGGCGGGAACAGGCCGAAATTGACGT
>JAIXTS010000431.1 GCA_027483805.1 Azospirillum sp. | reverse complement strand
TTGGCGTCGTTCAGCTTGGCGGCGCGCTCCAGCAGGCGGCTGTGCAGATAGAACACGTCGCCGGGATAGGCTTCGCGGCCCGGCGGACGGCGCAGCAGCAGCGACATCTGACGGTAGGCAACGGCCTGCTTGGACAGATCGTCATAAACGATCAGGGCATGCATGCCATTGTCGCGGAAGAATTCGCCCATGGCCGCACCCGTATAGGGGGCCAGGAACTGCAAAGGCGCCGGTTCGGAAGCGGTGGCGGCAACAACGATGGAATATTCCATCGCGCCGTTTTCTTCCAGCGTCTTCACGATCTGCGCGACGGTGGAGCGCTTCTGACCCACAGCGACGTAGATGCAGTACAGCTTCTTGGACTCGTCGTCGCCCTTGTTGATGCCCTTCTGGTTGATGAAGGTATCGAGCGCGATGGCGGTCTTGCCGGTCTGACGGTCACCGATGATCAGCTCACGCTGGCCACGGCCAACCGGCACCAGGGCGTCAATCGCCTTCAGGCCGGTCTGCATCGGCTCATGCACCGACTTGCGCGGGATGATGCCGGGGGCCTTCACTTCCACGCGCTGACGCGTGACATCGGTCAGCGGGCCCTTGCCGTCGATCGGGTTGCCCAGACCGTCGACCACGCGGCCCAGCAGGCCACGGCCCACCGGCACCTCAACGATGGCGCCCGTGCGCTTGACGACGTCGCCTTCCTTGATGGCGCGGTCGGAGCCGAAAATCACCACACCGACATTGTCGGTTTCGAGGTTCAGGGCCATGCCCTTGACCCCATTGGGGAATTCAACCATCTCGCCGGCCTGGACCTTGTCCAGGCCATGGATACGGGCCACGCCGTCACCGATGGACAGCACTTGGCCCACTTCGGCGACATCGGCTTCGGTGCCGAAGTTCGCGATCTGCTGCTTCAGGATCGCGGAAATCTCAGCGGCGCGGATTTCCATTATCCAACCCCTTTCATGGCGAGTTTCAGCTTATTGAGCTTGGTGCGCACGGAGCTATCCACCATGCGGGAACCGATTTTGACGATCATGCCGCCGATCAGCGACGGGTCGACCCAGACATCCAGCTTCACCTGGCTGCCTTCGCTCTTGTTAAGGGCGGCGGCCAGCGCAGTCCACTGTGCGTCGGTCAACGGACGGGCAACGGTGACACGCGCCGTGCTTTCGCCACGGCGACGAGCCAGTTCCGCCAGATACCCGTCGATCATGCCCGGAAGGGCGAAGAGGCGGCGGTTGCGCGCCACCAGCCCCACGAACTTCCGCACGAGTTCCCCGATACCGGCCGCGCTCAGGACGGCTTCCATAGCACGTTCCTGGTCGTTGCGGGCGAGCAGCGGGCTGCCGATCAAGCGGCGGAGGTCCGCGCTTTCAGCGAGCAGAGCCTTGACGGACGTCAGATCCTGGGCCGTCTGGTCCAGGGCCTGCTGCCCATCCGCGAGATCGAACAGAGCGCTCGCATAGCGCGAGGCGAGTTCGGAGACGCCAGTCCCTTCGGTTGCCACTGGTAACCTCGGTTAAAGTCCGTGGACCTGAATAATTTCAGGACGTTAGCAATGATCGGCCATCCCGGAGGAGGACCCACCGGTGTCGAGCGAGCGAGCATGTAACACAGCCATAGCCCCTACGCAACAGCGCGCCTGTGGATTGGGGGTATGCGGTTTTGCACCGCTTCCCGTGGATTTGGCCAGGAGGCGGGCCGGTTTATGGCCCTGGCCGCATCATAACGCTGTGCAGTTGCGAAATGGCTTTTTCGCTAGGGCGGGCGGGCAAGGCCGCCAGGCCGCCTATGCTTTTGCGCTCGCGCCGGTTAAGGCGGCATTAAGGGGCCGGGCGCAGGCTGACCCCAGGCGCGGCGCAGAACCCGTGCCCCCAAGCCAGAGGCCATGCCATGTGCGTCATTCTGCCCTTTGCCCGTCAGCGCTTCACCCCCGGCGATATGGCTGCCTGGAATGCCATTCTGGCCGACCGCCGTCGCCGCGGCCTGTGGCAGAAGGTGGATCGTGCCACCAGCCGCGACCGCGATTGGATCATGGTCTGGCTGCCGGGCCTGAAGGAGCCCAGCCTGCGCCTGGAGCGGGACAGCAAGGGCGTATATGGGTTGAGCTATTATGATGGCCAGGGCTGGTTCCAGTTCCGTCAGGGTGCCACCATTATTGATTGTCTGTCCCAGATCGAGCCGGAGGAACAGCTGAAGGCGGCGGCGCGCCGGGCGGATTGACCCCCATCCCCACCACGCGCAGTGACCCGGCCCATATGGATATGTCCACCGGCAGGCGCGCGATGATGTCGCCGTCGCCCTGCACGGGTTCCCCCGTCGGCCCCTCTATCCGAGCGGACAGGACCGGCCGCACCAGCACATCAGACCGCCCCGCCAGCAGGTCCAGCGTCATCAGGGTCGCATAGGTCAGGGCCGCCAGCCGGCCGGGACGGGTGAACAATACGGCATGCAGCACCGGCTGTTCCAACCGGACATCGGGCGCCAGCACGAAGGTGCCCGCATAAAAATGGCCCTTGCACAGGATGCAGCTGACCGCCTTGTGCCGGCTGACGGTTCCGTCCGGTGCGGTCAGCATGACATCATAATCCAGCGTCGGCCCCGACAGGATTTCCCGAAGGCCACCCAGCGCATAGGCGCCCTTGCCAATCCGGCGTTTCAGCACCGGATCGATGCCGGCCACCACCCGCGCATCCATGCCGGTACCGGCCATCATGGTGAACAGGCGGCCATTCGCCACCCCGGCATGCACTGCACGGGACGGCGCCAGCGCCAGTTGCCGGCCGATTCGTTCCGGCGATCCGATCAGCCCCAGCTCATGCGCCAGCACATTGGCCGTGCCCAGCGGCACCACACCAAGCGGCGGTGGTTCGGCCATACCGGCTGTCGCCATGCCGTTCACCACCTCGTTGATGGTGCCGTCGCCCCCCGCCGCCACGATCACATCGGCCGTGCCCGACCGGGCCAGATCGCGGGCGATTGATGTCGCGTGCCCCGCCGCGTCTGTCGTGTGCAGCGCCACCACCGAACCGGCATCGGTGGCGGCCGCCATCACCTGTTCCACCAGCCCGGGCCGGCGTCGCCCTGCCACGGGATTGAAGATGATCGCCAGCCGCCGGTCGAGCGCATGTGACATTTCCAAAACATCTCCGTGACGGATCGATGGAACAGCAATGTAATAAACATGTCAGGATGAAGAAGTTTTCGCGGATGCAGCGAACAACAACATCGTTATCACTGACAATACACCAGATAAAGCGGTATAGAACGAGGCGATCCGCTATGGCTAGTCTTTAATTGCTGGCGGACGATTGGTAGTTGGGGTTGACCGGCGGTGGGGGAACATATGCTGGGCGACGGGGACGTGCGGCGCTATCGCGCCATCTGGCTGTCGGACATCCATCTGGGCACGCGCGGCTGTCAGGCCGACATGCTGCTGGATTTCCTGAAACATACCGAATCCGACGTGCTGTATCTGGTCGGCGACATCGTCGATGGCTGGCGGCTGAAAAAAAGCTGGTACTGGCCACAGGCGCACAATGACGTGGTGCAGAAAATCCTGCGCCGCGCCCGCAAGGGTGCCCAGGTCTTCATGATCCCGGGCAATCATGACGAGGCGTTCCGGGACTATATCGGCCTGCAATTTGGCGGCGTGACCATCCTGGAAGACACGATCCACACGGCCGCCGACGGCAAGCGCTATCTGGTCATCCATGGGGACCAGTTCGACGCGGTTGTGCGCTATGCCAAGTGGTTGGCCTTCGTGGGGGACACGGCCTACACGTTCCTGCTCTGGCTCAACACCCTGTTGAACAAGGCACGGCGCAAGCTGGGTTTCCCTTACTGGTCCTTGTCCGCCTACCTGAAGCACAAGACCAAGAAGGCCGTCGAATTCATCGGCGATTACGAGACCGCCCTGACCGACGAGGCCCGCCGGCGGCAGGTGGACGGGGTCATCTGCGGCCATATCCACCATGCCGAGATGCGGGACATGGACGGCGTGCTTTACGTAAACGATGGGGATTGGGTCGAATCATGCACCGCACTGGTGGAACATCCCGACGGACGGCTGGAGATCCTGCGCTGGGCGGATATTGTCGCCGCCCGGCAGGCGATGAAAGCAGCGGCGTGAAGCTGCTGATCGTCACGGATGCCTGGCATCCGCAGGTCAATGGCGTCGTGCGCACCCTGACGACGACGCGGGCCGAACTGGAACGGCTGGGCCATCAGGTGGAGGTAATCTCCCCAGACCGGTTCCGCACCGTGCCCATGCCCACCTATCCGGAAATCCGCCTGGCCCTGGCCCCGGGCCGGCGGGTGCGGCAGATGATCGAGGCGGCGCAGCCCGATGCCATCCATATCGCCACCGAAGGCCCGTTGGGCTTCGCGGCAAGGCGTTACTGCCTGAAACGCAAGCTGCCCTTCACCACCGCCTATCACACACGCTTTCCGGAATATGTGCGAGACCGGGCGCCGGTGCCGCTTTCCCTGTCCTACGCCTTCGTGCGCCGGTTCCATGCGCCCGCCCATTCAGTGATGGTGGCCACGGCCAGTATCGAGGCCGATCTGGAAAAGCGCGGCTTCACCAATATCCGTCGCTGGTCACGCGGGGTGGATACCGACCTGTTCCGCCCCGGCCCTAAGGACCTGTTCGCGCATCTGCCCCGTCCGGTGTTCATTTCCGTGGGCCGCGTCGCGGTGGAGAAGAATATCGAGGCGTTCCTGAGCCTTGACCTGCCGGGCAGCAAGGTCGTGGTGGGCGATGGACCACAATTGGCGGAGTTGAAGGCCAAGTATCCGAGCGTCACCTTTGTGGGTGCCAAGCATGGCGACGAACTGGCCCGGCATTACGCCGCCGCCGATGTCTTTGTCTTTCCGTCGCGCACCGACACGTTCGGGCTGGTCCTGCTGGAAGCGCTGGCGTCGGGCCTGCCGGTGGCAGCCTTCCCTGTGCCGGGACCGCTGGACGTGATCGCCGACAGCCCGGCCGGGGTGCTGGACACCGATCTGCGCGCGGCCTGCCTGAAGGCGGTGGGGATCGACCCCATGATCTGCCGCGACCACGCGCTGGGCTTCTCATGGCAATCCTGCGCGCAGCAGTTCCTGGCGAACCTGCGGCCGTTCACCCCGGAGGGTCTGGCCGATCAGGCGGCGTAAGGATCAGGCCGAACGCGGACCCCGTCCGGCCCCTTCCTCAATCCTCTTCCTTCACCCGCTCCATATCCGCCCCGCAGGCGGCCAGCTTGGCCTCCACCCGCTCATACCCGCGATCCAGGTGATAGATACGGTTGACGGTGGTCTCGCCCTGGGCCGCCAGCCCGGCCAGCACAAGGGAGACCGACGCGCGCAGGTCGGTGGCCATCACGGGCGCGCCCGTCAGCTTCGGCACGCCGCGGACCAGGGCGGAGGAGCCATGGACGGTGATGTTGGCGCCCATGCGGGTCAGTTCCGGCACATGCATGAAGCGGTTCTCGAAGATCGTCTCCGTGATCATCGAGGCCCCCTTGGCCACGCACATCAGGGCCATCATCTGGGCCTGCAGGTCGGTCGGGAAACCGGGGAACGGTTCCGTCATCACATCAACGCCGACCAGATCGCCATTGGACGCGACCAGCAGACCGTTGGCTGTCTCTGTCACCTTCACATGGGCGCCGGCCAGCGTCTTCACGACCGACTTGAGATCGGCCATGCGGGCGCCAACCAGTTCCAACTCCCCGCCCGTGATGGCGGCGGCCATGGCGAACGTTCCCGCCTCGATCCGGTCGGGCAGCACGGCATAGGTGGCGCCATGCAGCCTGTCCTTGCCCTTGATGACCAGACGGTCGGAACCGATCCCCTCAATCTCCGCGCCCATGGCGATCAGGCAGCGGGCCAGATCACCGATCTCCGGCTCGCGCGCCGCATTCATCAGGATGGTTTCGCCCTTGGCCAAGGTGGCGGCCATCATCAGGTTTTCGGTGGCGCCCACCGACACCTGCGGGAAGACGAATTCCGCCCCGACCAGCCCACCTTCCGGTGCCTTGGCCAGGATATAGCCGCCTTCGATATCGATCTGCGCACCCATGGCCTGCAGGCCCTTGATATGCAGATCAACGGGGCGGGTGCCGATGGCACAGCCGCCGGGCAAGCTGACCTTGGCCTGACCGAACCGGGCCAGCAGCGGGCCCAACACCAGGACCGACGCACGCATCTTGCGCACCAGATCATAGGGGGCGGTCAGGTTGAAGATGTCGCCCGCATCCAGCTCCACCGACCGGCCGGAGGAGCCGAATGCGTCGCGGCCATTGATATGCACCTCCACCCCATGCTGGGCCAGCAGGCGGTTCATGGTGGTGATATCGGCCAGCAGCGGCAGATTGGTCAGCGTCAGCTTCTCATCCGTCAGAAGGCAGGCCGCCTGCAAGGGCAGGGCCGCATTCTTGGCGCCGGAAATGCTGATCTGACCCTTCAGCGGGTTGCCGCCGCGGATGCGAAGCTTGTCCATGGAATGTTCGTTTCGTCAGAAGGAGGGTGTTGGGGCGGCCCGGACCCTGGGCCGCGATGATGGCGGCGTTTTGGCCGCTCAGAGGCGGGCCAGTGTCACGCCGCGCTGCTTCATATATTTGCCGGCCCGGTCGGCGTAGCTGACTTCGCACGGGCTGGCCCCCTGGAAGAACAGGAACTGGCACAGGCCCTCGTTGGCGTACACCTTGGCCGGCAGCGGCGTGGTGTTGGAAATCTCCAGCGTCACATGCCCTTCCCATTCCGGTTCCAGCGGCGTGACATTCACGATCAGGCCGCAGCGCGCATAGGTGGACTTGCCCAGGCAGACCACTAGTACATCGCGGGGGATACGGAAATACTCCACCGTGCGGGCCAGAACAAAGCTGTTGGGCGGGATGACGCAGACATCGGTCTCGCGGTCGACAAAGCTGGTCGCATCGAACTTCTTGGGATCGACGACAGCATTGTCGATATTGGTGAAGATCTTGAATTCCGGCGCGACGCGCGCGTCATAGCCATAGGAGGACAGGCCGTAGGAGATTACGCCCTCGCGCTTCTGCGCCTCCACGAACGGCTCGATCATGCCGTGCTTCGTCGCCTGTTCCCGGATCCAGCTGTCGGGCATGATCGGCATGTCGGTTCCCCACTTCCCCAATATCGGGCGCCGCAGGTCCACGGGGCGGCGCGCAAGACCTTGTAGCCCAGCCGTATCGCCCACTCAAGCCGTGGTGTCGGGCATCTGTCCTTCGGCTGGGTCGGGGCCAAGGGCACGCTCCATCGTCTCCTGCGCATCGCGCCCCCGGTCCTGATCCTTGCGGCGGCGCAGATTATCGCGCAGCGCCTGGGCCAGGCGGTCCTTGCGGTCATCCTTCTTGGTCGGGCTGCTGGTCATGCTTTTATATCCATCGGGTGGGAATGGCTGGATTGCTGGTCTTTTCGCACTTGCACGTCAAGTATGCGGAAAAAATCGACAGGTCCGGGATTTTTTTGCTTGCGGTCCGGGGGTTGGAGTGGCACATAGCCGCCCACCGCAGCGGCGACGCTGTGGTGACCCGGATGAAGGCGCTGCCATAGCTCAGTCGGTAGAGCGCGTCCTTGGTAAGGACGAGGTCGCTGGTTCGATTCCAGTTGGCAGCACCATCCCGGTTCAAACAAAAACCCGCCCGCCTTCATTGGCGTGGCGGGTTTTGTTTTATCCGGCCCCGTCGGGGCGCCGTCAGAGTTTGCGGGCCACCATAACAATCTTGCCGGACCCCGCCTCGAATGGTGATCCCTGGAAATCGCCATCCACGCGCACGATGCCGACTCCAACCAGCCGCAGCATCAACTCCAGCTCATAGCGGAACAGCGGGCGCCAGTCGAAATGGTAGTGGGTGCGGCGGATGATGCCGCCCGGCATCACCTCGTCATACCAGCCGTGGTTACGCTGCACCTGCCGGTCATCCAGCGTGCCGACCAGGGCGAATTTGGTGTAGATGTTGCCGGTATGCGGATTGAGCCGGGTATAGCTGACCTCCGGCGCGGCTGTGGCGCCCAGCGGCATGACCAGCGGATTGACCACATCCAGTGCAAGCACCCCACCGGGCGCCAGATGGTCACGCGCCCGTTCCAGCGCCGTGATCTGGCTGTCGAAATCGGCGATCAGCATCATGATGTTGAAGCCCATCACCACCAGATCATGCTGCTTGAAGGGCAAGTCCAGATCCAGCAGATCACCGGGCACCGCGACCACCCGTGACGCCACCTCCGGCGTTTCCTGGCCAAGGCGCCGGGCAAGGCCGGCCAGCATGGCGGCAGAGGCATCGACGCCGGTAACCGTGGCCCCCGCCCGCGCCATGGGAATGGACAGGCGTCCGGTGCCGCAGGCCATTTCCAGCACACGCGGCGCCCGCCCCAGCAGCCCGGCCAGTTCCTGGGTCAGGCCGGCATAATGCGCCACATCATGCAAGATGCCCTGCCGCGCCGCTGAGGCGTGCAGGGTCGCGTCGGCGGCCAGATCAGCAGGCCAGGGATAGTCGCTGTCATAATAGAGATAACTGCCGTCGCTGTCGGGCACATACGGGTTCATGCGGGCGGCATTCCTGCGCAGGGGAAACGGGCGTCGCCAGCCTATCCCATCCGCCCGCCACCCGCAAAGCCAAGGGGTGGTGCGACGGAGCCGCGATTGGCCACCAACCGACCGTGGACCAGGCGCCCATAGACCGGTTTTGTCCGGGGAACAAAACGGGGCGTTCAGCCACGCTGTGGCCTGAAAAACTTCAACATGTTCTGCAATTCGCTGCGCAGCGCCTCATCCTCGCGCAGACGCGACTGCAAGGCCACGTCGCGCTTGGCCAGGAACACGACATGTTCCTTGGGCGGCAATTGCCGATAGGACGGTTTGGGCGCGATGGTGCCATCATCCTGGATGGTGGACATGAAGAAGCAGGCACGCATGAATTTGGAGAACAGTTTGCTGCCGCTGTCCGGCGGTTCGCGCGACAGAATCGCGAAGATGTAGTAGGCGCGGAAAAAATAGTAGCTGTTATAGATGCGCTGAACGGTGGCGAACTGTTCCCCCGGCGCGCTGGTCTTGGACAGCATCTGCTGATCCTTGAAGCCCGCGAAAAAATGCGTCGACGCCTCCTTGACGAACTGCATCGGCCGTTCGCGATTGGCGCTGATCCTTTTGCGATATTCAATCAAGGCCCGGCCGATCAGCGTATGCATGATCCGGCGTTCCGCCTCCAGTTCGCCCGGCATCGACATCAGGAATTCGATGGCCGACATCATCTGGACGGGGTGAGAAATGGACGCCTTCTTGCCGCGCCCCTTGGACAGAAGCGAGGATTGCAGCCAGTCGATCACCTCATGCGCCTGCCAGCGCAGACGCACCACGGAGGGAACAGACGTGAGGCCGGAGGATTGCAGGAACAGGCGCAGATGGTCGCGCCAGCCCTTCTGCGGCAGTTTCACAGCCTCGACATCGGTCAGCTTGATGGACGAGGCCAAAACCTCCGGGTCAGGCGGCAGCGGCCTGAAATCAAGGCTGCGCCCGTAGACGACCCCCCTCAACTTGCTCTCCCGTGCCGGCGCCATCGCCCTGGTTGCCCTTATGTGCAGGTGGAGAGCGTGCCCGCCCTGGCCGCTTCCACCAACAACGTTAACATTTCGTTATTACCACTAATCCATTAGCGATACATCTTTTTCCTGAAAATCAGAATGCAGGGTCGGCCAACCCTGTCCGTATCAGGATTGAACGAGGCGGAATGGCGCCCGACCCGCCCCCCGTTCCCTCCCTGTCGCCGGGCTGTCCGGCGAACATATTCCTGATGGAGTTTCAGATCATGACCATGACCCACCGCACCTTCGCCGCCCTGGCCGTCTCGGCGTTTCTGGCCGGCACCCTGCCAGCCATGGCCCAGCCGATGGGCCCCGCCGATGGCCCCCGTGGGCCGGGCCGCGCCGAAATGCTGGCCAAATATGACGCCAACAAGGACGGCAAGCTGGACGATACCGAGCGCGCCGCCATCAAGGCCGACCATTTCAAGGCACTGGACAAGGATGGCGACGGCAAGGTGAAGCGCGCCGATTTCCCCGCCGCCGTGGATGCCGCGCGGGAGACGGCCAGGCAGGAACGCGAACTGGCGATGTTCGACAAGATGGACACCAACAAGGACGGCATCGTGACCGGGGCGGAGTTCGCCGCCTTCAAGCCGGCCCGCGACGGTGATCACCGGGGCCACAAGCGCGACGGCAAGGACGAGCGCTGAGCGCTGACCACGTGTGAAGACCATGACGGCCAGCCTGTCAAAACGTAGAATGGTGGGAATGGATACGGCACCCCTGGGCGGGACATGGGTGCAGGACAGGCAGGACGTCATTTTGGATGCTGTGGATGCAACGGACGAGGCGTTGGTGGCACAGGTTGCGGGTGGCGACCGGCGGGCCTATGGGCTGCTGGTCGACCGCCACCTGGGCCGGACGGTCACCATCGCCCGCCGCATCCTGAACAACCAGGCCGATGCCGAAGATGTGGCGCAGGAGGCGTTTCTGCGGCTCTGGCGCCATGCAGACCGGTTCGATCCGGGGGCGGCACGGTTCGGGACATGGTTCTACCGCATCACGACCAACCTCTGCCTGGACCGGACACGCCGGACCCCCATGGCGGCGCTGGAGGTGGCGGGCGACCCCGCCGACCCCGCCATGGATCAGGAACGGTCGCTGTCCGACCAGCGCACCAGACAGGCCGTGGCGGCAGCGGTTGCGGATCTGCCGGACCGGCTGCGGGCGGCGGTCACGCTGACCTATGATGGCGGCCTGTCGAATGCGGAGGCCGCGAGGGCGCTGGATGTCAGCGTCAAGGCCCTGGAAAGCCTGCTGGTCCGCGCCCGCCGGGCATTGCGGGAAAAGCTGGCGGGATGGGGCGCATGATGAGCTTTTATTGTGAACGGACCGGCCAAAGGTGGCTGCCATGACAAAACGTGAATTCCTTGATCTTCTGGACCGGTACGGGGCTGACCCGTCACACTGGCCGGCGCCCCTGCGGCTGGCCGCCGACCGGGCCTTGGCGACGGACGCGGCGCTGCGGGCACTTTTGGCGACCGAACAGGCCCTGGAAGCCGCGCTGGCAGACCTGCCGGGGGTGGAGGCCAGCCCGGACCTGCGCCGTGCCGTCATGGATATCCCCCTGGATCACCCGCGCGGTGTGACGGCAAAGTCGCTGGCGTCCACGCTGCTGGCCGGCTGGCGTCGCTGGACCGCCGGTATGGCGACCGTCACGGCGGCGGGTCTTATCGGCTTCGTGCTGGGCTATGGCCAGCTGGTGCCCCTGCCGATGGCGTCGGCGGGGGAACAGGTGGCGGCGGACGATCTTGTCTCCATGCTGGGGGATACGCCCTATCTTGATGCCGGCGACGCGGAGAATGCGGAATGAAACGCTCGACCCTGATCCTGTCCGTCCTGCTGGTCCTGTCGGCCGCCGGCAATCTGGCCGTGCTGGGCATCTTTGCCGGACATTGGCTGCGCGGAGGCGGCGGCGGCGGACCGCCAAGCAATGTTGAACGGCTGATGGGGCTGGTTCCCGAACCGTTGCGGCGGGACATTGATCAGACCATGCGCCCGAAGGATGAAGAGGTGAAGGCGCAGATGGAAGCGTTCCGCACCGCCCGCCGCGCCGTGAATGAAAGCCTTCGCCAACGCCCCTTCGATGCCGCCGCCACCGACGCGGCCCTGGCCGACCTGCGGCGTGTGACAGGCCAGGCGCAGGAACGTTTGCACCGGACAATCGTTGAACGGATGGCAGCGGCACAGGCCGCCGGCACCTTGCCCCCGCCCCCGCCCCTGCACCGCGGGAACAAGGGCAAGCCGGACAAGGACGGGCCGCCCCCGCCGCCACCCCCACCGGGGAACTGATCAGCCACTCCTGCCTGGAGGATTGACCATGGTGAT
>JAIXTS010000497.1 GCA_027483805.1 Azospirillum sp. | reverse complement strand
GGTGCCGGGTATGGAACGGTTGACCTTAAGGTCAGTTTCCTGCGTCCCATCCTGCGCAATGCCGGCGCCCTGCGCGTGGAAGGCAAGGTGATCAATGCCGGCCGCACCCTGATGCTGGCGGAAGGGCGGGTTATCGGGCGCGATGATGGCAAGCTCTATGCCCACGGCACCTGCACCTGTTTTGTGCAGCCCGGCCGCTGAAGGTCAGGTACTCCCTATTATAGATTCATCTTCTAGTAGTCATCCTGCCGGGTTGGCCGCGACCGGGATATAATTGAGGGCGGCGGCGATGATATCGACGCCAGGCTGTCCGTGCCCCGCCCTGGCATGCCCCTCATCCGTGGCCGCAAGCCGGTAATAATTGACCAGGAACACCCTTATGGCCGCCGTCAGGGATGCGGCGGGGGGCTTGCGCTCCACGATGCGGGTGCAGATATCATGCACGTCATGCCCTTCACGCCCAGCAACATCCGCCAGCGCATCCCACATTTCGGGTTCCATGCGCAGGCTGGTGCGCTTGCCCAGGACAACCACATTGCGGATGACCAGGGTGCTGCTGCCATCGGGCAGATCCTCACCGGTGAAACGCTTTGAACGCGGCGGCACGCTTGCCTCCCCTCTCTGATCTCTGGTCGGCGCCACATAAATCAATATGCAGACACATAAACCTATATGTCACGTCATATGACCAGATCAATCAAAATCAATCGTGGGTAAGTTGCGCCGGGCGCTTGCCGCCACCGGGCAGGCGCAAAGCCCGTGCCGGATTCCATCCGGGCAGGATGGGCCGTCGCCGCGCCATACCAGCGGCGTCTGCATCCGCTGGCCCGGGCGCGCCGCCCGTGCGGCGCGGCGGCAGTCGGCGCGGATACCAACGATCAGGAATTTTGACTTTCGCCAGGGTGGTATCAGTCCGTCTCGGCTTCCAGCGCATCCATGTCGGCGTCACTGAAGCCGAAATGATGGCCGATCTCGTGGATCAGCACGTGACGGACCAGATGGTCCAGATCCTCCCCCGTCTCGCACCAGTAATCCAGGATAGGGCGGCGGTAGAGAAAGATCAGGTCGGGTTCCAGGCGCGGCTGCGTCACGCTTTGCCAGGGCATGCCGACACCCTGATACAGGCCCAGCAGGTCGAACGGGCTTTCCAGGCCCATTTCGCGCTCCGTCTCCTCGTCGGGGAAATCCTCCACCCGGATCAGGACATTGCGCACATGGCTGCGCAGGGCCTCAGGGATGGTTTCGGCCGCGCGGGCGGCGATCGATTCCATCTCTTCCAGGGTCGGGGCGGTGGTGAAGCGGCGCAGCGAGGTCATGGCATCCCGGTCAGGACAAACGGACCGGGTTCGCGATGGCGGCTTGACGCCGTCTTCGCCCCGGTCCACCTACAGGCCAGCAAATCCTGATCAGGAGGAAGAGATGACGCAAGCCCAAAGCGGCCGCCCGCCCAAGCTGGATGATGATGCCGTTCGAACGGCATTGGGAAGCCTGCCCGGCTGGACCCTGCGCGATGATGGCGCCGCCATCGTCAAGACCTTCCGTTTCAAGGACTTCAACCAAGCCTTCGGCTTCATGACCCGCGTTGCCATCCTGGCCGACAGGATTGACCACCATCCAGAATGGTTCAATGTCTATAACCGAGTCGATGTCACACTGAACACCCATGATGTCGGCGGCATCAGCCGCCTGGACGTGGAGATGGCGACCTTCATGGAGCAGGCGGCGGGGTAATTGGCATCGCCGCCAGCATCGCGGTTACCAGTTTGGCGGCGTTGCTGGCGGCAAGCGCCATGAAGGTGGGAATGCGGTTTTCGTCCGGGTCGGCACCGGCCAAATCGGACACGGACCGGAAGATGATATAGGGCACGCCATTCTGTTCGGCGACCAGGGCCACGGCGGCGCTTTCCATGTCCACCACCTGGGCACCCAGGGTGCCGTTCAGATAGGTGCGCCAGCCGGCATTATCCATGAAGGCTGGGCCTGACACCCCATCCCCACCCATGACAATCTTGGGACTTGTCTCAAGACAGGTCTTGCTGGCCGCACATTTATCCAGCTTCACCCCGGCCACCGCCTTTTCCGCCAGAGCCAGCAGACCGGCATCCGCCTCGAACCAGAATTTGCGGACCGGTTCGGCCTTGCCGGGCACCCGGACATAGGCGTTTGACGGCTGTATCACCCCATAGGCAGGATAGGGCAGGCTGGCCCAGGGCACGGGCTTCAGGGCGCCATCGGCCCCTTCCCGCACAAAATGGCTTTCCAGATACTGCCCCCAGCGGCGGGGCACAGCCACATCGCCGATATGCAGGTTGGGATCAAGGCCGCCGGCAATGCCGCTGAACAGGAGGGCATCGACCTTGAACCGGTCCAGCAGCATTTGCGTCGTCATGGCGGCATTCACCATGCTGACGCCCGACAGAACCAACACGACGGGCTGGCCCGACAGGGTGCCCAGCGTAAAGTCGACGCCATGCACACTGATGACCTTCTTGTCCCTGGTGTTGGCCAGCAAGGTGACCAGTTCCGGCGCGAAGGCAGACATCACGGCTGTGCGCGGCGTGGTGTCCAGCAATTCCGCCCGCGCCGAAACCGGCAGCAGTATCAGTACCAGGGTCAGCAGGGCGAGGATCAGCCGGTTCATGCGGGCGCCATCCATGTTGCGGTGCAAGATGGGCATGGTGGCGACAGATGACAGGCACGTCAATGGGGAGGGGCGACCCCTCCCCCTTGATGGGTCAGGCCTTCTTTGACTTGATCCAAGCCTCAACCTGTTCGCCCAGAACCTCCAGCGGGACGGCACCTGTGCGCAGCACCAGATCATGGAAGCCGCGCAGGTCGAACCGGGCCCCCAGCGCCGTTTTGGCCCTGTCGCGCAGGTCCAGGATTTTCAGCATGCCGACATAATAGCTGGTGGCCTGGCCGGGGCTGACAATATAGCGGTCGACCTCGCGGATCACCTGATCCCGGTTCAGCGGGGTGTTGGCCACAAAATAATCGATGGCCTGTTCACGGGTCCAGCGCTTGGCATGGATGCCGCTGTCGACGACCAGCCGCACCGCCCGCCAGATCTGCGTCGTCAGGCGGCCGAAATCGGCATAGGGGTCCTGGTAGAAGCCGTATTCCTTGGGCAGGCGTTCGGCATAAAGGCCCCAGCCCTCGATATAGGCGCCGAAAAAGCTGTAGCGGCGGAATTCCGGCACATCACCCAGTTCCTGAGAAATGGCGATCTGCATGTGATGGCCAGGGATCGCCTCGTGATAGACGATGGCGTCGATCTGCCATTTGGCCATTTCCCGCATATTGGCAAGGTTGGCGTAGAAGATGCCCGGACGCGACCCGTCGGGTGACGGTTGATTATAGAAGGCCGGCGGGGCCGACTTCTCCCGGTAGGGCTCCACCCGCTTCACGATCACCGGGGCCTTGGGTTTGGTGATGAACCATTCATCCAGGCGCTTGGAATAATCGGCGATCACCTTGTCGCAATGGGCCAGATAGGCGGCCCGGCCGGCATCATCGTCGCTGAAATAGAACTGCGGATCGGTGCGCAGATGGTTGAAGAATTCCGGCAGGGTGCCCTGGAATTCCACCTTGCGCATGATCTCGTGCATGTCCTTCTGCAGCAGCGCCACATGTTTCAGACCCAGTTCATGGACCTGATCCGGGCTCATGTCCGTCGTGGTGCTGTTCTTCACACAGAATCGGTAATAGGCGTCGCCGTCGGGCAGCTTCCACACACCATCATCCTGGGTGGCGACGGCTTCCAGTTTGGCCATGGCGGCGTCCATCGCCTCATAGGCGGGCTTGACCCGGCTGGTCAGGATCGTCGCGGCCTCGGCCACCAGCTTGTCCTTTTCCGCCTGTGGGATGGACAGGGCGGCGACCTTTTTCTTGAAATCGGCATAAAGCGCGCTGTCCGGCCCCGAATCGAACGGCGCGCCGGTGATGACGGCCCGGATGTCGGGCCGCATCTTGGTCGCCGAGAATTTCGGAGGCACCACCCCGCGTGCGGCCGCATCCTCCCCCCGGCGGATGACATTCTGAATGACCGCGGGAATGCCGTTCAGGCGGGCCAGATAGGCCCGGGCGTCCGACACATCCGCCACCTGCTGCTGATTGGCCAGGAAGCTGGGGATGCCGGTATGGCGGCCATAAAGATGGTTCAGCGGATAGCGGTGATGGCGCCAGCGATGTTCCTCGATTTCAGCCTCGCACTGCGCCTCAAACAGCCGGAAATTCAGGCGGTCGGCCGTACCCAGCTGGGCCGGGTCCCACCCCTGGCGCAGCAGCTCCAGCGCCTGGCGTGTACGGGCCATGGCGGCTTCGGCAAAAGCATCGCTGCCATCATCCCAGCGGTCATACCCGGTCTTGCGGCCCAACTGCGTCTGGGTTTCGGGCGACAACGACAAAGCCGCCTCGAATGTTTCGGCAAAAAAGGCCTGCAGCGCCGCCGCGTCACCCTTGTTCTTGGGCCTGGCCGCGTCCGACAGCGAGAGCGGGCCCGGCAGACCCTGGCCAAAGGCGGGCAACGGGGCGGTAGCGGCCAGGGCAAGACCGGCCGTGCCGGCAAGCCATTGGCGACGGGTGATGCTGTGATGCATGGATCGCTGTTCCGTTTGTGATGATCGGTCAGGATGGCGACAGTAACCTTGTTTCACATGGAACAAGGGGTCCAATCCACCCTCAGGAATCCAGCCAAGCAGCGTTCTTCAGCCCCTTCACAAAGGCGTCATGCGCGGCCAGCTCTTCGGGGGCCGGTGCATGCGGGCGGGCGGGTCGGAAGGGCCGTTCCGCCCGGACGGGGCCGGCATCGGCGGTGGCGCGGTTCTGGCCCGGACCACCGGCCAAGACCAGATCCGGCTGCCGACCGCCCATCAGTTCCAGATAAACCTCCGCCAGCAGCTGGCTGTCCAGCAGGGCGCCGTGCAGGGTGCGGTTTGAATTGTCGATTTCGAAGCGGCGGCACAGCGCATCCAGGCTGGCCGGGGCGCCGGGAAAGCGCTTGCGCGCGATCTTCACCGTATCGACCACCGGGTTTGACAGTTTGCCCATGCCGATCCGCACCAGTTCCATGTTCAGGAAACCGATATCGAAAGAGGCATTGTGGATGACCAGCTGGGCACCATCGATGAAGTCCAGGAAATCGCCGACAATGGCGGGGAACAAGGGCTTGTCGGCCAGGAAGGCCGCTGAAAGACCATGCACCGCCTCTGCTTCCGCCGGCATGTCACGTTCGGGGTTCAGGTAGGTGTGGTAATGTTTGCCCGTGGCCACATGGTTGAACAGTTCCACACAACCGATTTCGACGATGCGGTCGCCGTTCAGCGGATCGATGCCCGTGGTTTCGGTGTCGAGGACGATCTCACGCATGGTGGTTCAGGCCTTTCTCGCGGGCGACCAGACACGGCCCTGCCGGTGCTTCAGGATCATCACGATGCGGCGCAGGTGGCACAGGGTCAAGTGCCGGCCCAGGCCGGTGGGCACGACAAATTCCGCCCGTCGCCGCTTCACGGTATCCGGCACCTGACGGGCCAGGATATTGGCCAGCTTCACCGGATTCATGCCGGGCCGGGCCAGCACACGCTGGTGCTGCAGCCAGGTCGGGGCGGAAACGACGGCCACGGCATCCACCCGCCGTTCCCCCTTCGTCTCGTACAGCAGGGGGATATCCATCACCACGACCGGAACCCGCCGCCTTGCGCAGCGTTTCAGGAAAGCATCGGCATCGGCGCGGGTCAGCGGATGCACCGCCGCCTCCAGACGCTTCAGGGCGTCGGGTTTGCCCAGCACACAGGCGGCCAGGGCCGCACGATCCACCGCCCCGTTCTTCACAGTATCGGGGAACAGGGCCCGCACCTGTGCCACCGCCCTGCCCCCCTTGGCATAGAGCCGGTGGACAGTTGCATCGGCATCGTGGACGGGACAGCCCAGGCGGCGCAGCATGGCGGCGGCCGTGGACTTTCCCATGCCGATGGAACCGGTCAGGCCCAATATGATCATCGCGGGTCCAGCACGAAGCGGCGCAGGTCATCGCTGACCTGGGGATCGGTCCCGAACCAGGCATGGAAGCCAGGGCGCGCCTGATGCAGCAGCATGCCCAGCCCATCCACGGTGGGATTGCCGCGTGCCGACGCGGCGGCAAGCAGGGGCGTCACCAGCGGGACATAGACGATATCGGTGACAATGGCATCGGGCGGCAGGGCGGACAGGTCGATTTCCAGGGGCGGGTATCCTGTCATGCCCTGGCTGGTGGAATTGACCAGCAGCACCGCACCATCCAGGGCCGCATCGCGTCCGTCCCAGGCGCCGACCCTGATCCGCGGGTCCCCCAGATCGGCGGCAATCTCCGCCGCACGCGCCTGGGTGCGGTTCAACAGCCGGATTTCCGGGGCGCCAGCATCCAGCAAGGCCACGACAACGGCCCGCGCCGCGCCGCCCGCCCCCAGCACCACCGACGGGCCGCGTGTCACGGCCCAGTCGGCCGGCGCGCTGCCGGCCAGATTTTCCCAGAAACCGAACCCATCAGTATTCCGCCCTTCCAGGGTGCCGTCCGGGGCCACGATGATGGTGTTGACGGCCCCAATACGCCGGGCACTGCTGTCCAGCCGGTCTACAATGCGGAACGCCACCTCCTTATGCGGAATGGTGACGTTGCAGCCGCGAAAACCCATGGCGGGCAAGGCCCGGATGGCCTGTTCGGCCCGGTCCGGCGGGACGGCCAGCGGCACATAGGCCCCGTCGATGCCATAATGCCGCAACCAGAACCCATGCAGCAGCGGGCTGCGTGAATGGCTGATGGGCCAGCCCATGACACCTGCGACCAGTCCCTTACCCGTCAACATTCCGATACGCTCCCCGTCAGGCCGGCAGAACCTTGCGCACGCGCAGGAAATCCAGCAGCGGCAACAGGGGCAGACCCTGGATGGTGAAATGATCGCCTTTCACCTTGTTGAACAGCTGTGCGCCCAGCCCTTCCACCTGATAGGACCCGGCACAGGCCAGGACCGCATCCCCGGCCGCATCCAGGTAGCGGCTGATGAAATCATCCGTCAGCGAACGCATGGTCAGAGTGGCGTGATCAATATGGTGCCAGACCCGCGTGCCATTGTGGAAAACGACCACGGCGGAATAGAGCGTATGGGTCCGGCCCGAGAGAAGGCGCAGATCATTGGCGGCATCGGCCCGGTCCCCCGGCTTGTCGAACCAGCGCCCATCGCATTCAAGCATCTGATCCCCGCCCACCACATAGGCACCGACATATTTGCGCGCCAGTTTGGAGGCTTTCAGATCGGCCAGGGCCTCTGCCACCTCCGGTGGCTTCATGCCGGCGGCCTTACCCGACAGTTTGATCTCTTCCTCATCCACCCGCGCCGCTTCGGCATGTACCTCCACGCCGGCCGCTTCCAGCATGCGGCGGCGCGATGGGCTGGCAGAGGCCAGGATGATGGGTTGGGAGGTCAGGAAGACAGGCATCACTCATTCCCCTGGGCAGTGTTCGCACCGGTAGGCGTGGCGGCGGCGGCCACGACCTGGGGCCGGCGGCGGGCCAGCAGCATCATGACTTCCGCCGCCGTCTCCTCGATCGACCGGCGTGAGACATCAATCACAGCCCAGCCCTTGCGGGTGAACAGACGCCGTGCCTCCAGCAACTCCTCCCGGACCCGTTCAGGATCGGTATAGGAGGTGTCGTCCCCCTGGTTCAGCAGCTTCAACCGGTTGCGCCGGATCTGCACCAGCCGTTCCGGATCCTTGGTCAGGCCCACGATCAGCGGCCGTGTCAGCAGATCCAGCTCCGGCGGCAGCGGACAGTTCGGCACATAGGGGATGTTGGCCGCCTTGATGCCACGATTGGCCAGATAGATGCAGGTCGGTGTCTTGGATGTGCGGCTGACCCCAACCAGGATGACATCGGCATCATGCAGGCCCCAGGCGCTTTGCCCATCATCATGATTGAGGGCAAAATCCATGGCATCGATGCGGCCGAAATATTCGGCGGTCAGGGCATGCTGGCGCCCAGGCTTCGACTGGCTCTGAAGGCCCAGATAGGTGCCCAGCGCATTGATCAGCGGATCCAGCACCGAAATGCTGGGAATGCCCAGCTCGCGGCACGTGTCCTGCAACTTGTGCCGCAGCTTTCCATTCACCAGTGTGAACATCACCAGACCCGGATTTTCCCGGATGCCCTCCAGCACCATGTCCAGCTGGCGTTCGGTGCGGACCAGATTCCAGAAATGTTCGATCGGATGTACCTGGTCGAACTGACTGACACAGGCACGGGCGACGGAATTGATCGTCTCCCCCGTCGCATCGGAGACCAGATGCAGGTGGAAGTTCCGGGGTGCGTTGGGCGCCTTGATATGGCCGCCATGGTGATCGCCGGGATGCATCCTGTGAACCGCTCCTGGGGATATGTCGGGGACGGATGTGCGTGAACGGGCCTGAAATGCGTAGCCGGGCTTTTCCATCCCTGGCAAGCCCGACTTTGTCCGCCCTGTTGCGCGAGCTGGGATTAAGTCAGTGGGTTTGCCTGAGAATCAAGGACGAATCGGACAGGAGGTCCTGATTGTCCCCATATCGCAATGATCCCCAGAAGCCCAGTATTTGCGCGGCTCTTGCAAGGGAGTCCATAAAGTTTTCCACACTTTTTTTCCACAGCCCGCGCATCAAGCCTGTTTGTGGACAAAAATGCGGACAAGAAGGAATTACCGTTATCCACAGGACCTACTACACCTCCAATCCTTTCTTTAAAAAAGTTAAGTGTTAAGGGAATGGTTGGGATAAAGTCGGCAAGCCTTGACGCTCACCGTGACCCGGGTTGTGCCTATGAACGCCTCCGTTACCGCCCCGCAAAAGAAGATGCTGGCTGCTTTGGCCGGTCAGCCTCAGACACCGCCGCCCTTCTGGCTGATGCGGCAGGCTGGCCGGTACCTGCCGGAATACCGGCAGGTCCGGAGCCAGGCCGGTGGCTTCCTGGATCTATGCATGAACCCGGAACTGGCCTGCGAGGTGACGCTGCAGCCACTGCGCCGCTATGGCATGGACGCTGCCATCCTGTTTTCCGACATCCTGATCATCCCTTACGCCCTGGGCCAGGGGCTGCGCTTTGCCGAAGGCGAAGGGCCGGTGCTGGACGCTATCCGGGACCAGCAGGGCCTGCTGACACTGGATCTGGACGGGCTTCACCGGAAAGCGGCGCCCGTATACGAGACGGTGTCACGCATTCGAGCATCCCTGGATGAACGGACCGCCCTGATCGGGTTCGCCGGCTCGCCCTGGACTGTGGCCTGTTACATGGTCGAAGGCGGTGGATCGAAGGAATATGCGCATGTGAAGCGCTTTGCCTATACCGACCCTGTGGGGTTCAACCGGCTGATCGACATCCTGGTCGAGGCGACGATTGAATATCTGTCGATGCAGATCCAGGCCGGCGCCGAACTGGTGCAGCTGTTCGACAGCTGGGCCGGTGCCCTGTCGGCGGCTGATTTTCAGCGTTTTGTGGTGGCGCCGACCCGGCGGATCACGGCAGCGCTGAAAGAGCGGCACCCGGGGATACCCATTATCGGCTTCCCGCGCATGGCGGGCCTGAACCTGGAAAGCTTTGTGGAACAGGCGGGCGTGGATGCCGTATCGCTGGACCCCGGTGTGCCGGCGGCCTGGGCCGCCCAGCACCTGCAGGGCAAGGTGGCCGTTCAGGGCAATCTGGACCCTGTCCTGCTGATTGCAGGTGGTGAAGCCATGGACAGGGCGGTCATCGATCTGCTGGAAACTCTTGGCAACGGCCCGTTCATTTTTAACCTGGGCCACGGCATCATCAAGGAAACACCACCGGAAAACGTATCTCGTTTGGCCGGGTTGATCCGGGACTGGAAGCCTGCCACAAGGGATTGATTGCTCAATCCCACAGTTTGTGTGCCGGTGGTGACAGCCTCTGTTCGGGACCGTATTGCCATCATTCTGATGCAGCCGGGGCGGCCTGTCGCGGACGGGTTGGCTTTGCCCTATCTGCGGGCCCTGCTGGCAGCAGGGCGGAAATACCCGCCATCCCTGCCCATGCGGGCGCTGATCGCTCTGCGCGCCCGCCGTCTGGCCCGTCATTTCATTCTGGATGACCTGACAGAGGCGGCTGACGAACCGCTGGTCGGCGCGCTGGAAAATGCGCTCTGGGGTGACGGCATGATCCGGGTGTTTGCCGCCGGTCTGTTCGCCACCCCGTCCCCGATCGCCATCGCCCATGATGTGGCCGCCTTCCGGCCGGACCGGATCGTGCTGGTACCTCCATCGCCGCTGTTTTCCGGCGGGCTGAACGGAATGGCGCTGCAGGTCTGGGACCGGTCTGCGCGGGCAGCCGGGCTGGAGGTTGCTACCAGCAGCCTCTGTTGTCATCCGACCGACCCCGCCTTTCTGCGTGTGCTGGCCCGGCGGGGCGCGGAGGTTCTGGGCCGGGCTGGTACTGGGTCCCTGCTGCTGGTGGCTCCGGGCATGGGTTGGCCCGGCGGTGATCCGCTGGCGTGGCAGATGGACCGGTTGGCTCGGGAACTGTCCTTGTTGCTGGAGGTGCCGGCGGGACGGATCGCTACCGCCCGGCTGGAGGTGCCTGGCTTCGATGATGGCGGATTGCCGACGGTGGAACAGATCATCCGGCGGACACGCACGCCGTCCCTGTCGATCCTGCCGCTGGTGCCCTGGCCGCTTCTGCGCGCCAGCTGGGCTGATTACAGTGATGAATGGCGGGAATTGGCGGCATCGGCGGGTGTCTTGTCACTGACAGTGGCGCGTCCGGTTCTGGCCGATGGTGAGGCTCTTGCCCCCCTGGTGCGGCAGGCCCTGGCCGGGCGGCCCGGTGTCTGCGCAGGGTTCGGACGGCGCCTGTGCCCGGAGGATCATACCCATTGCCCGCATCGGCGCATGGCGGTAGCTGCCATGCATGGGCAGAGCATGCCTTGATTATGCCGGCCATTGGCCCCAAGTTCGGGGGAGAGGCCCGCCTTGGGCATGATCAGGACCGTTGAAGATGTTCATCCAGACCGAAGACACCCCGAACCCGGCCACGTTGAAGTTTCTGCCGGGCCGTGATGTTCTGGGCACCGGTACGGCCGATTTCACTGATGCGGCCGATGCCGCTGCCCGCTCTCCTCTGGCGGAGCGGCTGTTTCAGGTGGACGGTGTGAGCCGTGTGTTCCTGGCCGCTGACTTCATCACCGTGACCAAGGGTGCCGACCGCGACTGGTATGTGATGAAGCCCGGCATCCTGGGCGCCATCATGGAACATTTTGCGTCAGCCAAACCTGTTTTGACCCAGGTCAAGGCGGACGATAACCAGGTGAACGAGGATGACGATGAGATCGTCGCTCAGATCAAGGAACTGCTGGATGCCAAGGTGCGGCCGGCCGTTGCCCAGGATGGCGGCGACATCACCTTCCATGGGTTTGAGAAGGGTATCGTCTATTTGGCCATGAAGGGGGCCTGCGCCGGCTGTCCCAGCAGCACGGCGACCCTGAAGGCCGGTATCGAGAACATGCTGCGCTACTACATTCCGGAGGTTGTCGAGGTGCAGCAAATCCGGTAAGGTGATTTTCCAATCCGTAGAAAGCGCCTCAATTCGGTCGCAATGGATTGGGATAGAAGGCGTCAAAAGATGGCGTGCCGGGGGGTCGGGGCCCCGTTGCGGGGGAATTAGACCCCACCGGCATGAAATCCGACCGGCGGTAAAGCCCAGGAAGGGGCCGCCGGTGGATTGTACCATAGACGCTCTCCGGCCGGCCTTATTCAGGGCCATGGGCCAAAGTGCGGAGTTTGCTCCGGCAAAATGACGAACGCGTGCCCTGAACGGGCGGCGCGGGACGTCCATTCGGCTTGGACTGTAAAGGATTGAAACACAATGCAGACAGACGCGAACGAGGGCCTCGACGGCCCCCGCGGTACGGCTGCCCGCATATGGGGCCTGTCCGCCCTGTTCCTGCTTATCACCGCGATCATTCCGGGCACCGTGTTCATCAACGCATCCAGCCGGTCGCTGGACAAGACGGCGCGGGAGTTCCTGCTGCCGGTGTTGCGGCCGGACCCGGGTTTCACGGTGGAGATCGCAGCCGCCACCACACGCCATGATCCGACCTTCAACTTGGATGCACAGGCAACGTTGGATCTTTTCCAATCCCGTGAATACCGGATCGAGGCGGTACGCAGCGGTGAAACCGCCGTGCCGCGTCTGGTCCTGACCGATCTGCCGACAGGCATGACGGCCCTGGAAAGCAGCGACGACCGCAAGGCTTTGTTCGTGAAGACATTGCTGCCGTTGATTCTTCTGGCCAATGAACGGGTTGAGCAGGACCGTGACCGGCTACGCCGGCTGCATGCGGTCAAGCAATCAGGCCAGGGTCTGGCCCCGCAGGATCGCCGCTGGCTGGCCGAGCTTGCGACCCGGTACGGTCTGATGGCCGATGGCGACGTCAATACCAAGGCCCTGCTGCAGCGCGTTGATGTTATCCCGGTCTCTCTGGCGTTGGCCCAGGCCGCGGAAGAAAGCGGCTGGGGCACCTCCCGGTTCGCGCAGAAAGGCAATGCCCTGTTCGGGCAATTGACCTTCAAGGCGGAAGATGACGGCATCGTACCGCGCAACCGCCGGCAGGGCGAAACCCACCGCTTCAGATCCTTCGATGATCCGAAGGGCAGCGTGGAAAGTTATATCCACAATCTGAATACCCACCGCGCCTATACGCAGTTCCGGCAGATGCGGGCCAGCTTGCGCAGCCAGGACAAGCCCATTGAAGGGCTGATGCTGGTCAATTCGCTGGGTGCCTATTCAGAGCGGGGGGAGGATTATCTGCGCACCATCCGGTCCCTGATCCGGGCCAATTCCCTGTCCGACTTTGACAAGGCCGTGTTGAGCGTGGATCAGATGGAGGAAGTGGTGGGGCCGCGCACACGGGCGGAAATGGCCCGCGACCATGGCGTGGTTCCGGCCAACCTGCGCCGCTGATCCGCATCTTCCGGTTTCGGTGCATCCTTCAACGTCTTGCAGCTTGCCCTCATGCCCGTGATGCCCGATATCACGGGCATGATTGTCCGCTTGCTTTCAAGGATGTGACGATGAGTGAGATGCTTTCCGATGCCGCGATGGACCAGTTGTTCCGCACGGCCCGCACCTTTAACGGTTTCACCGACCAGCCGGTGGCGCCGGAATCCCTGCGTCAGATTCATGATCTGCTGCGCTGGGGTCCGACCAGTGCCAATTGCTGTCCGCTGCGTATCCTGTTCCTGACGACGCCGGCGGCCAAGGAGCGGCTGCGCCCGGCCCTGTCGGCGGGCAATCTGGCCAAGACCCTGTCGGCACCGGTTACGGCCATCCTGGCCTATGACACGCAATTTGCCGAGCACCTGCCCCGTCTGTTCCCGCATGTCGATGCCCGCCCCTGGTTCGCCAACCCGGATGTGGCCTTCGAAACGGCCTTCCGCAACAGCACCCTGCAGGCCGGCTATTTCCTGCTGGCCGCCCGCGCGGTGGGCCTGGATTGCGGCCCGATGTCCGGCTTTGACCAGGGCAAGGTGAATGCGGAATTCTTCGCCGACGGCCGCTTCAAGGTGAATTTTATCTGCAACCTGGGTTATGGCGACCCGGCCAGCCTGTTTGAGCGCAGCCCGCGCTTCGATTTCGACGATGTCTGCCAGGTGCTTTAAGGTCTGTTGAGTCAGTCGAAGTCACGTCAAGGGCAAATCCGAGCCCTGACAGCTCACCGGCTTTGTCGATTGTCAGGGCGCGCCGCTGGCTCAACCTGACTATGGCTGGTGCCAGCTCAGCGCTAGCCGCTTTCCCGCACAGACAAAGAAGAACCCCGCCATCCCCTGGATTGGCGGGGTTTTCATGGCCGGTAGCGGGACCAGTTATTCGTCGGTGTTCAGACGCTCACGCAGCTGCTTGCCGGTCTTGAAAAAGGGGATGACCTTTTCATCGACATCCACGCTTTCGCCGGTGCGCGGGTTGCGGCCCGTGCGGGCATCCCGGCGCTTCACGGAGAAGGCGCCAAAACCGCGCAATTCCACCCGGTCGCCCCGGGCCAGCGCCTCTGTGATCTCATCAAAGATCGTGGTGACGATCTTTTCCACGTCCCGCTGATAGAGATGCGGGTTGCGTTCGGCCAGTCGCTGGATCAGTTCCGATTTGGTCATGCCTGTCTATCCCCCCTGGGACCTGGAGCCTTCTAGGAACCCGACCTTCAGCGGCCCACCGGCGGCCGGGCCGAAGGTCACGGGCCATCGGCCACCTTTGCTTAACCAAGGAAGATTGCCCCAGCCGGGCCGGCTGCGCAAGGGTAAGTCTTTCTACGAAAACACTTTTCCTTGGGGCAATAGCTTGTTTCCAGGCGATGCCGCATGCAG
>JAIXTS010000451.1 GCA_027483805.1 Azospirillum sp. | reverse complement strand
CCGCCACGGGTACCGGAGCCGGCAGGCGGGATGTGGACGAAGATCGTCCGGTCATCGTGGCCGGACATAACGAGGAGAAGACACGTGGCGCGTATCGCTGGCGTCAATATCCCCACGGCTAAGCGTGTGGTGATCGCCCTTCAGTACATTCACGGCATTGGTCCGAAGTTCGCTTCCGAGATCTGCACCAAGGTTGGTATTCCGGCCGAACGTCGCGTCAACCAGTTGACCGACGACGAAGTCCTGCGCATCCGCGAGACCATCGACAGCGACTACAAGGTCGAAGGCGACCTGCGTCGTGAAACCGCCATGAACATCAAGCGTCTGATGGACATGGTGGCCTATCGTGGTCTGCGTCACCGCAAGGGCCTGCCGGTCCGCGGCCAGCGCACGCACACCAATGCGCGCACCCGCAAGGGTCCGGCCAAGCCGATCGCCGGCAAGAAGAAGTAAGAGACGGAGTAAGACCAAATGGCCAAGCCCAATGCCAACGCCGCACGTCTTCGCCGTCGCGAGCGCAAGAACATCACCTCTGGCGTCGCTCATGTGAACGCCAGCTTCAACAACACCATGATCACCATCACCGACGCCCAGGGCAACACCATTGCCTGGTCCTCGTCGGGCACGATGGGCTTCAAGGGTTCGCGCAAGTCCACGCCCTACGCCGCCCAGATGGCGGCCGAGGACGCGGGCCGCAAGGCTCAGGAGCATGGCATGAAGACGCTGGAAGTCGAAGTGAAGGGTCCGGGTTCGGGCCGTGAATCGGCTCTGCGCGCCCTGCAGTCGATCGGCTTCCAGATCACGTCCATCCGCGACGTGACGCCGATCCCGCACAACGGCGTTCGCCCGCCGAAGAAGCGCCGCGTCTGATATTTCATTACCCGCGTCCCGGAACAGAAACCGTTCGGGAAAGGCCGCCACACGCCATCGTGGCGGCCCAGAATGGAACGGATACCCCTGTTCCGGGACGTTGTTTTCCCCCGATGGCAAGAGGCACAGCTGTGATCCAGAAGAACTGGCAGACTCTCGAAAAGCCGAACAAGTTGGAAATCACGCCGGGTAACGACCCGAAGCGTGAAGCCATGATCGTTGCTGGCCCGCTGGAGCGTGGTTTCGCTCTGACGCTGGGCAATTCGCTGCGTCGCGTCCTGCTGTCGTCCCTGCAGGGTGCCGCCGTCACGTCGATCCATATCGACGGCGTTCTGCATGAATTCTCGTCGATCCCCGGCGTGCGCGAGGATGTCACGGACATCGTCCTGAACATCAAGGCCATGGCGCTGAAGATGGGTGCCGAAGGCCCCCGCCGCATGCGTCTGCGCGCCGAAGGCCCGTGCAACGTTGTTGCCGGGATGATCGACACCGGCGCCGATATTGAGGTGCTGGACCCCGATCACGTCATCTGCACGCTGGATGCCGGCGCGCGGCTGAACATGGAACTGACGGTTCATTCGGGCAAGGGTTACATCCCCGCCTCCCTGAACCGTCCGGAAGATGCCCCGATCGGCCTGATCCCGGTCGACAGCATTTTCTCCCCCGTCCGCAAGGTCGCCTACAAGGTGGAAAACACCCGCGTCGGCCAGACCACGGACTATGACAAGCTGCTGCTGACCGTTGAGACCAACGGCGCGGTCACGCCGGAAGATGCGGTGGCCATCGCCGCCCGTATCCTGCAGGACCAGCTGCAGATGTTCATCAATTTCGAGGAGCCGCAGGCAGCCGTGGCCGAGTCGAAGGCGGACGAGATCCCCTTCAACAAGAACCTGCTGCGCAAGGTGGACGAGCTGGAACTGTCGGTCCGTTCGGCCAACTGCCTCAAGAACGACAACATCGTCTATATCGGCGATCTGGTGCAGAAGACCGAGGCGGAGATGCTCCGTACCCCGAACTTCGGCCGCAAGTCGCTGAACGAGATCAAGGAAGTGCTGGCCCAGATGGGTCTGCATCTCGGCATGGAAATCCCGAACTGGCCGCCCGAGAATATCGAGGACCTGGCCAAGCGTCTGGAAGAGCCGTACTGAGCTTGATTTTACGGGCGGAGCCGTCTAGGTTCCGCCCCCTGTTTCACTTGGGCATTCCGCCCAGCCCTTGCCGTACTGGCCCGAAAGGGTACCGGCGCTTGCAAGGATCGCCATCGGTTCCGCCCAGCGGGGCCAGGATCATGAAGGAGAGCAACCATGCGTCACGGTGTTTCCGGGCGTAAGTTCAGCCGTACCACCTCCCACCGTCTCGCCATGTTCTCCAACATGGCCAACGCCCTGATCAAGCACGAGCAGATCAAGACGACCCTGCCGAAGGCCAAGGACCTGCGTCCGATCGTCGAGAAGCTGATCACGCTGGGCAAGAAGGGCGGCCTCGCCAACAAGCGTCTGGCCTATGCCGAGCTGCGCGACAATGCCGTTGTGGACAAGCTGTTCACCGTCATCGCCGAGCGTTACAAGGACCGCACCGGTGGTTACACCCGCGTCCTGAAGGCCGGCTTCCGCTACGGCGACAACGCCCCGATGGCCGTCATCGAGTTCGTTGACCGCGACGTGGCCGCCAAGGGCAAGGACAGCGGCCCGGTGCTGGTGAAGGACGAGGACGGCGAAGAAGCCGCCTGATCCAGGCCCGACCGTTCAAGGTTGAAAGAGACCCCGCCGGGAACGATCCTGGCGGGGTTTTTCTTTTGGGCCGGTAATGGCTGGAGCCGCAATGCTGATAGAGCATGAGAGGCCGTGTTATGGGGCTAGCCCAGGCCGAAGTCACGAGCAGACCAAAGCCATCATATCCCCATCGCCCTCGCGCTTACCCGTCATGCCATATCCCCCCTTGGCATATGGGCGCATCCGCGCTAAATAGGCCGCCACCGGGGAACCGAGGCGTTTGGCGCCGACGGCACCCCGGTTTTTTTCGTGCGGGATGGGCGCTGCGGTTTCGTGGTTCCTCCCGCCTCATCCACGCACTCGACCTCACCACGCCGGGTCGGTTGATCTTTTTGACACGACGCTGGACGACGGAGCCCTTCTTATGCCCCGCACTACCCCGCTTTCTGATATCCGGAATATCGGCATCATCGCCCACGTCGATGCCGGCAAGACGACCACGACCGAGCGCATCCTGTATTATACGGGCCGCAAGCACACGATCATCGACGTTCATGATACCAAGGATCTGAAGACGTCGACGACGACCGACTATATGGAGCAGGAACAGAAGCGCGGCATCACGATTCAGTCGGCCGCCGTGTCCTGCCATTGGAAGGGCAAGAAGATCAACGTCATCGACACCCCGGGCCACGTGGATTTCACCATTGAGGTGAACCGCTCGCTCCGCGTGCTGGACGGCGCGGTCGTGGTGTTCGACGGTGTGGCCGGTGTGGAGCCGCAGACCGAGACGAACTGGCGCCTGGCGGACAACTACAAAGTTCCGCGCATGTGCTACATCAACAAGATGGACCGCTCGGGCGCGAACTTCCGCCGCACCGTGAAGATGGTCGTGGATCGCCTGGGCTCGCGTCCCATCTGCCTGCAGATGCCGATCGGTTCGGAAGACGACTTCCATGGCATCATCGATCTCGTTGAGATGAAGGCCTATGTCTGGTTCTCCGAGGAAAAGGACGCCAAGTGGGAAGTCTGGGACGTCACGGATGATCTGGCCGACAAGCTGAAGATCACCAACGCCTATGATCGCGAGCTGCTGAGCCAGTACCAGAAGTATCGCACCGAACTGGTCGACGCCGCTGTCGAGCAGGACGACGAGGCGATGGAAGCCTATCTGGAAGGCACCGAGCCGTCGGCTGACAAGCTGCGCGAGTGCATCCGCAAAGCCACGCTGAACGGCGCCTTCGTGCCGGTTCTGTGCGGTTCGTCCTATAAGAACAAGGGCGTGCAGCAGCTGCTCGACGCCGTTGTCTGGTACCTGCCGGCCCCGACCGACGTGGAAGCCATCAAGACGGTGGATCCCGATGGTAACGCCAATGGCGAGCGTATCTGCTCCGACGAAGAGCCGTTCTCCGGCCTGGCGTTCAAGGTGCTGAACGACAAGTACGGTTCGCTGACCTTCGTGCGCGTCTATTCGGGCGTCGTCGGCAAGGGCACGACCCTGCTGAACGCCACCCGTGGCAAGCGCGAGCGCATCGGCCGTATCGTGGAAATGTTCGCCAAGGACACCAACGATCTGGAAGAGTGCCGCGCTGGCGACATCGTCGCCTTCGTGTCGCTGGCCGAGACCGACACGGGTGACACGCTCTGCGATCCGACCGAGCCCGTGGTGCTGGAGCGCATGCGCTTCCCCGAGCCCGTGATCTCCGTCTCCATCGAGCCGAAGAACCGCACGGACCAGGACAAGTTCGGCGCCGCCATCGGCAAGATGGTTCGCGCGGATCCCTCGCTGCGTCTGGAAACCGACCGCGAAACCGGTCAGACCCTGCTGCGCGGCATGGGCGAGCTGCACCTGGAAGTCACCCTGGACCGCGTCCGCACCGAATATGGTGTGGAAGGCGTCATGGGCCGTCCGCAGGTGGCCTATCGTGAGACCATCACCCGCCCGGTCACGCACACCTATACCCACAAGAAGCAGACCGGCGGTTCGGGCCAGTTCGCCGAAGTGAAGATCATCTTCGAACCGCGTGAGCGTGGCGAAGGTTATCAGTTCGAGGACAAGGTGGTCGGCGGTACGGTGCCGCGCGAATACATCCCGTCGGTCGACAAGGGCATGCAGATGCAGAAGGAAGACGGTGTCATCGCCGGCTATCCGACTGTGGACTTCAAGGCCACCCTGGTGGACGGCAAGTACCATGACGTCGACTCGAACGCCCTGACGTTCGAAATCGCCGCCAAGGCCTGCTTCCGTGAAGCCATGAAGCTGGCCGGTCCGGTTCTGCTGGAGCCGATCATGAAGGTCGAAGTTGTGGTTCCGGAAGATTACCTGGGTGACGTGATCGGCGACGTGAACCGTCGTCGTGGCACGATCCTGGGCCAGATCGAGCGTGGCAACAACATCGCCGTCGAAGCCCATGTGCCGCTGTCCGACATGTTCGGCTATATCGGTCAGCTGCGCGGCATGACGTCGGGCCGTGGTTCCTACACCATGGAGTTCTCGCACTATGACCCGGTGCCGAAGAACGTTGCCGACGAAATCGTCGCCAAGCAGGGCAAGAACAGCAACTGATCCCAGGTAACCCTGCGTTATCTGGTCAGTGCTTAAGGTCAACGGCCGCTCCCCCACCCCGGGGGGCGGCCGTTTGCCGTTTCAGGATGTTTGCCATGAACACTCCCGCTTCGCCTTCCAGCAGCCCTGCCACTCCCGATTGGGGCAGGGCTGCGCCCGCCCTGTTCGTCCTGCTGTGGAGCACGGGCTTCATCGGGGGCAAGCTGGGCCTGCCGCATGCCGAACCGCTGACCTTCCTGCTCTGGCGGATGGCTTTGGTGGCCGTCATGCTGCTGGCCCTGTCGGCGTGGCAGCAGGCGCCCTGGCCCACCTCCTGGCGTGCGGTGGGCCATATCGCGGTGGCCGGCCTGCTGGTGCATGGCGTTTATCTGGGGGGGGTGTTCGGGGCCCTGAAACAGGGGCTGCCGGCGGGCACCGTCGCCCTGATCGTGGGATTGCAGCCATTGCTGACGGCCCTGGTCGCAGGGCCGTTGCTGGGAGAACGGATCACAGGCCGGCAATGGCTGGGCTTTGCCCTGGGTCTGGCTGGCGTGACGGCGGTGGTGTGGGAAAAGCTGTCGCTGAATATCGGCGGGCCGCTGGGCATCGGCCTGTCAGCGGCGGCGCTGCTGGGCATCTCCATCGGCACCCTGTACCAGAAGCGTTTCTGCGCCGACATGGATCTGCGCACCGGCACTACCATTCAATATGCGGCAACGGGTACCGTGCTGGCCATCGCCACCCCGTTTCTGGAGACCATGCAGATCGACTGGACAGTCGATTTCGTCTTTGCCCTGGTATGGCTCTGCCTGGTCCTGTCGGTGGGCGCCATCTTCCTGCTGTTCGCCCTGATCCGGCGGGGAGCCGCCTCCAGGGTGGCCAGCCTGTTCTATCTGGTCCCACCCGTCACCGCCCTGATGGCCTGGGCCTTTTTCGGCGAAAAGCTGGGGCCACTGGCGCTGGGCGGCATGGCCGTGACGGCGGTCGGCGTTGCCCTGGTGCTGCGGCGGGCCTGATGCTCGTCGCGCGGCGCACCAACCGGCTTGCGTCCATGGCCCCGGCTGGATAAGGT
>JAIXTS010000180.1 GCA_027483805.1 Azospirillum sp. | reverse complement strand
GTTCTTGGCGTTCGACCAGGAAGCGTCGGCCTTGATGGTCAGCGCGTCATTGGCGTTCCATTCGGCGTTCAGGCCGGCGGCCTGCGTCGTCACGAAACGGTTGGTGGAGCTGACGATCAAGTCGCCATTGCCGTTGGTCGTCAGCGAGGTGACGGTGCGGTTGGCATCGATCTGTGCTGCGGTATAGCTGGACGGTTCGAACCAGCTGCCCAGAGAGGTGGTGTGGCTGTTGACGTCGAACTTGTTGTAGAGGCCGTCGAAGGTGAACAGCAGGTCGTCATTGGCCTGCAGCTGCGTCGTCAGGTTGACGCCGATACGTTCACGATCCTGCGCTTCCTGGCCAACATCCTGGTTGCGCGGCGCGTAGACATTGGTGAACAGCGGACGGGTGACGGGGCCGACAGTGGAACCGGGGATATAGCCGCGGTTGGCCGTGAACGGCGTCAGCGTGTCACGCTTCTGATAGGATACGGCCAGCAGCGCGCCGATCTTGTCCTCGTTGAAGGTGCCGGACAGCAACGCGAAGCCCTGCGGAGAGACCTTCTCGTTATTGTCCTCGTACATGCCCTTCACGGACGCGATGGCCTTGAAACCATCAATGTCAAAGGGACGCGCCGTCTTGACATTGATGGTGGCACCAATGCCGCCATCCTGCATCTTGGCCTGGCTGGACTTGTAGATATCGGCGCCGCTGATCAGCTCGGCCGCCAGCAGATCGAAGGAGAATTCGCGGCCCTGGTTGTCCGACGCGAAGGACCGGCCATTCACCAGCACGGTATTGAATTCCGGACCGAAGCCACGGACCGTCACGAACTGGCCTTCACCGCCATTGCGGTCGATGGAAACGCCGGGGATACGCTGCAAAGATTCCGCGACATTGCTGTCAGGGAATTTGCCAAGGTCTTCGCTGGCAATGCTGTCCAGGATGACGCTGGAGGTGCGCTTGATTTCAGCAGAAGCCAGCAGCGACCGGCGAATGCCTGTCACCACGATTTCTTCCAGCGAGTCTGCGCCCGCTGCCGGTGCCTGCTGCGCCCCCGCAGGCAGGGCGGACAGGGCGGCACACAAAACCGCCAGACTGACGCCGGTCTTGCCCGCGAACAAACGCCGGGCCTTGTTGTCTTGAGACATTTTTACTAATCCTCCCGCTTTCTTGTCATGCTTCCCTGGAACCCCGGTCGGGAAAGGGATGCGACCGGTGTTCCTGTTTCTTGGAACTTACCTGACCGCGGCACAGCATCTTATCGTCGATACATGTTGCCGCAGCGTCGCCAATCCCTATATATGAATTATCAGATAAATATAACATTTGAATCTGAACGACCGGCCTTTTTGCGTCGGGAAGCCACCTGGTGTGATATTCCAGCATCAGGTTTTGGGCAAAATCTATCGTGGCGACCGTCCGCAAACTGCCTAAAATGCTATTTATTTCAAAAGGTTAACGATGTTTACCGGAATTCCACCCGGCCAATCTTCCAGCAATCATTTTATATGATAAATATGAAAAGACACTCGACAGCAAAGCCACCAACCCACTAGATTGGATAAATGGCCGTCCCCATGAACAAGGTGCAGAAGCACCGGACTGGGTCCATGCGGTCCGCAAACGGCCCGACAATGAGGCCTAAAAAAGTAAAGCGGGAGGATATGTTGGACAAGCCGGTCAAGACCGTGGTGATCGCGGGTGGAGGCAGCGCCGGGTGGATCACGGCGGGACGCATCGCCGCCCGAAACGGCCTGGGGCCAGAGGGCGTTCGGGTCATCCTGATCGAGTCATCTGCCATTGGCACTATTGGTGTGGGTGAAGGCACATGGCCGACCATGCGCAACACGCTGCGCAAGATCGGAATCCGGGAAACGGATTTCATCCGCCACTGCGACGCCGCCTTCAAACAGGGCGCCAAATTTGTGCGCTGGACCGATGGCACCGATGCCGACGGCTATTATCATCCCCTGAACCCGCCGCAGGCGGCGACGCAGGTCAACCTTTCAGGCCATTGGCAGCGGCTGGCCCGGACAGGCGGCCCCGATTTTGCCAATGCTGTCGATTTCCAGGCCAGCCTGTGCGAGGCGGGGCTGGCGCCCAAATCCATCACCAGTCCCGAATATGCGGGTATCGCCAATTATGCCTACCATCTGGATGCCGGGAAGTTTGCGGACCTGCTGCGTGACCATGCTGTCGGGCGGCTGGGCGTCATCCATATGGTGGATGACATCACCGATGTGCATCAGGATGCGGACGGGGACATTACCGGCCTGAGCCTGCGCGGGGCCGGCCTGGTGCAGGGTGATTTTTTCATAGATTGCACAGGCTTTGCCTCCCTGCTGCTGGGCCGTACCTACGGCGTCGGCTTCAAGGATTGCACCGATGTGCTGTTCTGTGACCGCGCCCTGGCTTTGCAGGTCCCTTATGAGCGCGATGATTCGCCCATCGCGACCCACACCATCTCCACGGCGCAGGATGCAGGCTGGATCTGGGATATCGGCCTGCCGACACGGCGCGGCGTCGGCCATGTCTATTCCAGCCGGCACACGACGGATGAACAGGCCGAAGAGGCCTTGCGCCGCTATGCCGGGCCGATGGCGAGCGGTTTGAATGCCCGCATGATCAAGATCCGCGCCGGGCACCGGGAAACCTTCTGGACCCATAATTGCGTCGCCGTCGGCCTGTCGGCAGGGTTCCTGGAGCCGCTGGAGGCCTCGGCCCTGATGCTGATCGAGACGGCAGTGGATTTCATCGCCGACCGGCTGCCGGCGCGGCGGTCGGTGATGGATGTGCTGTCGCGGCAGTTCAACCGCGCCTTCCTGCACCATTGGGACCGGATTATCGAGTTCCTGAAACTGCATTACATCCTGACCAAGCGCACCGACACCGCCTTCTGGCGGGATAATTGCGACCCGGCCAGCATCCCGCAGGGCCTGCGCGAACGCCTTCAACTCTGGCGGCACCACCCGCCCGGTCCGGGTGACTTCCCGCACCAGCCGGAAGTGTTCTCCTGGCCGTCCTACCAGTACATCCTGCACGGCATGGGGTTCGAGACAGCCTATGACGGATTGCCGCCGCTGGCCGGGGAAGCAGCGGGGGCGCAGCGCGCCTTTGCCATGGCCGAACGGGCCCGCGAACAGGCGCTGCGCGACCTGCCCCGCCACCGCCAGCTGCTGAACGCCATCCGTGAACATGGCCTGCAGGCTGTTTGATAAGCCCCCCGCCCGAAGGACCGATCCCATGCCCGTGTTCACCCTGAACGCCACCCGCCATGCCAAGGCAAGGCTGCGTCCCCAGGCCGACATGGCCCATGCCGAACGACAGAACCATGCAAGGCTGGGCCTGTCAGAAGTGGACCTGGCCGCCGCCGACTACCCGCTGTTCCTGATGAAGCATGCCCAGACGGGCCGCTTCACCCTCTGCGCCCTGTTCGCGCTGGAGGGGGACCGCAGCTGGTACATGCTGGGCGGCGGCTGGCAGGCGACATACCTGCCAGAGGCCCTGCTGCGTCACCCGTTTTTCCTGGCCCCGCCGGACGATACCGACGCCGTCCTGGGTCTGGCGGTGGAGGAAAGCTCCCCCCGTCTGCATGACCGGGAGGGGGTTCCCCTGTTCGGCACGGATGGCCAACCGACCGAGGCAACCGCCCGTGTGGCCGACCACCTGTCGCACCACCGGGCCGACCTGGACGCCGCCGCCGGCTTCACCGCCGCCCTGGCGGCGGAAGGGCTGGTTCGGCCGCTGGCCCTGCGCCTGCGCTTCGCCGATGGGCGGGAGAACCAGGTCGAGGGCCTGTATGGTATCGGAGCCGAGGCATTGTCCGGGCTGTGCGATGAGGCGGTGATACGCCTGCATCGGGCAGGCCACCTGCGCGCCGCCCATGTGATGATGGCATCGGCCCAACAGCTTTACCGCCTGCAACAGCTGCACAATGCCGCTGCCAGCGTGGCGCTGACGGATCTGGCGTTCGTCATTCGGGATTGAGAGCCGCCGGTCAGGTCAAGGGCGCAAGCCCAATCCCTGACAGAAAAGGCCTTCAATCTGTTCCTGTCAGGGCTCGCCATCGGCTCGACCTGACCTACGGTTTCACCCCCACGACCGGAAAACAGCCCATGCATCGTTCCCTGCTGGCGGCTTGTGCTGCCATCGCCCTTCTGTCCGTCCCGGTCCTGGCTGCCGACCCTGCACCGGTGCGGGCGGAATGGGAACAGCCGGAGGTGCTTTCCATTGGGCGGGAGCCAGCCCGCGCCACCTTTGACGGGTTCGACAGCGTCCCGGCGGCGCTGACCCGCGATCCGGCCGGGCAGCGCTGGCACCTGTCGCTGGATGGGCAATGGTCGCTGCGCCTGTCGCCCAACCCCGGCGCCCGGCCCGTGGATTTCTACCGCCCCGATTATGACGTGTCGGGCTGGGACCGGATGGTGGTCCCCGGCACGCTGCAGGCCCATGGTTTCGGCAAACCGCTGTTTAACAATATCCTTTACCCTTTCCCCGCCAATCAGCCCTTCATCCCGCATGCGATGAATGAAGTCGCCTCCTACCGCCGTGACGTCGACATTCCGGCGGATTGGCAGGGGCGGCGCGTTTTCCTGAAATTCGGGGCGGCGGGGGCGGCCTATTATGTCTGGGTGAACGGACAGCGCGTCGGCTATGCCGAGGACAGCAAGCTGCCGTCGGAATTCGACGTCACCGCCCATCTGCGCCCCGGCCAGCGCAATGTGGTCGCGGTGGAACTGTACCGGTTTGCCGATGCCTCCTATCTGGAGGATCAGGATTTCTGGCGTGTGAACGGGATGCATCGCTCCGTCACCCTCTATGCCGCCCCGTCCACACATCTGCGCGATTTTGAGATCAAGGCAGGGCTGACCCCCGACGCCAGGACGGGCACCTTTGCCCTGGATGTCGATGTCGCGGGGCCGGACCGTGGTCTGCGCGTGCGTGCCACGGTTCTGGATGGCACGCGTGAGGTGCTGAAGCGCGAGGCGGGGGTGAAAAAGGCCGGTGCACCCGTCACCCTGTCGGGGCGGATTGACGATGTCCGCCCCTGGTCGGCGGAAACACCCGCCCTCTACACGCTGCTGATCGAGCTGCTGGACAAGGATGGCAAGCTGGTGGAGGCGACCAGCCGGCGCATCGGTTTCCGAACCGTCGCCATTGTCGATGGTGAGGTGCAGGTCAATGGTCGCCGCGTCACCATCCGGGGCGTCAACCGGCATGAACATGACCCGGTTGAATTCCATGTCATCAGCCGGGAGAGCATGCGCCGCGATGTGGAACTGATGAAACAGGCCAATGTCAACGCGCTGCGCCTGTCACATTACCCGAACGATCCCTATCTCTATGATCTGGCGGATGAATATGGCCTCTACCTGATGGATGAGGCCAATCTGGAAAGCCATGAATATATGGAGATGGGCAACAAGAAGGGGGACCGGGCGGCCCATCAGCTGGGCTATAAACCGGAATGGAAGGAAGCACATGTCGACCGTGTGCGCCGCATGGTGGAGCGGGACAAAAACCATCCCTCCATCATCTTCTGGTCCTTGGGCAACGAGGCCGGGATCGGCCCGAATTTCGAGGCCATGGCGAAATGGGTGCGTCAGCGCGACCCATCGCGCCTGATCTCCTATCTGGGGTGGGGCACCCTGATGCAGGAGCATCGGCCCAACGATTATGTCGATATCTATGCGCCCATGTATGATGATATCGACAAGATCGTGGACTATGCCACCGACCCGCAATGGAAGCAGCCCCTGATCCAGACCGAATATGCCCATGCCATGGGCAATTCCCTGG
>JAIXTS010000167.1 GCA_027483805.1 Azospirillum sp. | reverse complement strand
TTCCCCCAACCCGGCCGCCGGCGCCGCCGCCGCTACGGACATGCCGGAGCGCACCCTTGAACTGATCCTGGCCGTTCTGGACGAGGACAAGGCCGAGGACACGATCACCATCGACCTGCGCGGCAAGACCAGCATGGCCGATTATCTGGTCGTCACCACGGGCCGGTCGGCCCGTCAGGTGGGTTCCATGTCCGACCATGTGGCGCGTCGCCTGCGTGACTTGGGCATCCATGTCGGCAATCCCGAAGGCTATCCGCAATGCGATTGGGTGCTGGTCGATAGCGGCGACGTCATCGTCCACCTGTTCCGCCCGGAAGTGCGCGCCTTCTACTGCATCGAGAAGATGTGGGGCGTCGAGCCGCCGGCCTCGTTGAAGTCGCTGACGGCTGATTTCGACGGCGGACCGGCCCAGTAATGCGCATCTGGCTGGCCGCTGTCGGCAAGGCCAAGCCAGGCCCTGCCCGCGACCTGTTCGAGGAATACAAGGCCCGCATCACCTGGCCGTTTCAGCTGCGCGAGGTGGAAACCAAGAAGCGGCTGGACGGTGATGAGTTGAAGCGGGCGGAGGCGGAGCTGCTGCTGGCCGCCCTCCCCCCTGGTGCTACTATCGTGGCGCTGGATGAACGCGGCCGCATGATGGGGTCAGAGGATTTCGCCGCCCGCATGGGCCAATGGCGCGATGCTGCCGTGGGCGATCTGGCCTTTGTCATCGGCGGGGCCGACGGGCTGGATGCCAGCATCCGGCAGAAGGCCGCCCTGGTCCTGGCCTTCAGCCCCATGACCTGGCCCCACATGATGGTGCGCGGCATGCTGGCCGAACAGGTGTACCGGGCGCAGCAGATCCTCGCCGGGCATCCCTACCATCGGGTGTGAGGGGGCGGGGACTGGACGCAACCGTAGGTCAGGTCGAGGGCGTAAGCCCGAGCCCTGACAGTCACCAGCGGCGTGGTTCTGTCAGGGCTCGTCTGCGGCTCGACCTCACCTACGGGCGACGGCCCTGCTCGCGGCTTTTCGTCACCGGCATTACCCGAAATAGCCGGTATCCACGTCGGCGATCAGGCCGATCAGGCCGTGATCCAGGACCTGATGGTGGAAATTCTGCAGGCTGTAGGTGGCGACGTCACCCTGAAGGTCGGTGATGGTAACCACGCGCGTATCGACATCAATGACAACGATACTGTCGACGACCACCCCATCGGCGGTCGTGCCCTCCACCGTCAGGGTCTTGGTGTCGCGGTCATTCAGCAGGGAATAATCCAGCGTGCCTGTGTCCCCATCGGCCTGGACCAGCGTGTATTGACCGACCAGCCCGTCGATGCTGCTGGTCTGGACAAAGGTTGTATGGTCGCCGTCGGCCGTGACGGTATCAACCGTCCGGGTACCGCTGTCCAAGGCGATTGTGGTGGTGGTCGTGCCCTTGTCGCTGGTCACGACGGTCTGGACAATATTGTCGTCCAGATGTGTGACCTGCTTTGTCACCACCGACACCGTGCCGTCCGCATCCTTACGGGTGGAGGTGGTGGAGACAGTGTCATCGTCCCGGGTCCGCTCCACCACCAGGGTCGAACCGTCATCAAAGGCGATGCTGGTTGTGGTGCCGGTATCGGTCTTGACCGTTTCGCTGCTGGTCACGGCCGGCCGATCGGCGGCGCCGTTGCCACCTATGTCGGTCGCCATGTCCTGATCGGCAAACATGTCCAGCAGATTCAACCGGTCAACGCCTTCGGCCAGGGGCTGATGCAGACCGATATGGCCGACCGCGATGGTCTGGACCTGGGTCGGCCCATTCTGCGCCGAAGCCTGGCGCGTGGATGAAGCGGTGCCGACGGGGATGGGACGGGACGCCATGAGAACCTCCGCAAAATAAGGGGAACGTGGCATCGACCACGTCCTTCCTTTCACGGACGTTAAGCAACTTGCTGTCGCGTAATTTTTAGATACCTTCGCCCGCTTCCACCGTGCCGGACAGACGACCCCGGATGGCATTGGCGGTTTCACGCGCCATCGCGTCGTCGCGGTGGCGGGGACGCGGACCCTCGATGCGGTCGGCCGAGCGGACACCCGCCGGGCTGCCCGCCAGCAGCACCACGCGGTCAGCCAGATAGACGGCCTCGTCAATATCATGGGTGACGAACAGGATAGTCTTGCCGGTCCGCTGCCACAGATCGACCAGTTCGTCCTGCAGGCCCTGGCGGGTGATGGCATCCAACGCGCCGAACGGTTCATCCATCATCAGCAGGTCGGGATCGACGGCCAGTGCGCGGGCGATGGCCACCCGCTGGCGCTGCCCACCCGACAGTTGATGCGGCCAGCGGTCGGCCTTGTCGGCCAGGCCTACCAAGGCCAAAGCCTCCAGCGCCCGGCGGCGCCTGGTCGCCTTGTCCAGCCCAAGACCTTCCAGCCCGAATTCCACATTCCTGACGACCCGGCGCCAGGGCAGCAGGCGCGCATCCTGGAACACCATGGCATAGGGACGGCGGCCCGGCGTTTCGGGATTGTCGCGGGTGACTGTGCCCGATGTCGGCTTCACCAGACCGGCAATGACCCGCAGCAGGGTGGACTTGCCCACACCGGATGCCCCCACCACGGCCACGAATTCTCCATCCGCGATATCGAGATGGAAATCCTTCAGCACGATGGTGCGGCCACGGTCGCTGTCGAAGGACAGGGTCAGATCCTTAATCGAAATCATGCTTTCCACGCCAGCAGACGGTCACGCAGGGCAACAAAGGCCATATCGACCACTCCGTAAAGCAGGGCCATGGTAATCATGTAGACGACCACCACATCGGTGGCCAGCAGGGACGAGGCCTGCATCATGCGCTGGCCCAGCCCGGCCACGCCGAACAGTTCCGCCGCGACCACCGCCATCCAGGCCTGGCCCAGGCCGGTGCGCAGGCCCGCCATGATCGGCTGGACCGATGCCGGCAGAATGACCTTGAAAAGCTTGGCCAGGGGGGAGCGGTGGCCAAACGCCTCTGACAGTTCGATCAGGTCGCGGTCCACCGCCTGTACCGCGCCCAGGGCCGCGAAATAATTGATCCAGAAGACACCGACAATGATGATGAAGTTCGCCGCCGTGGAGGAGACGCCAAACCAGATGATGGCAAACGGCACCCAGGCCAGCCCGGGAATGGGGCGCAGCAGGCGGACGATCCAGTTGGTCATATCCTCCAGCGTGCGCGACATGCCCGTCGCCACGCCCAGCGCCACGCCCAGGGCCGAGCCCAGGACCAGACCCGACAGATAATGCTGCAGGCTTTGCAGCACGGCATCGGCCCAGGCGCCAGATGTCAGTTCCCGCCAGAAGGTGGCAGGAATCTCGCTGGGCGCGGGCAGCAGCATGGGCTTGACCAGACCCAGCCGGGGCAGCGCTTCCCACAGGGCGAAGAACAGCACGACGCCAAGCAGCGACAGGGAAAAACGAAGGGCGCGGGGGCGGGCCATTAGGATAAACCGGTAAAGAGTGCAGGATTGATAGACAATCCGTAGGTCAGGTCGGGCCAAAGGCCAGCCCTGACAGATGATCCAAGCGGCATGAAATCTTGACCCTTGGTCAATCTTTCCTGCCCCTCAATCGCGGGTGCCAGCATCCGCTGGCTTGGCGACGCCGCATGTGCGGCGCGGCTGCGGTCGCCGCCGTACCACCGGTCATAAATTATGACCGGTGGTATCAGGCTTTCAATCCATCTCTGTCAGGGCTCGCTCCGCTCGAACTGAGCTACTTCTTGAGCTTCTGATAATAGGACAGATCGAAAATCTGTTCCACCGGCGTGGCTTCCTTCACGGTGCCCAGCTTCACCTGATAGTCCTGCACCAGGGCCGTTTCCTTGAGGATCGAGGCTGGATCGGTGTTGAACTTCACCGCCGGGGACGACAGCGCCTGTTCGATGATGGCGGCGGGCACCAGACCCTTGCCGATGGCGGCTTCAATCGCGGCCACGGCCACCTTCTTGTCCTTCTTCAGCACGTCAGTGGCCTTGGCCGTCAGTTCGACAAGCTTCTGGGCAATGTCCGGGTGCTTGGAGGTAAAGTCATCGGTCAGGGCGATGACATTGCCCGGCTGATTCTTCAGGATGTCCTGGCCATAGGCCAGAACCTTCACGTCAGGATTGCGGCCGGTAATGATGGTCAGGGCCGGCTCGCGGATGATGGCGCCGTCAACGGCACCGACCAGCAGGGCCTG
>JAIXTS010000462.1 GCA_027483805.1 Azospirillum sp. | reverse complement strand
TTCGAGCGCCAGATCGAGCATGATGCCATCCGCATGCTGGCGCTGCGCGCGCCCGTCGGCGTGGACCTGCGCGAGGTGCTGTCGGCATTGAAAATCTCCGCCGATCTGGAACGCACGGGCGACTATGCCGCCAATATCGCCAAGCGCTCCATCGCGCTGGCGCAGCTGCCGGTGATGCGCCCCGCCGGGACCATCCCGCGCATGGGCCGTCTGGTGCAGGAGATGCTGAAGGATGTGCTGGACGCCTATATCGACCGCGATGTCGACAAGGCTGTGGCCGCCTGGCACCGGGATGAAGAGCTGGACGATCTTTATACCAGCCTGTTCCGTGAGGTCCTGACCTATATGATGGAAGACCCGCGCAACATCACGCCCTGCACGCATCTGCTGTTCATCGCCAAGAACCTGGAACGCGCTGGCGACCATGCCACCAATATCGCCGAGACGGTGCATTTCCTGGTCAAGGGGCAGCCGCTGACGGCAGAACGGCCAAAGGGCGACAAATCCAGCTTCACCATCATTGAACCTGTCGACAGCCAGGGCTGAAGTCCCGCTGGCCGTCACTGAACAACCCCAGGAAATCCGATGAACGCCGCCTTAAAGCCGCTGATCCTGGTTGTCGAAGACGAGGCCGATCTCGTCACCCTGTTGTCCTATAACCTGGAACGCGAAGGGTTCCGGGTCGTCACCGCCGGTGATGGCGAAGAAGCCCTGCTGCTGGCCGATGAACGCAGTCCGCACCTGATCCTGCTGGACTGGATGCTGCCCTTGATGAGCGGGCTGGAGGTCTGCCGGCAGCTGCGCCGCAATCCCAAGACCCGCGAAACCCCCGTCATCATGCTGACAGCGCGCGGCGAGGAGGCGGACAAGGTCCGTGGCCTGAACAGCGGCGCCGACGATTACCTGTCCAAGCCGTTCAGCCCCACCGAACTGGTGGCCCGCATCCGCGCCGTTCTGCGCCGTGCCTCACCGGGTCTGGCAGAAGAGCTGCTGCGTTTCTCCGACATCTCCATGGATCTGGCGGCCCATCGGGTCCGTCGGGGCGGCCGGGATATCCATCTGGGGCCGAAGGAATTCTCCCTGCTGCGCCATTTCATGCAGCATCCGGGACGCGTCTTTTCCCGCGAGCAGCTGTTGGATATTGTCTGGGGCCACGACGTCTATGTCGAGCTGCGGACTGTTGACGTGCATATCCGCCGCCTGCGCAAGGCGTTGAACGAAACGGAAGAGCAGGATGTGATCCGCACCGTGCGTTCCGCGGGCTATGCCCTGGATACAAAGACGACGATGTAAGCGGGGAGGGTGCGGTACGGCGGCGACCGCCGCCGCGCGGCACATGACGCGTAGCCAAGGGTGCCTTATGCGCCCGCCCGGCGACTGATACCGACGGTTAAGATTGTTGACCGTCGGTACGGCGGCGACCGCCGCCGCGCGCCACGTGGCGCGTCGCCAAGCCCATGGATATGGGCGCCGTCGACTGAGCGGCACGAAAGCCTGACCAACGGCCAGGATTTCGTGCCGTTACTGTTACGCCGCGAAGCGCACCCAGTGACCCGGTGTCACTTCCCGCAAGGTTCCCGGCGCCTCACAGCTTTCGCGCACCTGGGCTGCCAGCGAGGCCAGGCTGTTGCCTGCGCCGAAGGGGCTGCCCACTTCCGGCACGGCGGCCAGCAGCAGGCGGGTGTAGGGGTGGCGGGGGTTGTCAATGACCTGTGCCGTGGGGCCGCGCTCGACAATGCGGCCCCGGAAGATAACGGCCGTTTCTTCCGCCACATAGCGGGCGGTGGCGATGTCGTGGGTGATATAGAGCATGGCAATGCCGCGCTCGCGCTTCAGATCGCGGAACGTGTCCAGCACCGACAGGCGGATGGAGACATCCAGCATTGAGGTCGGTTCATCGGCAATCACCACCGACGGGTTGACGGCCAGGGCGCGGGCCAGGTTCACCCGCTGCCGCTGCCCGCCGCTCATCTCGTGCGGATACTTGTGCCGGGTGATGGCGGGGTCGAGGTCGACGGCGCGCAGCAGGTCGGCCACGGCATCGCGCCGTTGGGCCGCCGACAGGTCAGGCCGGTGCAGGGCCAGCGGCCGGGTCAGGTGATGGTCAACCGTGTGGGCGGGGTTGAGCGCCGCGAACGGATCCTGGAACACCATCTGCACCGCCGCGCGGTAGTCCAGCACAGCCTTGCGTCCCATCAGCTTGGTGACGTCGCGGCCGGCATGGAAAATATGCCCGGCGCTGGCTGACAGCACATGGGTCAGGAGCTTGGCACAGGTGCTTTTGCCCGACCCGCTTTCCCCGACCAGCGCCAGGGCGCGGCCGGCATAAAGGCAGAAATCGGCGCTGTCGAGCGCGCAGAACGACCCGAAGTGCATGGACAGGCCGCGTGCCTCCAGCACGGGGCGGGTGCCCAGTTCCGGCAAACCGTTCATTGCGGCGTCTCCTTCATGCGGACCAGCGTCTCACCGGGCTTCGGGTGCAGGGGCGGGATGGAGGCCCAGAGGCGGCGTGTATAGTCCTGCTGGGGGCCTGATATCATGGCGGTCGGGGTGGACAGCTCGATCAACTGCCCGCGCAGCATGACGCCCACCCGGTCGCAGAACTGGCTCATCAAGGCCAGATCATGGGTGATGAACAGCACAGCGAAGCCCAGCTTGTGGCGCAGCGCCGCCACTTCCTCCAGCAGTTCCCGCTGCACCACCACGTCCAGCGCCGTGGTGGGTTCGTCCATCACCACCAGCTTGGGACGCAGCGCCAGCGCCATGGCGATGACGATGCGCTGACGCATGCCGCCGCTGAACTGATGCGGGTAATCATCCATGCGGTCGGCTTTGATGCCGACCATCTGCAACAGTTCGCCCGTGCGGGCGCGGATGTCGGCCTTGTCCCTGATCCCGTGCGCCTTGAACATATCGGCGAACTGGGCCGACACGCGCAGGACGGGGTTCAGCGCATTCATGGCCGATTGCAGCACCACCGACAGGTCGCGCCAGCGCCAGGCGCGCAGGTCCCGGTCCTTCAAGGCCAGGACATCGGTCCCGGCAAGCGTGATCGATCCGCCCGTGATGAAGGCCGGCGGCCGGTGAAGGCGGGCAATGGCAAAGGCGACAGTGCTTTTGCCGGAACCGGATTCGCCTGCCAGACCAAGCACTTCGCCAGCGGAAATGTCGAAAGTGACGTTTTTGACGGCGCGGGACAGGCCGTTCGGCGTGGCGTAATCGACGCAGAGATCGCGCACGCACAGGATGGGTTCGGTCATGCCCGGCCCCCTTGGTTGGTGGTGCGGTTGGTCAGGGCCGCCAGCACCTTGGCCGGCACCCGCAGGGTGCGCAGGCGGGGGTTGGCAATCTCGTCCACCGCAAAATTGATCAAAGACAGGCCCGACCCGAAGATCACCAGCGCCAGACAGGGCGCTGCCATTTCCCACCAGGCGCCGACCTGCAGGGCCGAGGTGGATTGCGCGTGATAGAGCATGGTGCCCCAGGACACGACCATCGGGTCGCCCAGGCCCAGAAACTCCAGCGTCGCCTCTGTAATCACCGCATAGAGCACGGAGCCGATAAAGTTGAAGCCGATGATGGAGATCAGGTTGGGCAGCAGCTCAAACGTGATGATCCGCCATGCCGGTTCGCCCAGCATCTCGGCGGCCAGGATATAGTCGCGCTGGCGCAGGGACAGGGTTTGGGCGCGGGTCACACGCGCCCCCCATCCCCAACTGGTCAAACCGATGATCAGCGCGATGACGAACGGCCCCGTCTGTCCGATGAAGGCGGCCAGCACCAGCATCAGGGGCAGGTTGGGGATGACCAGGGAGATGTTGGTGAACAGGTTCAGCACCTCATCCACCTTGCCGCCGAAATAGCCGGCGGTGACGCCGATGGCCGTGCCCAGGATGGTGACCAGCAGGCCGGCGGCGAAACCGACGATCAGGCTGGTCTGGGTGCCATGGATGGTCTGGGACAGGACATCGCGGCCCATGCGGGTGGCGCCCATGACATGTTCGGCGCTGGGCGCCTCATGCGGGCTGGCCACGCGCTGGTTGATGTCGAACGGCGCCACCAGGGGGGCGGCCAGCGCCACCAGGATGAAGAAGGCCACGATGGCAGCACCAATGGCCGCCTTCCGGTTGGCAAGCAGGATTTTCAGCAGGCCGCGCATGGATCAGCCCTTCCGCAGACGGGGGTCGAGGGCGACGTAAAGCACGTCGGCGATAAAATTGGCCGTCAGCATGGCCAGCGTCATGATCAGCAGCTGACCCTGGATCAGCGGGTAATCGCGGGCCGTGATTCCCTGGAACAGGGTGTAGCCCAGGCCCGGATAGTTGAAGACCACCTCTGTCACCAGCGCGCCGCCAAAGGACGCGCCCAGGGTCATGGCAAAGCTGGTGACCGTGGGCAGAAGCGCGTTGCGCGCGGCATAGGCCATGCGCAGGCGGCGGTCGGACAGGCCCTTGGCCGTGCCCAGTACGATATAATCCTCGCCCAGCAGGTTGATCATGCTGTTGCGCATGGTGATCAGGTAACCGCCGACCTGGGCCAGCGCCATGGTCACGATGGGCAGGAAGGCGTGCTTGAAGACTGAGCAGAAGAATTCCAGGCTGAAACCGGGATCGATCTCCGGGTCATAGGCATATCCTGTCGGGAACACCGGCCAGTAGATGGCGAACAGGAACAAGGCCAGCAGAGACGTGACCAAGGGCGGCATGGCCTGCATCATCAGGGCGATGGGCGCGCCGATACTGTCGAACGATCCGCCGCGCCGCCAGGCGGCCAGAATGCCGGCCAGGGACCCGATGGCAAAGGCGATCAGCGAAGAGATCAGGACCAGCATCAAGGTCCAGGGCAGGGCCCGCCACAGCACCTCATTCACCGTCAGCGGGTGGAATTTCACCGACAGGCCCAGGTCCCAGGTGAAGACGCTTTTCAGGTAGGCCACAAACTGCACCGGCCAGGGCTGGTCGATGAAGCCAAAGGTCTGCTTCAGCGCGGCCAGTGCTTCCGGCGGCAGGGTGCCGCCGGCCTGGGCGAACATGATGTCGACCGGACTGCCGGGCATCAGGCGCGGGATCAGGAAATTGAACGTCGCGGCGACAATGAAGGCGGCGACATAGAATCCGACCCGGCGGAGAAGGAAGGCCATGGGGGGTCCTCTCCCGAAACCGAAGATCTGAAGGAAAACGGATGGGGGTGTGGTTCGGTGGGGGGCCGGGCGGCCCCTATGGATCAGCCGCCGCCATTCACCGGCTCCAGCGCCAGCAGATGCAGCAGCCGTTCCGGCGTGCCGTCGAACACATCGGGCCGGGCCACCGGATTGTCGGCGTTGAACCAGCCCTTGAAACGTTTGGTGTTGTATTCGTACCAGATCGGGTTGCTGAACAGCGGCACATAGGGCGTGTTGGCGGCCAGGATCATCTGCACCTTGTCCATCGCCTTGCGCTGGTCATCCGGGTCGATGGTGGCCACAAACGCATCCAGGGCGGCGTTCAGTTCCGGGTGGTTGAACCGCGTGGGCGCGGTCCGCGTCTTGCCGGAGAAGCGGGAATGGAAGCCCGTGTCGAAGGACCGGTGCGGCGTCTCACCCGTGAAATAGCCATTGATGGCCATGTCATAATCGCCCTGGATCAGCTTCTGTGCCCAGCTTGCCGGTTCGGGCGTGGAGACGCGGACATTGATGCCGATGGCGTTCAACCCTTCGACCACCAACTGCGTGGTGTTCACCCAATCGGTCCAGCCATTGGGGGCCAGGATGTCGAAACGGATGGGCTTGCCATCGGGATTGTCGACATAGCCGTCACCATCCACATCGCGGAAGCCGCTGTCGGCCAGCAGCGCGCGGGCGCCATCCTTGTCGTACTTCGCGAATTTGCCGAATTGGCGTTCGGCATCCTGGTTCACCCAGTCCTGATAAAGACGGCCCAGGCCCGAGGCATATTCATTGACGATCGGATAGCCATAGCCCGCGATATCCACGATGGCGCGGCGATCCATGGCCATGCTGACGGCCCGGCGGAAATTCACATTGCGGAAAGCCGCGCGGTTGCCGGCATTCGGGCTGTCGAAATTGAAATTCACCGCGACGGTGCCGCCGGGCGGGAACCAGTAGCGGTGATGCACCGGATCGGCAGCAACATAAGTGCGCTCAATATCCGGCATGAAGGCGCCGAACCAGTCCAGCTTGCCATTGCGGGCGGCGGCCAGAAGCTGTTCGTTATTGCCGATCTGCGGGAAGGACAGGCAATCGACCTTCAGGCTGGCGGCGTCCCAGTAATGGGGGTTCCGGCACTGCACATAAAGCTGGTTGGTGAAACGCCGGACCTCCGTCATCGGGCCGGTGCCCACAGGCTCGGGATTGGTGAAGGTGACGGGGTCTGCCACCTTTGACCAGACATGCCGGGGCACCACCGGGATGCGGGCCAGCTCGTAAAGGCTGTTGGCATTCACACGTTTCAGCGTGAAGACCACGGTATGGGCGTCCGGCGCCTCCACGGCGGCCAGGCGTTCCCAGATATCCAGCGTATCCAGCGCCTTGAAGCGCTTGAGCAACTCGTAAGTGAAGACGACATCCTGGGCCGTGAAAGGCTGTCCATCGGACCAGAGCACGCCGTCGCGCAGGGTGAAGGTCAGCTTCAACAGATCCTTGGAGAAATCATAGCCCGTGGCCAGCCGGTAATGCGGGCGGCCATTATGCAGGGTGTTGAAGATGATCAGGGGTTCGTAGGCGAATTCCCGCGCGCTGTAGAGCCGCGTGGTCTCATTATACGGGTTGAAATTGCGCACCCAGCCGGTGGAGAAATTCGCCACGATTGTCAGTGTGGACGGGTTGTCCAGCGGGGCGGCCTGGGCCATCGCCTCTGTTGTCCCCGCCATTGCTGGCAGCAGCGCCGCCAATGCGGCAAGGTTGCGGAAAAACTTCATCCCGTTGACCCCTGTTGTCCCGGCCGGCCCCCTTGTTTCGGGCCTGTTCCGTTTGCACGACTGTCGGGCAGACATACCCGGCAGGGCTACATTCAACTTCGTTGATTTCGTCGTTCACCGCCATTATCGGCGGGGTTTTTGCTGCAAATGGACGGATTGTTACCCGGATTTTTGAGGGTGTTGAATTTTTCGGTCCAGAATAGGAGCGGCGGTGATCTTCTCTTTTCGTCATCCCGGCGAAAGCCGGGACCCAGCATAGAGCGGCGTCTGCCGCGATAAGAGTCATGTCGGCGCTAACCGCGCCTTGACGCTGGGTCCCGGCTTTCGCCGGGATGACGGTGGGGTTATCGGGCGTCACCCAACAGCATCCGGATTTCTTCCAGCGCCGCGTCAACATCGACCAGGGCGCCGGCGGGCGGCAGGGGGCGGGCCAGACGGGCGGCTGCCGCGTCGGTCAGGGGCTTCACGGATGCGGCGATGGGTGTCCATTCCTCCACGTCGCCATGGCTGGACAGCACGATATCCACGCCCGCCCCCTGCACGGCGGCGGCCCGTTCGGCCAGCGTGCCGCCTAAGCTTTCCATATAGATGCAGTCGGAGATCAGGACGCCGTCAAAGCC
>JAIXTS010000257.1 GCA_027483805.1 Azospirillum sp. | reverse complement strand
GCCAACGCCGTCACATTGTTCGAGACGCCACCGAGGGTCGCCGCCGTACCACCAATGATCAGCGCCCGCTCGTCCTCCCACATGCGCCTGATCTGGGCGGGTGTCGGGGCGTAGGCGGATACGCGGGCCAAGGCAACGGCCACACCAAACCCGGTAGCTGTGCCGTCCGGTTGGATACCCAATCGCAATACGGCAGACGCATTTGTTACGTTCTGCGTGCTGGGTTCGGTAGCGACACGGACGCCGTCCACCCAAAGCTCCATGACGCCCGCGCGACGAAGGGCGACGCAATGTCGCCAAGTGGTTGACGCCCCGCCAACAGAACCGCCGCTGATGAACTTGACGCCGACGCCATCGCCAATAGCGAAACCGTAATCTCCGCTGCCCGACAAGTGTATAACTGACCACCGTCCGGCACTCGACATGCTGCTGGACTGGCCCCGACTGATGACGCACCGGGACGCGCCGACATCGGCGCAGTACGACCAGAAGGCAACAGCAAAATCCCCGGTCCCGAAATCAAGATCAGGGTTGTATTGCTGTTCCAAGTAGCTGGAACCGCTGAAGCCGCTGATCGCTGCCAGCCCGCAGGGTAGAGCTGTACGGGATAGCGTGCCGTAAAGTGCGAGCCCCCGACCCTTGCAGCTCCGGTCGGCGAACGCTATCCGCATGGATATGCTTTTGAAGAATACTGTCCCAGGGGTAGACCCGGTTGTGAGTGACACGTATGTGGTCGTCGATTGTGCAGTGAATGTAATCTGAACATTTGTGGCGGATGCTGTCGTGACAATCCGGTCACCGATGTCCACCCCAGAAAAGACCGACAGGCGTGAGGCGTCGCTGGTGCCCTTCCGGAGGGTGGCAATCACCATGTAAGTCTGACCGATGACGGTGTTCAGGGTCTGTTGCGTGAAATTGTATGAAGAGGTTCCGGTAAGCTGCATCTCGTCGCCGATGATGGACTGAGATGCGCCAGCACCAAGCGACCAGCCAGCAGTCCCGCCTCCGAAATCCCCATTGTTGATTAAATCCCCCGTTGTCGAGATCCCACCAGCCATGGCATCGCAAAGCCAAGCGCCCCGGATGTCGCCGAGCTGCCAGCCGGTGGCGTAGTTGGTGGCGCAATAGGCCACCATAGACGCGGAAATGTGCGCGCGTTCATCTATCCGCCAAAACAGTCCATTGACGTTGCCGAATGCAGAAACGTTAGCCATGAACGCAGCCTGCCAATTATGCGGCTGCGGGTGCCACCATGTCGTGGGAAGGTTCGCCGGGTTTGTGACAACTGTTGTGTAGATGGACCTCCAAGCGGTCACTGTCATGTCCGAATAAGGAATGGGACCCAGCGACTGATTGCTCGAACCTGTTTGCTGAGTGTAAAGGCGGCCATCCGGGAGAATGTTGACAGCGGATAGAGGAGCTTCACCTGTAATATCGTAAATCATCCCCCACGGATGGATCACAGACACCCCGCCAGCCGTGGCCACGGCCACAGTCGGTATCGGCAAACCAGCGCTGTCCAGCGGCGCACCGGGCAGAACGCGGGCATGGACAGAGTTGCAAGCATCATCCACCAGCCTAGCCAGCGCTCCGCTGGTAGACAGTGCGGTATTGCGCAGGTTAAGCGCGCGGCAAACATTGTATGCAATATCGTTATCTCGACGGACCTGCGAACGGTCGCTGGGAAAATCGATTTCTGTAAGGCCACCGATCCCGGCAGTATTGGACGTCACGAAAATCCGACCGTTGCACGCATGCACACCGGTGATTGCTACCCCCCCGCCGGCATACAACGCGTAAGTGGCGGTTGAGTTGGAGTTGAACACCATCCACATACGCGGCGTGCCGCCCGCATCCAGGTCGTGCGCGTCATAAATCGTGACGGATGCCGCCCGCGCCACGATCAGCGCCACCTTTGGAAACCGACGCGACGGCCCGCGTGTGGCCGTGTTGAGCGCCTCCCAATACCAGCTTCCGCCGGGGCGATCCGTCCACACGCCCCCATCACTGTCCAGACGCGTGTCGTACAGATGCACCGCTACGACATCCGTGGCGGTAACCAGCGACCGGGTCAGGGCGGCATAGGCCAGCCCCGTGGCCGCGCCCGTGCCAGCCGACCCCACCAGGGCCTGTGCCTGGGATAGGGCTGACTCCACGGCTGCACGGTCAGTCAACACCGCTGCCCTGTCCCCAGCCACCGCCGACCGATCCGCGGAAATGCCGGCAGCCCCTGCCAAGGCCGCTTCGCGTGCCGTAACCGTCGCCTGCTTGTCAGCCGCCACAATTGCCGCCGCCGCCGTCACATCCGCTTTGTGGGCCGCGACCGTCGTGCGGTCGGCCGCTGCCGCTGCCGCTGATGCCTGCGCCTCGTCACGGGCGAACCGTGCATCCTGTACCGCTGTGAAGCCGGCCACGGCGGGGGCCGTCTGCATCGACAGTCGGGCGATGGCCCGGTTCACCAGCAGGTGGACCCCGGTATCGCCCGCCGACAGCAGCGGCGCCCCGGTCGTCGGGTCGAAATCCCGATGGATGGCGTAGGTCGTGGCAACGGTGTCTGGGCTTGGCCAGGGCTGCTCCAGCAGCAGTTCCGTGTCGGAGACGACAGAGGCCACGAAGGCTGCCGGTCCATTGGATCCGGCCACCAGCATGTCATGCGGTTTGATATTCGATAGCCAACGGGTGCCCGTACCGGTGACCGATGCGGTGCCGAAGCTAAGGGTGATGCTGCCTTCCCGGTATTGGGCCATGACGGATCACTCGCTTTCAGAGTTCATAGGAGTACTTGAGGGACTGTTTGATGGCGGCCAGATCGGATTGCATCTGGTTCAACTTGGCAGGTTCACCCCGCGCCGCCTCGGCATGGGCTTCAAGTTGTTGCGCAATGGGCCACGCCTCCAGATACCGGCGCTGCCGCTCGGCCGAGATCTCGGGATCGCTCTTGGTCAGACGGATTCTCATGTCGCGGTAATCTCCTGCGCAAAGTCGCGATAGGGGAAATGCCGGATTTCCACGCGGTAGGTACCCGGACGGTCCGCATCCAGATCCAGCGTGCCGCCGGTGACGGTGTGCTCCTGACCGTTGATCAGGATCGTGCACGGGTCGGGCAGGCCCGACAGGGTGGCCGTGTCTATGCCGTCGGCCGCGATCGACGTCTTGTCGAAAGCAGACAGCGTCGGGCGGGGGATAACCACGCCGTCCAGGACATAATCCCGTTCCAGCTCCGGCGATGCGGTAACCGGCATCACGGCGCCATCCGGCTGCTCGTAAAGGTCGGCCTCGTCATCCGCGATATCCATGACCTGCCGGATCAGCCCGGTCTGAGGGCTGTAGAGAACGTATCGGCCCATGATCACCTCAGTGAGACAAAAGCAACCAGGCCGACCCGGCAATTGAATGCTTTGTCGATCGTGGATTTATTGGACAGGTCGTTATAGAAATCGTCGCCGTGAAGCGTGCTCTGACCGTCGCTGCACCAGCATGTCCAGGAATAGATCTTGTTCTGACTCACGGGGAACGACTTCAGGAACACGCCCTGGCCGTCGGCTCTGAAGCCGATATAATTCTCGGGATTGTTCTTGTTCCACTTGTCGGAAGTCGCCCCCAGCCCATCCCCCCTGACCTGCAACAGGGTGTTGTGGTCGGAGCCGAAGCCGTTGCCATAGGCCATCAGCACGATACGCGCCGTATCCGTGGGCCTTAGGCCCTTGATGTTGACATTGACGGTGGCGCTTGGCTGGCCGATGACGGAGCGCACGAAGGTGGCGCTTTCCGGCCGGATGGCCCGTTCATCAATGACGCCCGTGCCGAAGCCGTTGCTGTCGAAGATAGTCTCGCCAAGTTCGTTCTTGATGACGATGCCAGCGTCATATTCATGACTGTATAGTTCGACCCGGCGCCGGTAATTCCGGTCGTAACAGAACAGGGATTGCTGCTCGACGGGAAGGCTTTCCGTCGTTCCATCACTCTTAAGCCTTTTGAAGGTGGTGCTTTCGGCGGTTCGCAGATAGATGCCGGGCCTGCTGGTGACCTCCGGCCCGATGCGGATTTCCTCCACGACCATTTCACCGGCGCGCATGACCCTGGCATTGACCTGGCCGGCGCTCATGATATTGCCGGTGACCGACAATTCGGCCGGCAACGGGCCGCTCAGGCCGCCAGACTGGTCAATGGCGGAAACCTCATCCCGGATATTGGCCAGCAGCACATCCGTGGGCAGGATATTGCTGATGTCGGGCGTGGCATGGAACACGTTCTGAGGCGATCGCCAGTACAGGTAGACGGGCGTCCCCACGGTGCCGATATACTCACCCCAGGCGATATCATGCTTGCTGAACGTGCCCGTCTCGTTCGGGTCGATTTCCATCTGGCCGTTGACGAAGTCCACCCCGGACCACTTGCCCCAGCGGATCTTCAGGTTGTTCAGGTTGTTGGGCGTGTTCGGGATCCGCTTGGCTTCAATGACGATGTCGCCCATGCGGTATTGCCGGGAGAACACCTTCAGCCGCGTGCTCTCGATCCGGCCCGCAATGATCTGGCTGGCGCTGATCGTCAGTTCCTTCAGCTCGACCTCGACCTCATCCGACAGGTTGATATTGGTCAGGTCCAGGTGATCGCGCGGCTGGAACATGTCCACCGCCGCCGCCCGCACATACCATTTGCCCGTGGAGGGTGCCGTATAGGTCACCTGGGGCGACGGCCCGCGATAGACCGGGGTCATGGCGGCGGGCGCGAAGCCCTTGTCCTTCGACACCCAGACGACATAGCCGTCAAGGTCCAGGTCCGTCACCGGCGCGATGTCGATGGAGAGATAGCCGGTGCCCGCCTTGGCCTGCAGGGCCACCTTGGCCGGGGCCGGGTTGTGGACCGTCAGGCTGTCCATCCCCTGCTCCGGGCCGGAGCGCGGGATGATCGACACCTCGAAGCGCAGCCGCCGGCTCGGCCCCGGCCGGCCGATCCGCCGGCTGTCCAGGACATTGTCCTCATAGGGGTAGGTATAGGACCGCGCGGCACTGATCGACACTTCCCGCAGCAGGATGCCCGCATCGGCGTCGAGCACCCGGACGCCATAGCCCAGCATCGCATCCGTCGGCGTGGCCACCGACGCCAGCAGCGCCGACGCCCCACCCAGGGCGGGGAAGCTCCCCTCCCAGTTGATCTGCACGTCGCGGCCCGTCCAGACCGGGTCCGTCCCCTGCTGCGATACCTCAACGCGCGTCGCCTGAGCGCCCTCAAGGCCGGTGGGGACCGTGACAGACTTAATCGGGGTCCAGGCGCTGGCCCGCCGCTCCCCGGAAACCGGTGCCGCCAGCCGTTGCGCCTGAACCTTGTAGGTCCGGCCCGGCTGTGCCGCTGGCAGCATCAGCTTGCTGCCCCCACTTTCGACCTTACCGCTGGACCAGAGGCCGCCTTCCTCCTGCCACTGCACAGCGACCTGCTCGTCAACGCCCACCGGCTGCCACGACACCTGCACCGACGGGTCGGGCGTCGCAGTCAGTGTCACAGCAGACGGCGGCTGGATAGTGCTTTGCCCCGTCGAGATGGGCGGTATCTCCGTCAATGCCCGCCAATGAAGCACTTGCCCCAAGCGCTCTTGCACATAGGCTGGTACATTATCGTTGTCGAGCTCACCGGATGGATACCCTGGCTCCGGCACTGCCGGGAACGTGTAACCAGTCTCCTCACCCAGGGCCTGCAACAACGCGACCGCAGTAACCCACTCATCAAAACAGTCCAAGGAGCCAATCCCGTAAGTGGACTGGTTCTGCGAGCGACGCTGGATATAGTTGGCGTAAGTTGCCCGCACGACAGCGGCAGCACCGCGCGTGGCCGCGAGCATGCCAAGAACAATCTCTTCTGGTGTCCCCACAGGCGGCCTTGACGGGCGACCTGATCCAGAACCGCCCCGGTCATAGGTTTTACCGACCGCATCATAAAGTTTGAAAACTGAATCGGATACTGGAAGGCGTTGCCGAAACTCCGGACTCTTTCCATATATCGCCCAGTCATACCAACCACGACGCAGAGCCTTGGCCACAATCGGGTCGGCTGAGGCGGGGATGAAAAGGTCGGCACCGGCAAGCGTGCGTTCGATGAAGTTAATGAGCAGGGAGTTGACGCCCAGTTCCCCGAAATATTTCTCCTGCCCGTTAACAATGCTGCGGTAGCTATTGGTTTTCAGGTAGAAGCGTAGTCCTGTGCGACCGCTGCCCAGGCTGGTAACCCTTGCATCCACCGCCTCCAGCGCCGTGTTCAACGTCTGGATCGCCGTGTACATTTGGCTTTCGATGACCATGGTCAGCTGCTCGGCAGGCCCTTGGAAGCCATTGCGCTCCACATAGGCCTCCTGCGCGACAAAACGACCGCCGGACGGGATGAGGTTGACCTTTCCAATAGGGCCATCTGGATCGACGCCAATGCCGATAACGTCGAAGATCACCGTAACGGCCACCATGGCCGCCGCCGCATAGATGCCCCCGGGCCCCCCGGCCTTGAACGCGAACATCAGGGAGGCGGCCATGTTGCCCGCCATCTTGGCGGTCTGGTTGTTGATGCCGAAGACCTCATCGATAACGATGTTCGCCGTGATCGTCGCAGGCGCGCTTTCCAGCGCCTGGGAGAATGATCCGCGAAGGCTTGCCGGTATCGCCTGGCCTTGGGCATTGGTCACCGCCGTCATGCCGAGGCGGTGCAGCACATAATGGCTCGCCGTGCTCGACGCCACGCTCGTGATGGCATCGGCCGGAACGCCCTCCACACCCAGTTCGGCCAGCAGCCGTGCCATGACCTGTGACGTCACCAGCGAGGTGAGTCCCGAGGTGACGCCGGTCTTCAGGCCATCTGCCAGACGCAGTTGGAATGTGTTCCCTTCGCCCCAGGGCTTGATCAGGTTGAGGTTTTGCAGGGTTGTGTGCACCACCTCCTCGGTCGCGCGCTGGACGGCAACGTTAAGCAGGATGGCGGCATAGGGGTCGCGGACGCCGAACTGCTGGCTGGCAATGCGGCTGGCGATGATGGTTAGGGCGGTGAAGGCGTTTTTCCCCGCCGTCTCGTCAAACGGCGTTTCGCCATTGCCGTCGCTGCTTGGTGCCTGCCCGCGTTGACCTTCGACAATGATGGCTTCGGCAGGCGACAAGGATGTTCCATCGGGCAGCAGGCGATAGGCATCGGACGCGATATAAGCCTGTGCCTGCGCTTCCGTATCAAACTCCTGGGCGGGACGGTTGCCATAGACGACGGTGTACTTCCCATCCTGATACAGCGGGCCGATCACTCCCACCGTCCGTCCAAGCGTCAGGACACGCGAGGGGTCGTAGAAGCCGTTGCTGGTCAGGGGAATGATCATATCCCCTTCCGGGATATGCGGCAGTACGACGGGTGCCAAGGCCCGAAGCTGGGTGATCTCGAACTTGACCCCAAGCAGACCGGTGAAAATCCGCTCAATGCGACGGCCAGCGGCCAGCAATGCGGCCATAACCTCCGGATCGGCACGCAGTACCGGGTCAGCCAGAATGGCCTCAAGCGGGAAATAGCTGTCCACCAGGGCAGCAATGTCACCCGGCGACAGGGACATGGTCTTCAGGTGCGTGCCGAGGGAACCGACCGTCGCATCATCGTACTTCCCCAACACGGACAGGGCTTCCGCTTTGCTGGCGGGCACGCCACCATTACCCGAGAAAGGGGAGAATTTCTTAGCCAGTTCGAGACGGGCCAACTGGAAATCCCGTCGGAAGACGGCTTGTTCGGGATCATTTGTGGCAACACCCAAACTGGGCGGCAAGTCACCGGAAATGAGGCGTTCGAACGACAGCCATTTGTCGCCGGCAACGAGCGCAGCCTCCAGTTGCGGGCCAAAGAACTCCCGCAGCGGACCCTTGCGCAGGTCGTTGATGGCATCGACCTGACTGTTCGACAAGCCGGGGAAGACCAGCTTCGTCCTGGTGACGACGATCTCTTGCAGCTGTTCAGCACTCGGCACAGGCGGCGGCACCGTCGCCGTCGCCGGGTCGCGGTTCGGATAGAGGGTGCCGTAGGATGCCTCCCGCAGCTGATCGGCCGTGGCCCCGTCGGGCGCGCCAACCGGGCGGCCGGTGTCCGGATCAATTGGTACCGTCCCTGATTGACCGTCCGTCACGTAATAGGCAGGCCGGGCGTTACCATAATCGATGATAAATCCGCCTTTACCGCCGTTCTCAAAAGGCGCCCAAACAAGCCGTACCGGCACGGATGGTCCCAGATAGGGCGGACCACTCACAGGCAAGGTGAGTGAATATGCGGATTGTTGCGCACCGTTGACTGTCGCTTCGGGGAACTCGATGCGCACATCGCCATCCCGTTCGCGCAACACCACAACCCGCCCCTGTTCGCCCGCAAAATTTTCGGTGAACCGGGTGATGATGGAAACAATGTTTGCCCGCGCGGAGGTCTCCGGCAGCGGGGTGCCGTCGGCATCAGAAATGACGCGAAGCAAGGCTGTCGTAGACAAATTGACATCGTGGCCGGCAACGAACCAGCCGCCAAGTTCAATGCCAAAGGATTGTGCGTCTATATAGACGACAATGCCTTTTGATGTGCCAATCTCTGGAACGACGTCGTCTGGCAGGATGCCAACACGATCCAAGAGTCTGAGGTCAAGTATCGACGTGTCATGCGGTGTGCCGGAAGGGTAGTCAACGTTGGGAGAGCTGGCGGCATAGACAGCCTTGATATGATCCGGGAACAAATCCTTGGCGAGCTTGCACAAGTAGCCACCAAGGGAATGGCCTGTGCAATAAAATTCTGCTTCCGGATTGGCGGCGATGACTCCTTGAACATACGTTTTGAATGTGTGCAAAAATTTCTGAACTCGATACTCTGCAATCGCGGCTGCGTAGGCACCCCCAGGATTTGGGTACATTGTTGTCGCCGGCTGAGGTGGCGGCTGTGACGGATCGAAATTTGGGTCAGGCACGGCGCGGCCAAAGGGGATTCGGATGTTCACCAACCAGTCGGTTCTGCCTCCAGTACCGGATTCATCTCCAAAGATGGGGTGAGACGACCCACCGAGCGCGATGATCACCTTGTTCGATGAATCGGATCGAACCGAAAGCGCCTGAAAGTCGTTTTCATTTTTGCTGCTGAAAAGGGTCCAACCTGATGTTATGGCTGAGAACTGAGGCCAGTCGGGGAGTTTCTCGCCCTGACCAAACTTCAAATTAAACTTGACGTGCATCTCTGGTGTAAATGAGACATTAAAATCACTTTGGTCAAAATTACCACCGTTTGACTCAAAATATACAAATTGCGCCATCAGGGCGCTGATCGCTATGTCCTTATCGGGGACCCGCGTGCTATTTGTCATTTTTTATTTTCCTGCTCTCGTTTATATTTCTCTTGCAATAGATCAGACTGTCTCTTCTGATCTAATTTCCACTCGACATTTCTCTTCATTTTTTCGGTGCAGTCATGTTTTTCTTTCAGGATATTAGCAATAAACCGATTGCTACCGAGCGTATTGTAATATCCATGAAATGGCTCACAGTTAAAATTCAATGACTCGTCTCGCATAATTCCCCACCAATGAACCCTCGCACAAAATCCAATAGACCCACTGCCACAGTGCGATCTACCACCAAAAAAAGTGCCAACTGCGTCCATTTTGTAAGAATTCATTTCAGCGACAATCTGATCTCCACTCCTTATTGTAATTTCCTCAACTTCAAAAATTTCCAATAGTACATTCTTTTTAAATTGCCTTTCTTCAATAATATATTTTGACTGAAAGTCATCTATTTGCTGATATTCGAAGCATTCTTCCTTTCGTAAATCGGTAGACCGGGTGCCGATGTCATGATTCGCATTCAAGATGGCGACACATTCCGGTCGGTTTTTATTCACGCTTCCCCGAAATTTCAGGCGAGGGGCACGATATTCCTGTGAGGCGGGTTCTTCCCCCTCAACAAAGGATACAGACGGACTTGCCAGTAGCACACTGCAACCTCTTTTCCCGCAGCCACTAATCGGCTTATCCCTGAAACTGGCGGGTATCTCCAGAGGCGTGTAGACCACGAACTTCTCTTGGGAGTGAACCCAGAGGTAAGTACCGAAGGCGATACCCATCCGCAGCAGCATCAGCACGCAGATGCCCTGCAGCACCCGAGAGGGCCTGACCCCAGCCCCCTTCGATATGACCCACACCAGGAAAGCTATGGGAAGGCCGAACAGGATCACCCAGATCACTGCCTGGACGAGGTGAATGAACAAGGCCATGCAGATGAAGGTGATGAGCGGCAGCGCCCACAGGAACGCTTCCCAGACCTGCCTACCCCGCTGTTTCCACCAAACCCTGTCCAACGGCAACCCCTGATCGCATACGACCAATCAGACCATATCGACAATTTATGTCAATTTCCACCCTCATAGGTGGTTACATATGGATGCGAGGTTCTGGTGCACTCTGCTTCTGGACGGTGCCTCAAACCGCTGGCAGCCAACTGACCTACATCGCCTCACTCGCTACGGCCACCGCCTCCCGGTGCCGCTTGACGATCTCTGCAACTGTATTCTTGGCTCGGCCCCAGTTCCCTGCCGATCAGCCGATAGCGGCGCCCCGCGGCGATCAATGGCAGCACCAAGCCGGCCTGCGACTATATCGGGTCGGTCAACAGTGTGGCGATGGCGCATGTCTGGGTCGTGGCGACGGTCAATGGCAAGCAGGTCACCTATGACCCCAGCGACAAGTCTTATGTTGTGCCGTCGGGCGTCCCCAGCGTCGCGGACAAGGCCGGGTACGTGGCCGGAGCGGCGCGAAATGCCGCCACCGTCGGCATGGAATCGGGCACCGACCAGACGGTGCCCTATGTACGGACGCTCAACAAGGCGGGTCTGGATTCCACATTGGACACGCGGGCAGCCGCGCTTCTGTCCTACATCGACGCTACCCTGTTGAAGGTTGATCAGCCGGCGGGGCGTTTGTCGGACCTGATCAACCGCCCGGAAATCCAGCCCTGGCTGTCGGCCAACACGGCCGAACCGCCGCCCGCACCCGCCTACAGCGCCGCCACCCGCGCCACCTGGACCGACATTCCGGATGCGTACCGGTCAAAGCTGACGGTCACCGTGATTTTCGAGAAATTCACCGGGGTTATCGGCGGAAACCCGACGGAACTGTTTTCCCGGACGCTGTTTGCAGACCGCATCGCGGGGCATAAGCTGGTGCTTGACACCAACTTCAACCGTGAGGAAGCGGTTGCAGGCGGTGAGTCCACCAGCGACAATCCGGACAGCGGGCTGAACAAGTTCGTCGGCACCTTGCGTTTGCGTGGCGATGACATGGCCGACATTACCCTGGCCACTGGAATAGTGGATCAAGAAGTGCGCTATGGCCGCCAGGGCCGCATCGTGCTGAGGGCCGATCATCCCTATGCCGCCGCCGCCGGCTCCTACATGGATGGGGGAGCGGATAAACAGGTCCGGATGCTGGTGCCACTGACTATCGTCAATGGCTGGGGCGAGATCGGACCGGGTCTGGCAACGCGTTGGGGGTCGCGGCCTGACAAGCTGGTCCCTATGCTCTATGCCGTGGGCAGGGGCTGTCCTGATTTGGACCAGTTTGAGGAACCCACCTGCAGCAGCTTTATCGGCACCGTCGGTGATGGCAGGCGCGAACAGATGGCGGCGGCATGGCTGGCACAGGCCGGCACGGCGGCCCGCCTGCACGCCACCCTGGCCAACAGCCATTTCGTGCACCACCATTCGCTGGGCGTGGTCTCCGCCGACGGCGAGGCCACGGCGATCAAGCGGATCACGCAGGGTCCAGCCGCCGCCAATAGCCAGCTTTTCTTCACCCTGGCCGACAGTTTCGACCGGATCGACATCGACAGTGCCATCAGCCTGACCAGCCGCACGGGCGACGCGACCGCGCGCCGGGGCACGCTGCTGGCCATTGCCCACACGATGGAGGCGCTGGAAGGCCAGGTGCCGGTAGAGGCGGCCGACGTGCCTGACTCGGTGTCAACGACAACCCGTCTGGCCTGGGCCAACAACCCATCATCGGGCAATAACAGCAACAATCCGGCCCTGAACACCGACCCGGTCAACAAGCAGGGTACGGGGCAGACCGCGACATTCACCAGCGCCGGCCCGCGCCGGTTCTATCAGTATGGGAGCGCCAATGCGGCGCAGGCCACGGGTCTGACGCTGCTGGAAGCCTCAGGCAACCCGACCTTTGCGTCCTATCATGGCGACGGATCCCTGATCGAGCCACTGACCAGCATCGACGATGATTTTCGCGTCGATCTGAACAACGCCATCGGCCTTTATGCCGGGGCAGGATTCCAGGTGGTGACCTCGGCGGAGAGTTTCTTAGGACCGGGCGCGCGCATCGGTGAGATATTCAAGATCGGCGACGCCGCCAATTCCTATCTACATCGCCGCACGCGTCAGCGCGGCGGCGCCCTGATCGCCACGAAATATGACACGAATGGCGATCCTGTGAAGATTGCGCATGTGGCGGTCAACCAGGGTGCCAATGCCAAGGGCGGCGGTGCGGGGATTCAGTCGTTTCAGCAGGCCCAATATGATCCGGGCACCGCAGCGGACGTGCTGAAGGCCAAGTTTGTGGACAAATCCTCGGCGCTTGGCGTCGATCTCAAGACCGGCTCTCTGACTTATCAGAGCCCGGTGAGCCTGTCAGTGGGCAGCGGCAAGTTCCCCTATCAATTGTCGGCCAATCTGATCTGGCGCGGCGGCACGCCGGAATTGCTGGGTGCCACGCCCAGTCCCTTGTCGCAGCCGCAATCACCCTGGACGACGAACTGGGCCTCCTCGGCATCCATTTCGTCCAGTGTGCTGGAAACCTTAGGCACCGGGGACATCAGGGCGAGTGCTGATACGATCGCCGCCTTCCTGGCCCTGCAGGATATCTACCGCGCAGCGCCAGCGCCGGAGCGGGAAGCGGCGGCGGTTCTTGCCGCCTCCTGGTGGCTGGGTCGGGTCAGCGGCAATGTGGCGACGGTGACGGTGGGGGCGGACACACGGCAATTCGTGCGTCTGACCAATAATCAATGGATCAGCCCTGGCGGCAGCCCCGTGCGTCTGGATGTGACGGGCAGCCGCACGCCGTTCATCGAGACGGGCTGCAACCTCAATCCCGGCCCGCGGCCGCAGAACCGGGGGTGGGGCCATGGCGGCATGGCGCTGACAGTGACCAGCCCGTCAGGCGACAGGCAGATTTTTCAGCACAAGCATATTGTGGTAACCGCCGAGCGGGAGAATTGCCATGTGCAGCAGGGTTTTCGGCTGACCGAGTGGCAGTTCCCCCAGGGTGTGACGCTCAGCCTCTCCTACGCGGCGGTGAATAACCTGCCCAATGTCCCGCAGGATCTGGTGTCGGTCTCCAACAATCTGGGCCGTTCGATCCGCTTTGCCCGCTCCGGCCTTGACGGGTTTGACAATGGGCTGACCGGGTCTGATCGGCGGGCGGTCAGCATCGGCTTTTCGCCCTGTAACGATAACCCGCCGCATCCGCCGACCTGTGGGGGGACGCGGCATACGGGGCCGGACGGTCAATCTTATGATTTCATGACCGGTGTGGTGGCCAACCGCTACCGTCTTCTGTCCGTCTATCGCCCGGTGGCACCAGACACGGCCTTTGTACGGTACAGTTACGACAGCCAGCATCGGGTTGTGGCGGTGGAGGATGCGGGCGCGGTGGCGGGCACGCGCGCCCCCTACCGGTTCCATTATGCCGCCGGGTTCGGCGGGGCGCGGGTGGACCCGATGGGGGGCCGCTATGATGTCGGCTATGACCGTGACGGGTATCTGCGCCGCGTGGTGGATGAGCTGGGGCATGTGACGCAGGCCCTGCCCGACGGGCGCGGGCGGGTTGTGGAATATCGCTATCCGATGGGGGAGAAACAGCTTTTCACCTATGACCGTGCCAACAATACCACCGGCATGACCCGTGTGGCGCGGCCGGACGTGCTGCCGGCGCTGGCGGATACGAAGGTCCGGGTGCAATGGCACCCGCAGCTCAACAAGCCGACGAAGGTGACCGATGCGCGGGGCAATGTCACCGACCTGACCTACAATTCCACGACGGGCCTGCTGACCAGGCTGGAACAGCCCCCCATCACGCCCTGGGGCGAGACCACCCCGCGCCGGCCCACCACGACTTTCACCTACGATGCCTTTGGCCGCCTGAAGACCGCGACCGACCCGTCGGGCATGGTCAGCCGCTATGAGTACAGCCCCGACAACGAGACGCTGACCAATCAGGTCATTGATGATGGCCGCAAGAACCTGACCACGGGTTTCAGCTACAACGCCCAGGGCGACCTGACGGGCGTGGTGACACCGCGCGG
>JAIXTS010000087.1 GCA_027483805.1 Azospirillum sp. | reverse complement strand
TCGCCGTTCGGCCCGATCCGTCTGGATCTGGCCTATCCGATTGCCAAGGAACCGTATGACCAGACCGAAACGCTGAAATTCAGCTTCGGTACCCGGTTCTGACGGGGGGTCGGGCTTTGGCGCTTCGCCCCATCGCCCTTCTTCTTGGCGGTCTGGCCCTTTTGGCCGGGCCGCCGGCATCTTATGCGCAGGAAGCCGCCACCGTGGCCCAGCCGCCGGCGCGGCGTCTGCCCTATGCCCAGGTGGCTGTGGTGGATATCCCCACGATCCTGCAGCAGGCCACGGCCATGCGCACGATCCAGCAGCAGCTGGATGTGCAGAAGGACCAGTTGCAGCGTGACGTGGCGCAGCAGCAGGAAGGTCTGCGTCAGGCCGAACAGGAACTGGCCCGCCTGCGCCAGACCGTGGCGGTGGAAGAGTTCGACCGCAAGCGTACAGAGTTTGAAACCCAGGTCTCCGCCACCGGTCGTGCGCTGCAGGAACGGACCCGACGCCTGGACATCGCTTTTAACCAGGCCCGCAACAGCGTGATCAACACGCTGGATCAGGTGATCGCGGAAGTCGCGAAGGAATCCGGCGCCACGCTTGTCATCTCGCGGCAGTTCATCGTCTATCAGTCGGGGGCCGCCGGTGACATCACGGCGGAGGTGCTGGAGCGCCTGAACGGCCGCCTGCCGCAGGTGACAGTCAGCGTTCCGCCGCCGACATAAGCGGCAAGGGTGATCCCGTGGCCGCAATGTTTTGCCATAACGAAGGAAACCCCCATGGCCGATCCCCGTTTTTTCGACCGTGCCGGCCCCTTCACGCTGGCCGATCTGGCGGTCCGTTGCGGCGCCTCCCTGTCTGCGGGTGCCGATCCGGCCCTGGTCCTGACAGACGTGGCGCCGCTGGATCAGGCGGGGGAGGGGCACCTCTCCTTCCTGGATAACCGCAAATATATCGACGCGTTCCAGATCAGCCGGGCGACGGCCTGCGTTGTGCATCCGGCGCTGGCTGACAAGGCGCCCGCCGGTATGGCGCTGCTGCTGTCGACCAAGCCTTATCGCAGCTATGCGCTCTGCGCCCAGGCCTTCTATCCGCTGCCGGCATCCACCGGCCTGATCTCACCGGCTGCCCATATCGATCCGACGGCCGTGCTGGCGCGGGATGTGGAGGTGGCGGCCGGCGCCGTCATCGAGGCGGGGGCCGAGGTTGGGCCGCGCTCCCGCATCGCCGCCAACGCCGTCATCGGCCGCAATGTGCGCATCGGGGCCGACAGTGTCATTGGCGCCTGTGCCTCGCTGTCCCATTGTCTGGTCGGTGACCGGGTAGTGATCTATCCCGGCGCCCGTGTCGGTCAGGACGGTTTCGGCTTTGCCATGGACGTGACCGGTCATGTCCGCGTGCCGCAACTGGGCCGTGTCATCATCGAGGATGATGTGGAGGTGGGTGCCAACAGCACCATCGACCGCGGTGCCGGTCCCGATACCATCATCGGCCGGGGCACCATGATTGATAATCTGGTCCAGATCGGGCACAACGTCACGCTCGGGGCCGGCTGCGTCATCGTGGCCCAGTCGGGCATCTCGGGCAGCACGAAGTTTGATCATCATGCTGTGCTGGCGGCGCAGGCGGGGGTTGCCGGTCACCTTTCCATCGGGGCGGGGGCCCGTATCGCCGCACAGAGCGGCGTGATGCGGGATGTGCCGCCGATGACGGAGGTGTTCGGTACGCCGGCACAGCCCAAGCGGCAATATTTCCGCCAGGTCGCCATGATGGCGCGGCTGGCAAAGGGGAAAAGTGGACGGGGCGATGAGCACGACGGAAACGAATAAGGTCGCGGTGACCGAGCTGGATATCAACCGGATCATGGAACTGATCCCGCACCGGTATCCCATGCTGCTGGTCGACAAGGTGAAGGATATCGTTCCCGGTGAAAGCTGCACCGGCATCAAGAACGTGACAATGAACGAGCCGCAATTCACCGGCCATTTCCCGCAGAAGCCGGTTTTTCCCGGCGTCATGATCGTGGAAGCCATGGCCCAGACCTCTGCTATCCTGGTGATGCAGACCCTGGGACAGGAGGCGGAGGGCCGCCTGGTGTATTTCATGGGGATTGAGGAGGCGAAATTCCGCCGCCCCATCGTCCCGGGCGATCAGATCCACATCAAGGTGCAGAAGATCCAGAACCGCCGTAATGTGTGGAAGTTCAAGGGAGAGGCCTGGGTCGATGGTAACCTCCATGCCGAGGCCACCTACACGGCAATGATTGTCATGGGTGATTAAGGTCGGATTCCGCTTCCCATCCGTGGACACGGGGCCGACGTAATTTTGTCAAACGCCTTTGCTAAAGGCGTTGGGAAGGGCGGGTAACCGCCCTTTCGCATGTCAGGAAGAAGAAGGACCGGCCCATGAGCGCCAACATCCATCCCAGTGCCATTGTCGATCCCGGTGCCCGCATTGGTGCGGGTGTGGAGATCGGGCCTTTCTGTGTGGTGGGCTCGCATGTGGTGCTGGGCGATTATGTGCGCCTGGTCAGTCACGTCGCCATTGATGGCCACACCACCATTGGTGAAGGCACCATCATCTACCCCTTTGCCTCCCTGGGGCATGCGCCGCAGGACCTTAAGTATAAGGGCGAGCCGTCGGAACTGATTATCGGCCGCAACAATCGCATCCGTGAGAATGTCACCATGAATACCGGCACCGAAGGTGGTGGCATGGTGACGCGTGTGGGCGATGGTGGCCTGTTCATGGTCGGTGTCCATATCGGCCATGATTGCATCGTCGGCAATAATGTGATCTTCGCCAACAACGCCACCCTGGGCGGGCATGTGGTGGTGGGTGATCATGCCGTGCTGGGCGGACTGTCGGCCGTGCATCAGTTCGTGCGTATCGGCGCCCATGCGATGATCGGCGGCATGTCGGGCGTGGAGGCGGATGTCATCCCCTATGGTCTGGTCAAGGGGGATCGCGCCTTCCTGGCCGGGCTGAACCTTGTCGGCTTGCAGCGCCGCGGCTTTGCCAAGGATGATATCCATGCCCTGCGCGCCGCCTTCCGCCGCCTGTTCGATGGTGACGGTCAGATGGCCGACCGCATTGCCGCCGTCACAGCGGAAGCGGGCGGAGTGGAGGCTGTGGCCGACATCCTGTCCTTTCTGGCCGACCGGGGCAGCCGCGCCCTGACCCTGCCGCGCTGATCCCGCTATGGCGGGGCGGCTGGGCATCATCGCCGGGGGGGGCGACCTGCCGCGGCAGGTGGCGGAGACCTGCCGGCGCGGTGGCCGTGCCTGCTTCGTCGTCGCGCTGGAAGGGCAGGGGGCGGACGCCTGGCTGACGCCCGACCTGCCCCACGGCGTGTACCGCATGGGTGCCGCTGGCGCCATGCTGGACCGGTTGCGGGCCGAGGGGGTGACAGAGATCGTGCTGGCCGGCGGTGTACGCCGTCCCTCGCTCATCGACCTGCGCCCCGACTGGTACGCCGCCCGCTTCTTCGCGCGCCTGGGCTTAAGGGCTTTGGGCGATGATGGCTTGCTGCGGGCCGTGGCGGCCCTGCTGGAGGAAGAGGGGTTCCGGGTGGTCGGTGTTCAGACGCTGATCGCCGACCTGCTGATGCCGGCCGGCATACTGACGCAGGCCACGCCGGATGAACAGGCCCTGTCCGATATCGCCCATGGTCTCACCATTGCCCGTGCCCTGGGCGCGGTAGATGTTGGTCAGGCTGTGGTGGTGCAGGGCGGGCTGGTCTTGGGTGTGGAGGCTATTGAGGGCACCGATGCCCTGATCGCCCGCTGTGGATTGCTCAAACGCGAAGGGGCAGGGCCGGTGCTGGTAAAACGCGCCAAACCGGGCCAGGATCGCCGCCTGGACCTGCCCACCATGGGCCCGGATACAGTCGCTGCCTGTATCGCCGCCGGCTTTTCAGGAATCGCCGCGGAGGCAGGCGGCACCCTGTTCGTGGGGCGTGAAGATGCTGTCCGGGCCGCTGATGCCGCAGGCCTGTTCGTGACCGGGGCAGAGGCATGACCGCCCCCCTGATCTATCTGATTGCGGGGGAGCCGTCGGGCGATGTGCTGGGCGCCCGGCTGATGGCGGCCTTGAAGCAGGCCACGGGCGGGCAGGTACAGTTTGCCGGTATCGGCGGGGACCGCATGATCGCCGAGGGTCTGGACAGCCTGTTCCCCATGGAGGAACTGACCCTGTTCGGCCTGGCCGAACTGCTGCCCAAACTACCTGCCCTGATCCGCCGTATCGGTCAGACGGCGGACGACACCCTGGAACGGCGGCCCGATGCGGTGGTCACCATCGATGCGCCGGATTTCTGTTTCCGGGTGCTGAAAAAAGTGCGGCGGGCCGATCCGTCGATCAAGCTGATCCATTATGTTGCACCCACCGTCTGGGCCTGGCGTCCCGGACGGGCACAGAAGATCGCGCGGTTCCTGGATCACCTGCTGGTCCTGCTGCCGTTCGAGCCGCCCTATTTCGAGGCTGTGGGCCTGCCTGCCACCTTTGTCGGTCATTCGATCGTGGAGGCCGGGGTGGAGCGCGGTGAAGGCGCGGCCTTCCGCGTCCGCCACGGCATTGCCACCGACACGCCGCTGCTCTGCGTCCTGCCGGGTAGTCGGCGCAGCGAGATCAAGGTCCTGCTCCCGGATTTTGCGGCCACGCTGTCGATCCTGAAGGACCGTCATCCCGGCCTGCAGGTGGTGGTGCCGACCCTTGGCAAGGTGGCGGCGCCTGTGCGCGCGGCGGCGGCCGCCTGGCCTGTCCCTGCCATCGTGGTGGAAGGGGATGATGCGAAATACGATGCCATGGCGGCCTGCGATGCGGCTTTGGCCGCCAGTGGCACGGTTGCGCTGGAACTGGCGCTGGCCCGGCTGCCCTCTGTCATCGCCTATCGTATCCATCCGCTGACCTACCGGCTCTACCGGCGGCTGATCCGCGTAAAATATGCCAATCTGGTCAATATCATGCTGGACCGTATGCTGGTGCCGGAGCGGTTGCAGGATGAATGCACGCCGGACAGGCTGGCCGATGCCGTCACCACTCTGCTGACCGATCCCGCGGCCCGCCGCGCACAGATGGAAGGTGTGGCCCAGGTGGCCCAATGGTTGGGCCAGGGGGGAGACAAAACGCCCAGTCAGCGCGCCGCCGCCGCCGTGCTGGCCGTGGTGGACAAGGCGGGGGTCGGGCGTCCATCCTGACCGTCCCCTTTGCGCCGCAGAGCCATCATGCCTGAATTCGCCGATCTGATCCGCCAGGGCGCCGCCCATGCCTGGCTGTTTGTGCCCAGCGCTATCCTGCTTGGGGCGCTGCACGGTCTGGAACCCGGCCATTCCAAAACGATGATGGCCTCCTTCATCGTCGCTGTACGCGGCACAGTGGGCCAGGCGGTGATGCTGGGGTTGGCGGCGACCCTGTCACATACGGCAGTCGTCTGGCTGGTGGCCCTGGTCGGCCTGCATCTGGGGCGGGAACTGGCCGGTGAACAGGTGGAAGGCTGGTTCCAGCTGTTGAGCGCCTTCATCATGGTCTGCATGGCTGTCTGGCTGTTCTCCCCCGTCTGGCGTCGGCACCGGCATCATGCCCATGACCATCATCACGATCATCACCCGCATGACCATGGCCATGGCGGTCATCACCATCACGGGCATCACGACCCTGCGCCGATGGCTGATGATGCCCATGCCCGCCACCATGCCGACGAGATCGCCCGGCGCTTTTCAAACGGGCAGGCCACAAACAGCCAAGTCATCCTTTTTGGCCTGACTGGGGGGCTGATCCCCTGTCCGGCGGCCATCACGGTGCTGCTGATCTGCCTGCAATTGCGGGAATTCACCCTGGGCGTGGCGCTGGTCCTGTGTTTCAGCGTCGGCCTTGCCGTAACCCTGACGGCCAGCGGTGTGGTGGCGGCCCTGGGTGTGCGTCATTTATCGGCGCGCGGGGTGGGGTTCGAGCGGCTGATGGCTCGCGCGCCCTACCTGTCCGCTGGGCTGATCCTGCTGATCGCCGCCTATATGGTTTGGCACGGCATGTCGGCCCTGACGGGCTGATCCTGCTGGTTCACGGATTACCGTTGTCCGCCTTCACAGTGGCCACTATCCCGTTCTTCAGCTTGGCTTCAGCCGACCGGCGCAGGCCGTCATCCTTGCCAGCCTGGTGGGCGGCGCGCGACCATTGGAACCGGGCCTCGCCCTTGCGGCCCACAGCCCAATAGGCATCGCCCAGATGGTCATTGATGGACGGGTCGCCGGGTTCCAGCTCCACGGCCTTTTCCAGCATTTCCACCGCCTGGTCCAGCTTGCCCAGCTTGAACAGGGCCCAACCCAGGCTGTCGGTGAAAAATCCGTCATGCGGGCGCAAAGACAGGGCCTTTTCAATCAGGGCCTTGCCCTCGTCCAGGCGCTGGCCCCGGTCGATCCAGGAATATCCAAGATAGTTCAGCACGCTGGGCTGATCGGGCTGCAACGTCAGCGCCTTCGTCAGTCCGGCTTCCGCTCCCGACCAGTCGCCCTTGGCGTCCAGCGTCATGGCGCGGGCATAGTGCAGCATCCAGTCGCGGGGTCGCGGCTCCTTGATGCGGGCCAGGGCCTGATCATAGGCGGCCAGCGCCTCATCGGTGCGCTTGGCGATCCGGTGCATGTCGCCCAGGCGCAGCAGCGCGTCGGTTCGGTCCGGCCGTTCCGCCGCCATCTTCTGCAACAGGGCGATGGCTTCATTGTCCCGGTCCAGTTGCCGCAGCACTTCGACCTGCCGCAGCCGGGCCATCCATTGCATGCCCGGACCACCGGTAATGCCGCGAAATTCGCTCAAGGCCGTGCCATCCCGGTTCCGCGTCATCAGGATGTCGCCGACCAGCATGCGGGCCAGCGGCTGGCCGGGGTCCAGATGCAGCGACACGCGGCCATAGAGCAGGGCCATCTCTGCCGCTCCTTCCTGGTGCAGCGCTGATGACAGCTCGAACAGCGCCTCGGCCAGACCGGCGGCGGCGGTGCCCACCAGCGGCGCCGGCGTGCCCCCCTTTTCCAACCGGTTCAGCGCATCTTCGACCACCGTGCTGTCGGGGTTGGCATCCAGATATTGCCGGTACAGCTTGCGTGCAGCATCGCTGGCGCCCGACCGTTCCTGGAAATTGCCGATCAGCAGGGTGAGGCGCAGCGGCATGCCCAGCTTCGCCGCTTCGGCATAGTGCTGGAATGCCGCATCGCGGTTGCCCCGCATATCCTCGACCAGGGCCAGTTGCTGTGTACGGATGGACTTGAACCCCTCGTGGTTCGACAACGGGTCCAGCAGCTTGACCGCCCCGTCGAAATCCTTCTCCCCCACGGCAATCCAGCTGGACAGAAGCGGGCCGATATAAGGGGACATGCCGTCAGCGGGCAGGGCGGCGACACGCGCGGCTGCTTCCTTGGTGCGGCCGGCACGCAGATCATGGGCGACCAGCAGCGCATGGGCCACAAAGCTGCTGCCACCGGGCTCGCCCGCCATCTGGCGCCGGGCCAGGATCAGCGCCTCTTCCTCCCGGCCCTCCCCCAGCGACAGCAGGAAGGTGCGCCGAAGCAGGGCGGGATTGCCGGGGTCCTGCTTCAGCACGGCCCCCAGATTTTCGCTGGCCACATCCCATGCGCCGGCATTCTGGGCGATGCGGCCCATCAGATAGCGGGCGATGGCGCTGCTGTTTGACGGGGTGGCTGGGGGTGCTTGCTGGGCTGCTGCCCCCCCGGTGAAGGCCAGGGTCAGCATGATCATCGACAGTGTCGCTACCGGCGACCGGAAACCCAATGCACCCACGCGCCACCATCCTTCCACCGGGCTACTTCGACAGGTCAATCCCCCTGCCGGCCCGCCTTCCATACACGATCAGATAGCATATCCCTGGCGAGCGGCCAGTGTCGCAAAAGTATGAACGCGAGGACCAGACCCACCATATCCGCCGTCACATCCTCGACACTGGCCTGGCGTTCCGGAATCATGCCCTGGACCAGCTCGACCCCGATTCCAAGGGCCACCAGGAACAGGATCACGCCGATCCGTCCCCACCGGCTGCGATAGGTCCAGAGAGCCACACTCCCCAGCCCGGCAAAACACAGGATATGCAAGAGCTTGTCGGTATAGCCATCCCCCGGCGGGGCCAGGCTGGGTTCCGACCCGATCCAGGGAAGGATCACCATTGCCAGGCCCAGGGTCAGCGTGCCGACAAGATGCCGGACGGGGGCGGGTGGGTTCAGCAGGAAGGTGAACAGGATAGACTCCGATCATCCCGGCACGGCAACAGGGTTCCAGAATAGCGGAGTTCCGCGCTTGCGGCGAGCGATCCTGTTCGCGTTATCACGTATGCATATTTTGCAGGCTTGTCGCGCATTTCACGCGCAGGCTCTTGCCTATTTTTTAACAAACACTGTTGTAATAAAGGGCTTGCTGACGGTGAAGTCGTCAGCTGCTCGAACCCAGGGACCTTGCATGTATCCCGCAGTGGCGACCGGAGCCCTCAATCCGGCCAATGGCATCGTGGCTGCCGCTCTGTCCACCCCCGCTTTTGAATCCAATGCGGCGCACACGCCGCCCCCTGCCAATGATCCCGTGTTCGACGGGGTTGAGGTGCTGACGGA
>JAIXTS010000164.1 GCA_027483805.1 Azospirillum sp. | reverse complement strand
CGACACCAGAAAAGCAGAAACGACGAAGGGCGGCGCCCTTTTGGCACCGCCCCCGTTGTGGGCAAGGATGATAGGGGTTGAGGTCCGGCAAGAAATCAAGCCCCAACCATCCTTGCTTTCAGCTGACCCTGGCGCCCTCAAACGCCGGGCGGGCGCATCCGCGCCCTTGGCTTACGGCGCATGGGCGCCGAGCCGCCGGTCGGCGGCCTCCAACGGTCATTGTCATGACCGTTGGCACGCCCGCATCAGCAGTTCAGATGTAGAAGTGGATCTGCGTGCGGTCATAGCCCGTGCCGATCATCACCGGCTGGCCCTTGATCACGGGCAGGTCGTGATTGAAGAAATAGACGGCCTGCTTCCAATGGTTGGAACGGCTGGGCGACTTGGAGTGGTAATCGACCTTTTCATCCATATGCAGGTCGAACCAGAAGGCCACGCCATGGGCCACACCCGTCTCCGACGCAGTCACGGTCAGGACCTTGGCGTCACTGTCGGGCATGTTCTTGTAGAAATCGAAGAACCAGGCCTTTTCCGGGTTGGACAGCATGCGGTGACCGTCCGCAGCCAGATCGATGGTGCAGTAACCCGGCGTGCGGAACTGGTCGAACTTCGACATGTCGAAGCCGGAGACGGTGCGCACGGGGCTGATGCGGCGCATCTCGTCGGCCTGGATCAGCGAGGCATAGACGGTGGCGGCCGCCGGGATGATCTTGGCACCGGGCTTCAGCAGGTTCTGGCGGGCATGCTGCAGGATGGTCAGCATGTCGGGCGCCAGCATGCCGACATTGATCAGTTCGGAGACAAAGACATCGGCCTTTTCCGGCATGTCCTCGCCCACCACCAGATCGGTGGATTTCTTGCCGATGACAGTAACGTGCTTGTCATAGCCGTTCAGCGCCACCGTCTCACGCGCCACATCGACCAGCGGCTTGTGCATCTCGCAGGTATAGACATGGCCAGCACCGGCACGCGCCGCCATCATGGCGACCAAGGCGGAACCGGTGCCGATCTCCAGCACCGTGTCCCCCGGCTTCACATTGTTCAGCAAGGCCGCCTCATAGGCGTCGTTGCGTTCATGATCATTGATCATCGGGATGTGCCAGGCGGGGATCTGGGTGGAACGCAGCAATTGCAGGGCGAACAGCACGGCGGCATTGTCGGGCATGCGGTTATGGGCACCGGTCAACAGCGCGATGGCATCATCGATGCGGCCCTGGCCCTGGAACACCTGGGCCAGACCGATGGCGGCCTCCGCCCGGCTGGGATCGCCGGCCAGGACATTGGCGAACAGGCGGCCGGCCTCATCCAGACGGTCGGTATAGAGCAGCAGGGCTGCCAGGTTATAGGCGGCATCCAGGTTCTTCGGGCGCAGGGCCAGCGAATGGCGGAAGCAGAATTCCGCCTCGGCCAGGCTGCCCATCTCACGCAGCGTGTTGCCCAGATTATTGTGCGCCTCGGCATAGGCGGGGCGCAGTTCCACGGCCTTGCGGAAATGCGGCTCGGCCTCGGCCAGCTTGCCCTGGGCGCGCAGCGCATTACCCAGATTGTTGTGGGACAGGGGGTCGGCCTCGTCCAGCAGCACGGCCTTGGCGAATTCCACCTCCGCTTCCTCGAACCGGCGGCAGCCATACATCAGCACGCCGCGGCTGTTATGGAATTCGGCCTTGGCGCCGTCCAGTTCGATGGCCTTGGAGAACAGTTCGTTCGCCTCCGCCGCGCGGTTTGACCGCAGCGCAATGATGCCCAGCAGGTGGGTGGCTTCCGAATGGGCCGGTTCGGCCTGCAGCGCCGTGCGGCAGCTCATTTCGGCTTCGGCCAGGTAACCGGCCATCAGGTGCTGACGGGAGATGCTGACGCAATCCTGGACGAAGGACATTTGGGTGCTCCTTGGCTTGGCGCTTCACGACCCATCCGGGCCAAATCGGTTCGAAGCCATAAAAGCAACCGGCGTGCCAACAGCGGACAACCTTGGAAATCCGCCATTTTTTCACCCTCGGGCAAAAGATGCCGGGTGGACATCACCCGATGCAGGCGGAATTTTCCGCGCCCGCCCCGGCAAATCCGTCACGCTTGCCGATAGGGGCTTTCCGCCATCAGGTCGGCAATATGCGCCTCAACCGCCTCCCGTTCCTTCAGCAGGAAATCGGTGACGGCATAACGCAGGCCGCGGTGGGCGATGTAATGGGCCGAATAGGTCTTCACCGGCAGATAGCCGCGCTGGATCTTGTGTTCGCCCTGGGCGCCGGCCTCCACCCGTGTCAGGCCATGCGCGATGGCAAAATCGATGGCGCGGTAATAGCACGCCTCGAAATGCAGGAACGGGTAGGCCTCCGACCCGCCCCAGTTGCGGCCATAGAGTGTGGTTTCCCCCAGCATGTTGAGCGCCCCACCCACCCAGCGCAAGCCATCGCGCGCCATGACCAGCACCACCCGGTCGGCCATGTCCTGGCCCAGCTGGAAAAAGAAGTCGCGTGTCAGATAGGGGGAACCCCATTTGCGGTCGGATGTGGAGCGGTAGAGATGGTCGAACGCGTCCCAATGTTCGTCTTTGATTTCCGCCCCGGTCAATGTGAACAGGGCAAGGCCGCTATCGGCCACGGTCTGGCGTTCCTTGCGCACCATCTTGCGCTTGCGGCTGCTGAAGGATGCCAGGAAATCGTCGAAGGTCCGATAGCCGTGATTGTCCCAATGATATTGCGTGCCGATCCGCGACAGCCAGCCGGCATCGACCAGACAATCATGGTCGGCCTTGCTGGGGAAGGTGACATGGGCGCCCGACAGGTCGTTGCGGCGGGTCAGGCCGGCCAGGGTGGCGATAATCGCCCCCGGGATGCCGGGTGGGGCCGTGGCGCGAACCAGCAGGCGCGGGCCGGTCACCGGGGTGAAGGGCACCGCCGATTGCAGCTTGGGATAATAATGGCCGCCCGCCTGGTCCAGGGCATTGGCCCAGCCATGGTCGAAAACATATTCGCCATAAGAATGGTATTTCACATAAAGCGGGGCCACGCCCAACAGCGCGCCGTCCGCACCGCGCACGGCGACATGGCGCGGGTCCCAGCCAGTATCGCCGGCCACCGATCCGCTGCTCTCCAGCGCGGCCAGAAACGCATGGCGCAGGAACGGGTTGTCGGCCCCGCCGGGCGTATCCAGCAGACAGGCATCCCAGTCGGTGGCCGAAATGGTACGGATATCATCGACAAGGTCGATACGGATCGTGTCCAGGTCCTGACCGTCTTGCATGGGCGTCGCCGTGCTGTTGGATGGTCAGGATATAGGGCGGGCGGGGGTAAGGCCAAGCGCCGCGACACCGCACCCCGATACCAGTTGCCCGCCATAGGTCAGGTCGAAGCGCAAGCTTCGCCCTGACCTATGGTTTGCATGGGATGCATCGGTATCACGCCACTTCCAGAATGGCCTCGATCTCCACCGCCACACCGAAGGGCAGCGAGGCGGCGGAGACGGCGGAGCGGGCATGTTTGCCGGCATCGCCGAACACCTCGCCGAACAGTTCCGACGCGCCGTTGATCACCTTGGGCTGATCATTGAAATCGCCCGTGGAATTGACGAATCCCACCAGCTTCACCACCCGGACGACCCGGTCCAGATCACCCTCCAGCGCCAGCTTGGCCTGGGCAATGATGTTCAGGGCGCAAAGTCGGGCGGCCTCGCGCCCTTCCTCGATGCTGTACCCGGCGCCCAGCTTGCCGACATGGCGCAGTTCGCCATTCCACATCGGCACCTGGCCGGAGATGAACAGCTGATTGCCGGTACGGACCGCCGGCACATAGGCGGCCAGCGGCACGGCGGCCTTGGGCAGCTCGATATCCAGTTCGGCCAGACGCGCATCAATACGACCCGCCATAAAAACCTCCATTCCCGGAACAACGTTGCCGCCTTGATAGCAGCAGGGACACCCGCCGGGAAAGCCCCGTGGCAGGGGGTTAGGGAGCGATAACCCGGTCAGACAGCAAGTAAAAATGCAGGATGGCCGGTTTGCCACGCGAATAATTGAAGCCCGAGAGTTCCGCCACCATCCGCGCTTCCCGGCCGGCGGCGCGCAGGGCGGCCTGGAACGCCTCCTCCTCCCGTCCCGTGGTGACCATGCCGATGGCACAGGCGGGATCGGACAGAAGATGGGCCGCCACCCGTTCCCCCCCGCCCAGGCGCGTCTGTGTGCCGACCAGGAAGACCATCGAGGGCTCATTATAGCCGCCGGCGGCCAAGATGCTGCTGGGGCACGGCTTGTTTTCGTCGAAAACCTGCTTCACCTGCGGGCTGAGCCACATGGGTGTCAGGTTGGGCAGGGCCATGGCAAAGATGCCAATATAGGCCGTAAGGGCCGCCAGCGTGACGCCCGCCACCGCATTGCCGCGCGGCACACGGATAAGCCAGACCGTCAGGCCAGCAACGGCCAGGATGGCCAGAGCCGCCAGCACCGACCCCGGCTGCACCTGCCCCATCAACTGCACCGGAAAGCCGATGATGACCCCGGCGAAGGCAATGGAAACGATGATGGTCATTCCCGTCGCCGCCCAGACCCAGCCCCGCGAAAGGGCCGGGCGGCTGTTATTCACCACCATGGCGGCCGCCAGCAGGGCCAGGGCCGGCAGGACCGGCAGGGTATAATGCGGCAGCTTGGTCACCACCAGTTCATGGATCACCCAGGTCGGGATGATCCAGGCCAGGCAGAAACGCACCGCCGCCTCATGCCGGCGCGCCCAGACCAGGGGCAGTGACAGCAGGACCAGCGGCGCCCACGGCCAGAAGCTGAGCCAGAAGGTCACCAGGAAGTAACCGGGCGGGGCGGCATGGTTCTCCTGCCCCGTGGTGGCTTTGCCCAGGAATTCATGGCCCACGGCGGTGCCGAAAAAGGCGCCCTTGGTGGCGATGGCAATGGCGATCAGCCAGGGCAGGATGATGCACAGGAACAGCGGCAGGCCCAGGGCCGGACGCAGCCGCCGCAGCCACCAGACCTCCCGGTCGATCAGCCACAGGGCCAGGATGGCGGTGCCCACCACCATCAGGATCACGCCCTTGACCAGCACCCCGATACCCAGCGCCACCCAGAACAGCATGGCCGTGGACAGGGGCAAGGCCCGGTCGGGCCGCAGATAGGCCCGCGCCAGTACGCCGAAACAGCCCAGCACACAGGCCAGCTGCACCGCGTCGGTCTTGGCCATGCGCGCTTCCACGCCCAGGATGACGCAGGTGGCCATCATCACGGCGGCAACCGTCGCCGCCCCCGGCCCGAACAGCGCCAGCCCCGCCCAGGCGGTCAGCAGTACGGCCGCGACGGCCCCAATCAGCGAGGGCAGCCGGTACATCCAGATCGGGCCTGTATCCTGCCCGCCGGTCAGCAGATGCACGGTCGCCGCCTGCATCCAATAGATGCCCACCGGCTTTTTGTGCCGCGCCTCCTCCTGGAACCGGATATCGATGAAATCGCCGGTTTCCAGCATCTGGTGGCTGGCCTGGACATAGCGGCTTTCATCCCGGTCAAAGGGTGGGATGCTTCCAAAACCCTGGATGAAGGCCGCAACAGCCAGCAGCGCCAGAATCAGCCAGGCCTTGCGCATCGGCCGTTCCGGGCTCATGCCCCCGCCCCCCGCTTCTCACGCCGGATCAGGTGCAGATTGCGGGAATAGATGATCAGGGCCGGCAATTGCCCCGCAATGATCACCAGTTCATGCTTCAGGAAACCGTAGATGGTCAGCAGCAGGCCACCGCCCAGGCTGAACCACCAGAAAGCGACGGGCATGACGCTGCGCCGGGCACGTTCGGAACTGATCCACTGCACCACAAAGCGCATCATGAACATGGTCTGCGCCGACAGGCCGAACAGGACCAGCCATTCCTGGCCATCGACGGCGGCGTGCCACCATTGGTTCAACTGGGTCCAGATCATGGTGCCTTCACCTCTGTCACCGCTGCCGGCCGTTTCTGTCGGCGCAGCAGCCACATGATCCCGAACAGGTCCCACAGGCCCACGGCGGCGCGGTGCAGATTGGTGTATTTGGACGTACCCGCAATGCGCGGACGGTCATTCACGGGCAGGTTGGCATAGGCGCGCCCGCGTCCCTTGACCAGGGCCGGGATGAAACGATGCAGACAATCGATGAAAGGCAGGTCCAGGAACAGATCGCGGCGGATCAGTTTCAACCCGCAGCCGGTATCCGGACAATCATCCCGCAGCATCGCCTGGCGGATGGTATTGGCCACGCGTGAGGCCAGCCGTTTGGACAGCGTATCCTGCCGCCGCCGCCTGATGCCATTGACCAGGGCCAGGCTGGTATCCACCAGCGCGCTGTCCAGCATGGCGGGGATATCGGCGGGATCGTTCTGCCGGTCGCCATCCATGAAGGCAAGCCACGTGCCCTGGGCCGCACGGGCGCCGGCAATCAGCGCGGCACTTTTCCCGGCGCGGGAAGCATGGCGGATCAGCCGCAGGGTCGGATATTCCGACAGGACCCGTTCGACGCGGGCCGCCGTGTCATCGGTCGACCCGTCATCAATGACCAGAACCTCGAATGCCGGGCCGGCCGCCAGAGCGGCATACAGCTCCTCCAGCAGCGGCAGGATATTGTCCTGTTCATCCAGGACCGGGATCAGAACGGACAGCTGCACGCAACCTCCAGCCGGTGCGGGACCATTGACAATGGCGGCATAAGACAAGGCGGCATAATCTTTTCGGCACGGGAAGAAAAGTGACGCTTTCATGCGCCTGCCCCCCGCCTTGTGCCTGTCAGACCGTCTCCACCACCGTCACACCCGCTGCCGCCAGCCGCGCCATGGCCGCCGCCAGCGACCCGTTCAGGTCGATGGCCCGGCTGGCGCCCGTCAGCAGCACAGAGCCAAAGCCCGATCGGGCTGCATCTTCGGCCGAATAGGCGACGCAGAAATCGGTGGCCAGCCCTGCGAAGAACAGACGGCTGAAGCCGCGTTCCCGGCAATAGCCGGCCAGCCCCGTGGGCGTGCGCCGGTCATTTTCCAAAAAGGCGGAATAGCTGTCGATGCCGGGGCGGAAACCCTTGCGCACCACCAGTGCCGCCATGGGAACATCCAGTCCGGCATGGAAGTCCGCCCCCTGGGTGCCCTGCACACAATGGGCGGGCCACAGGGTCTGGTCGCCATAGGCCAGGCTGATTGTCTGGAACGGGGTGGTGCCCGGATGGCTGTCGGCGAAGCTGGAATGGCCGGGCGGATGCCAATCCTGGGTCAAGACCACACCGGCACCCGCCGCGTGGAAATGCCGGGCCAGATCATTGGCCATTGGCACCACGGCATCGCCATCGGCCACGGCCAGGGCGCCGCCGGGACAGAAATCATTCTGGATATCGACCAGGACCAGCAGATCGGTCGCACTCACCCTCACCATCACCCCTCCCCAGCATCAATAGGGTACGCGGTCCGCCTTCTCCGCCCAGTCGTTGAAAACCGACAGGGCATCGTCATTGGGCCGGTGATCGCAAGGGATGATACGCTGGTCCGGGGCCTTGGCCACCTGTTCATAGATCACCGCGTCATCAAAGCCGATCGCCGCCGCCTGGAACCGGTCATTGGCATAGACGATGCGGTCCACCCGCGCCCACAGGGCAGAGGCCAGGCACATGGGGCAGGGTTCGCAACTGGCATAGAGCACGGCCCCGCGCAGGTCGAAACGGCCCAGGCTGCGGCAGGCGTCGCGGATGGCAACCACCTCGGCATGTGCGGTCGGGTCATTGGTGGAGGTGACCTGGTTGCAGCCACGCCCCACCACCTTACCGTCCATCACCACCACCGACCCGAAGGGTCCGCCCTGCCCGCCTTCCATGCCCTGACGGGACAGGTCGGCGGCCAGGGACAGGAATGTCTGGTCTTGATCGGACATACGGACGCTATCCCTTAAAACTGGAAACAGCGTGAAGGGATAGCGTCCGGATACCGGCCCTGTCACGGGGTTAAATGCGACCCAGCACGATCAGGATCAGCAGGATGATCAGCACCGTCCCCAGAAGGCCGGACGGACCGTAACCCCACCCTCGGCTATAGCCCCAGGTGGGCAAGGCACCGATCAGGATAAGGATCAGGACGATCAGCAGGATCGTTGACATGGGGCACTCCATCTTCTGTTGTCGTTACGCCCACTTTCTCAACAACACAGAAACAGGGATGGGTGCAGGCGATTGCGGGTTACCCCGTTGGTTGCGGGCACAGGGACCAGGGAAAACGCGGGGCGGCGGACCGGGCACGGCGTCAGCCGGGGTCGCGCACAGCCCCGTCAGCCGAAATTCAACAGGCCCGGCGCCTTGTCGATGATCTCTTCCAGGATCAGTTCGGCGGTTTCCAGATCGCCTTTCAGCTTGTCGCCCATCACCCCCGCATAGGCGGGGCGACGCAGCTTTTCCGCCGCATCATGCAGGCTGCGCAGTTCGGCGATAAAGATGTCGCGCGCGCCCATGGGCAGCATGGTCTTGGCCGACAGCACAAAGAAGAACCGCATGGAGGCGCGGACCAGCAGGCCCAGCATCAGCGTGTCCAGGCGTGCATATTCTTCCTTCAGATCATCGACACGCGCCGTATCGACGGATTTCAGGCGGCCTTCGATCAGGATGCAGAGCGCGCGGAACTCCCCAACCTTGTTGCGGAAGTCGTTATAGGCCAGGAAACTGTCCTTGGCCGCTTCCTCTTCCGCCTGTTTGGCCAGCTTCATGGCATCACGCGCCTGACGTTCCAGGGCGCCCAGCAGGTCCTGCACTTCCTTGCGGGTATAGGTGCGCTTCATGATCGGGGTAATCGCCACCAGACGGAGCATCATTGCGCGACCTATATAGGCGGTTGTGTTGCCGACCGAAAGGGTTCCGGCGGGAATGGCAGAAGCGGTCCTTGCGCAGGCGCAAAGTTCCGTGCCTTGATGATGATATGGTTAATGGCGTGTCCACGCTGCGGCCAGGGCCGCCGGCGCACGCCATGCGAGAGGAAGTTTCGGGGGAAAAATGCTTTCAATCAATGGCCTGTCCCACATTTACGGCAATGGCGTCCAGGCGCTGAACGACGTGACCCTGACCGTGCCGCGCGGCATGTTCGGCCTTCTTGGCCCCAATGGCGCCGGCAAATCGACCCTGATGCGCACCATCGCCACCCTGCAGCAGCCGACCTCCGGCCAGATCAGCTTCGATGGAATCGATGTGCTGGCCGACCCGGTGGCCCTGCGCCGCACGCTGGGCTATCTGCCGCAGGAATTTGGCGTCTATCCGCGCATTTCGGCCGAAGACATGCTGGATCACCTGGCCGTGCTGAAGGGCCTGACCAAGGCCAAGGAACGGCGTGAGCTGGTGGCCGCCCTGTTACAGCAGACCAACCTGTATCAGGTGCGCAAGAAGGCGCTGGCGGGATATTCCGGCGGCATGCGGCAGCGATTCGGCATCGCCCAGGCCCTGCTGGGCGATCCCAAACTGATCATCGTGGATGAGCCGACCGCGGGTCTGGACCCGGAGGAGCGCAACCGTTTCCACAATCTCCTGTCGGAGATCGGGGAAAATGTGGTGGTCATCCTGTCCACCCATATCGTGGAGGATGTGGCCGACCTGTGCCAGAACATGGCCATCATCGTGGGCGGCCGCATCGTGGCACAGGGGGAGCCGCTGGCCCTGATCGAGGGCATGCGCGGCCGCATCTGGCGCAAGGTGGTGGACAAGGCTGAGGTGGCCGACCATCAGGCCCGCCATCAGGTCATCTCCACCCGCCTGTTCGCCGGCCGCAGTGTGGTGCATGTGGTCAGCGACACCGACCCCGGCGACGGGTTCGAAGCGGTGCCCGGCAGCCTGGAGGATGTGTATTTCTCCACCCTGCGCGCCACCCGCGCCGCCGCCTGAGACCGGGAGAGAACCGCCCATGTTCGGCAAGATCGCCTGGTTCGAGCTGCGGTATCAGATCCGCCAGCCCGTCTTTATCGTCACGTCGCTGATCTTCGGCCTGCTGACCTT
>JAIXTS010000424.1 GCA_027483805.1 Azospirillum sp. | reverse complement strand
TCGCGCGGTTCATCCGCATCCTGCGGCCAGCAGGCGGCACCGATGCTGCAGCCCACCTGCACGGTCTGTTCCCCCACCATCATCGGTTCGTTCAAGGCGGCGATCAGGCGCCAGGCCACATCCTGCGACAGATGCGCCTCCGCCTCCGACATGATGGCGCGGGCTGCCCGCGCGATGGCACGCAGGGGGCTGGCAATGTGGTGGGCCGCCAGCCAGCCGCGCGCGCCGAACAGCGTGGCCAGCCCCAGACCCGACCAGATAATCGCGTTGCGCATGCTGTCGGCGGGGGCATAGGCTGGGCCGTCGCCGGTTGCTCCAGCGCCTCCACCTGCGACAGTACCTGGGCCAGGGCCGCGCGGGCCTGCATGTCCCCGTTCAGTCGCGCCGACAGCCCTTCCGCGATACCGGACAGGGAGCCTGGTTCAGCACAGCCTCCGCCTGCCGTCCGGTCAGATTGACATGCAGCAGGGCCAGCAGCCCCACGATGGTGCAGATGGTCACACCCAGCAGGTTGCGCAGGCTGAGGATCACCATTCAACCCTGCCTTTCCTTATCGCCCGCCAAACTGCCACCAGAGCGCCACAAGGACCATGCGCTCGCCGCCGGCATTGCGTCCGCCGATGGCCTTGGACAGGCCGACCTGCACACCCACTTCGTCGGTCAGGCGCCTTACCGCCGATAATTGCAGCTTGTACCGACGCACATCGCCATAGCCGGCGCCCGGCGTTCCGACACTGACCGCGTTGAAACCCTGCGCCAGCAGCAGCCAGTTGGCATCGGGCCGCCAGCCCAGGGTCAGGTCCAGCCGCACCTCGTCCGCCGCCGGGCCGCCGCGCGTGCGATATCCAAGCTGTGCGTCGAAGAACCCGCCCGCAAATCCGTGCCCATAAAGGGCACGCAGTTCCGCATCCAGCTTGCCCGATCCCAGCGGCGGCTGGTCGCCCCGATCATAGCCCAGGGGCACACGGATCAGCGGCTGCAGGGCCATGATACCGGCCCCGTTCTGCCAGAGTGTCCGGCGCAGCGCGAATTCGGCGTCGGCCAGACCGGCGCCCTTGTCGCTGCCGCCGCCGGCCCGATCCGCCTTCAGCGACTGCCAGGAGGGCTGGACACTCAGCGTCGTGGCGCCATCGACACCCCAGGAGATCAGCGGCGCCACTTCCAGCTTGCGGAACGTGGGGTCGGGGCCACCGACGCGCCCGTCGAAACCGCTGTCGGATTGCGAATAGGTGGTGCCGGCAATGACCTCCACGGTCCCCGCGGCCTGCGGCCAGGCGCCGGCAAGGGCGGGCGCGGCGGGCAGCAGCAGGGCGATGGCCAGACAGGCGGCGGAGATGAAACGCGGCATGGGTCAGCTTTCCTCCGGCGGCAGAGCGGTGCCGTCAACAATCATGCCCCCGCCATTGGCGCGGGCATGGTCCAGGGCACGCCGCGCGATGGCGGCGGCATCCAGACCCGCGCCATAGCCGACAGACAGGCTGACATGGGGGCCGGCATTGGACCTGGGATGCGGGATCCGGGCACGCCCGACCAGATCGGCCAGCCGTTCCGCAACCTCACGCGCGACGGCGGGATCAGCGCGTTCAAACAGGATGGCCAGCCGTCCGTCGCCGGCCATGGTCAGGATATCGCCGATCCGGCCCGGCAGACCGGCGGCCAGATCCATGACCCTTCGGGTCAGGGCTGCTGCCGGATCGGCACCGTCCACCTCCTCCAGCCGGCCGAAATCATCAATGGCGGCCATCAGCACGGCGCCGTCATGGCGCCGCTGCGTCCGTTCGGCCAGAAGCTGGACCGCCTGCGTCGGTCCGGGCCGGCCCAGCCCCTGCACACCGGCCGGGTCGGCGGGCGGCATCTGCCGGCGTTCGGCCGCCAGCTCCGCCAGTTCGCCCTCCCGCGCGCGGCGGCGGCGGGCTTCGGTGCGCCAGCGCAGCGCCGACTGCACCCGGGCCCGCAACGCCATCAGCGACACCGGCTTCACCACAAAGTCAAAGGCGCCGGCAATGAAGGCCTGGTTCAGGGTTTCTTCATCCTCCAGGGACGACACCATGACCACCGGCACATCGGTCAGCCTTGGATTGTCCTTGATCAGGCAGGTGGCCGTGATCCCGTCAATCTCCGGCAGCATGATGTCCATCAGCACGATATCGATGGGGCATTCCTCCCCATCCTGCCGCTGGACATCCAGGGTGGCCAGCGCCTCCTCGGCACTGGCGGCCTTGATGACGGGGCCATAGCCGCAGGCATTCAGCTGTGCCGCCAGCAATTCGCGCACCTCTTCCAGGTCATCGACGATCAGGATCATGTTATTCCCCCCCATTCCTGCCGCCGGCCGGCAACCGCCAGACGCGCCAGCCCCCCCTGTCATAGACCAGCACGGCACCCCGCCCCGCATCCTGCCACAGATCGGGCAGGGCCTGCGCGATCCGGTCGCGGGCGCCCGCCGCACTGACAGGGTCGCGCAGCGCGACATAGGATGTGCGCAGGTGCCCGACGATCAGATCGGCCTTCAGCCGGTCATTGCTGGGCAGCACCAGGCCAGCCGCCCGGCCCCGGCCCGGCAGAACCGCCCCCGCGGTCAGCCCGTCGATGGCCACATCGTCCAGATCGCGCAGGAAACGGCCCAGGGCCAGCTCACCCTGGGTCGCCGCATCCAGCGGCCCGGCCCCCAGCATCGCCTGGCGCCAGGCGGCGGTATCGGTATCCCCCGCCTGCCCCTGCATCCACCACCCGGCGGCAAGTCCCAGCAGCGCCAGCAGCGGCAGCAGGCCGCCGCGCAGCCGGTGGCGCCCCGTGACCGCCGCCGCCAGCGCACAAACCGGCGGCAGATAGGCCAGCAGCCGTCCCGGATCGCCCAGGAACCAGGTGGCCGAGGCCAGAACCAGCGCCGTCAGGATCAACCCCGTCAGCAGCAGCAGCACCCGCCGCGCCCCACGATCCCCGGCCCACAGGCCCACGGGCAGCAGGGGCGCATTGGCCAGGATCAGCAGGGCGCCGGCCAACAGCGCGGTGCCCATGCCGCGGCCCGGACCCAGCAGCCAGGAACTATCACCGATCCGGGCGGCCGATCCATGGATGGCGGCATCGACCCCCGCGGCAAAGGCCAGCGGTGACCCGCCAAACACCCAGTTGGCATAGAACAGCGCAAGGGCGGCAAAGATCAGCGGGAACATCACCACCAGCAGGCTGCCCGATGCGGAGGTGGCGACCATGCGGGCCGGCAGCAGCAGCGCGACGAACGGCACCGATGCCAGCACCAGATAGGCGCCCGCGGCATCGGCCAGCGCCAGAAGGGCCAGCGACACGCCCAGCGCGATCATGTCGTTCACTTCCCCCCGCCGGGCCAGCCGCAGGGCGGAAGTGACCGCAATGGTGAAGGCCAGCACACCCACCGGCGCCGCCCCGCCCCCCGCGACCATCAGCGACAGCGAGGGCGCACAGGACAGCAGCCCCGCCGTGATCAGCGCCGGCACGAACCGATGGCCGCCCGCCACCAGCATGCGCACCCACAGCGACGCCGCGACGGACAGTATCAGCACATTGACCAGCAGGGGTGCCGGCAGGCCGGCAGACCCCGGAACCAGCGCCATGATCATGTCGAAACCCAGCGGCAGCACCGGATAGGCCGTGCCCGTCAGGTCGCGGAAGGCCCCGACATCGGCCGTGGCCAGCAGGGCGCGGGTCCAGCGGTCGGCCATGGCGGGACCCAGCCAGCCCCCCTGCATCGACCAGGATGCGACACATCCGATCAACGGCAGCAGCACGGCCAGCGACAGGGGGAACAGCCGGCGCGGCACGGACCGCGCCCCGCGCTGATCCAGATTCGGCGGCACAGAGGGGCGGCTGGGCGCAAGGGCGGCGGCGTTCATGATTGCCCCATGCTGGCCAGGGCCTTGGCCACTTCCTGCTTGGTGGTCTGCGACAGGCCGTGCTGGGTCTTCTCCCAGTAGAACGGGTTCTTCACCAGTTGCCACAGTGCCTTATACGCTGCGACCGACATCAGTGCCCAATAGCCGATGACGGTCAGGCCCCAGGGCGCCAGGTTGGTCCAGCCGCGCTTCACCGGCGCGATGATGGAGATGTAGGTGAACAGCCCGTTCCCGGCCAGCAGGTTGAACAGCGACAGATACAGCAGGGCCGTGGGGAACAGCGGGTCCAGCCAGGTGCCGCCCACCAGCAGCCACAAAAGATAGAAGCCCCAGAAGATCGGGTTCAGCAGGCCCGACAGCATGGTACCGCCGATGAAGAACTGAAACCCCCAGAAGCCGCCCGCCCCGACCGACCGGTAGAGATGGATCGGGTTGCGCATATGCACCAGATAGGTCTGCATATAGCCCTTGATCCAGCGCGAGCGCTGGCGCACCCAGTTGGGGATGGAGACATTGGCCTCCTCGAAGGTCGTGGAATTCACCACCCCGACGCGATAGCCCTTCTGCGTCAGGCGCACGCCCAGATCGGCATCCTCCGTCACGTTGAACGGGTCCCAGGCATGGAGCCTGGTCAGCACGTCCATGCGGAAATGGTTTGAGGTGCCGCCCAGCGGGATGGGAATATTCAGCCGTTCCAGCCCGCCCAGCATGAAATCGAACCAGAGCGAGTAATCCAGCGTGAACATCCGCGTCAGCCAATTCTCATTGGCGTTGAAATAGTTCAGGCGGCACTGGATGCAGGCGGTATTTTCCGGCGCCTTGCGAAAAGCCACCACCACCTTTTTCAGCTGGTCCGGCTCGGGCTGATCCTCGGCGTCGAAGATCACCAGATACTCGCCACGGGCAAAGCGCAGGGCATAATTGCAGGCCTTGGGCTTGGTCTGCGGCTTGGATGCCGGCACACGGATGATCTCGAAAATGCCTTCCAGGCCCAGGGACTTGGCGGCATTGATCGTCTCATGGTCGCCGGCTTCCAGCACCAGCTTGATGTCCAGCTTGGCGATGGGATAGTCCAGCCGCCGCAGGGCCGCCGCCAGGATGGGCAGCACCTCCGGTTCCTTGTACATGGGCACCAGGACCGTGAAGGTCGGCAGATCGTCATCCTTCAACGCCGCGACCTCGGCATCCGTGACCTTGCGGTCTACATGGGCGGCGTCCGATCCGAACCAGACCAGGACGATCTTCAAGAAGAAGTTGCCCAGATAGAACAGCGCCATGATGACATTGGTGATGATCAGCGTTGCGATGGGGGCAAAGGCCAGACCCAGCAGAAAAACCGAAAGCAGGGCATAAAGGAACAGCATCTGGCCCGGCGTCACCACGGTGCGGGCCGAACTGCTCGGGTCCATGTCGGCCAGCGCATGAACGGCCAGATGGTTGAACTCCGCCTCGAACAGGCGCTGCAGGGTCCAGACGATGTCGAATTTCGACGTCACCACCATCCGCGTCTTCGGCCCATAGGTCTGGCGCGCGAACAGCATCGCCTTTGGCCCCGGATCGGCCGTCGCCACCGTAACAATGTCGCCTTCCTTCTTCCAGGGCAGCAGCAGCAGGCGGCTATACTCATCCACCTTTGTCCGGTCGGCCAGCCCCTCCTCCGGTCGTTCGGCCATCATGTCGATGAAGGGCAGGCGGAACCGGTCGGCCAGCGTGCGATAGAATTCGCGCGCCTTCACCATGCCCTGCGAAATGACGATATCACCGAACGGCACCTTCCATTGCCGTTGCAGCTCCAAGGCGCGTTCCACCTGCGCGACCGTCAGCAATCCCTTGGCCAGCAGAAGCTCGCCGATGGGCGGGACCATGTCGCCGGTGGTGGGGGGCGCCGTCGGGGGCGGGATCGGGGCCATGCCGGATCAGGCCTTCGGCGCGCGGTTACGGTACCAGCGACGCAAGGCGCCGACGCCCACCAGGGTCACCAGACCCCAGGCACTCAGCACCAGCAGGATGCGGAACCGGTCCAGCCAGTCGGCCCAGCCCGTGTCATCGGCCACCACCACCCGCACGGCGCGGTCGCGCACTGTATCGAACGCCATCAGCAGGCCCGTCTGATCGGCAAAGGCAACATTGCCCCTGTCAAAGGCCAGACGCGGCAGATCCGCCGGCACCGTGCCGTCGCTGGTGGCCAGCGACAGGCCCGGCAGACCGTCCAGGCTGGCAAGCTGCGCGGTCATCAGGCCGTGGGTACCGGAAACCTCCAGCAAGGTCTGGCCCGTGCGGTCCGTCACCGACACGGCCCCCCCATCCAGGCGCACGGGCATGTCGGCCTTGGCCGGGAGGCTGGCGCCCGGCAACTGGATGAAGGGAGTGGCCGGCCTGGCCTTGCCATCGCCCACGATTACCGACAGCGGCGCCTGGGCCGGTACCAGATCGGCGACGATGCGGGCGGCCAGGTTCACCGCCGCCACATCTTTCAACTGGTCAGCCGTCACCACCAGCGTGGCGCCCCTGGCCATGCCCGGCGACAAGGCGAAGAAATCAGCCGGGCTGGCGCTGTCGGGGGTCAGGGTCACGCGGCTGCCGGGCAGGATCTGCGCCGGGCTGGCCAGCGGTGCCTCCCGGCAGTCCCCGCCCGAGGGCTGGCGCTGCAACACGATACGGATGGCGTTGGACCGGCCCAGCAGACCATCGGGCAGCGGCACGGATATCCGCTGCACCTTGCCGCCATCGGGCAGGGACAGGCTGCGCAGCAAGGTATTGTTGACGAAGACATGCAGCAGCTGCGGCCGGTCACCCATGGTGCTGCCGGGGGCCAGCTCAATCTCCAGCGCCGCCGGACGTTGGCCGTGTGGTACCTGGGTATAATCCAGGCGCAGCGGCCACTCGGCCCGATCGACCAGTTCCTGCACCCCCTGGCCCAGACCCAGGGCGACGAAGGGAATGCCGTCCGTGCCGATGATGCTGGCCGGTTGCGGCTTGGCGGCGGTGACGGTATTGGCGGGCATGTCGGACAGGGGGGACCAGCCATCGGTCAGGAAACGAACCTTTTCCCCATCGATCCCGTCCAGAAGCGCGATGGAGGGAGAACCCATGCCCTTCAGCAGCCCGATATCTGCACCATCAAAGGTGTTCAGCTCATACTTCTTTTCCGGGCCGGCCTTGGCCTGCATCACACTGATGAAACCGTCGATCTCGGCCCTGGAGGCGACGAAGACGCTGCCGGTATCCAGCCCCGCCAAGGTCGGCAGGGGCGGCGGTGGCGGAAGATCGACCTTGGGGGCATTGGCATCCGCAGCGGTGGTCGTGCCCGATGGAATGCGGATGACCTGGACGCGGCGGCCCTCACGCAGCAAGGTTGCGGCCAGACGGGTCACGGCCTGGAACTGTGCCGCGCTCAACCCTTCCGCCGACACGAAGATGCTGACACGCGGTCCCAGCGCGGACCAGGCGGCACGCACGCTGTCGATCTTGGCCGGATCGATGCTGTAGGTCACCGCGCTGTCGGGCGACAGGGTGACGAAGCCGCCGGGCAAGCGCTGATCGACGCAGCGATTATCGGTCCATTGCGCGCCCCAGGCGATGGTGGCCTTGGTAAAGGCCTGACGCAGGTCCGTCCGCTTCAGGCTGCTGGCCACCGACTGCGTATTGCTGCCCGGCTTCAGGGCGGCGGCCCAGCGCGGCTGATCATCCAGCAGCAATTGCACCGACGCCCGCTGTCCGTCCGCCAAGGTCGTGCCCAGCTTCAGGTCCAGCTGAAGATTGTCGGCCGGCACCCAGGCCGGCAGCGGGAAGAAGATGTCCTGCCGCGCGGCGATGCCCGACAGGGTGACCCCGTCCGGATAGCCCAGGTCGCGCAGCGTGACGCTGCGTGTGTCGGGTTTGGCCGGATCGGCAGCCTGGGCCGGGGCGACCAGGGCGGTGCCCATATACAAGGTTGTGAACAGGGCGGCGATCAGGGCGTGGCGCATGGGGCTTACCATTGACAGGGGGCCGTGGCCGGTGCCCGATGGCGGCCGGCGGTGGAAAGGCGGAGGGCTGCGGATTGCGGCGGGAACACAGCGCCTCGCGGCGCGGCATACTGAAACTGGGCGCCGGTCTGGCGGGGCTGGGCCTGCTGCCGACGGCATGCAGGGGCGCGGGCAAGGCGCCCTGGCGCGGGGTGAACCTGATCGCCACGCCGAATGCCCCGCTGGGCTCGCCTGCCTGCGAACGGTCGCTGCGTCATCTGCGCGGCCTGGGCGGCAATAGTGTCTGCCTGATCCCGTTCCTGTGGCAGGCGGCCCCCGATGATCCGCGCATTGTGCTGGGCGATGCCGTCAGCCGGGATCAGCTGCGCGCCGGCATCAGGCAGGCGCGGGGCCTGGGCCTGCGTGTGATGGTAAAACCCCATGTCTGGGTGCCGCAGACCTGGGCCGGCGCCATTGGCTTCACGCGCACCGGGGACCAGGCCGAATGGGTGGCCCGCTACCGCGCCATCCTTCTCGACCTTGCCGGGCTGGCACAGGCGGAGGGGGCCGAGGCCCTGGCGCTGGGAACGGAGTTGCGCGGGGTGAGCGGCGATCCCGCCTGGACCGATATCATCAGCGCCGTGCGCGACCGGTTCCGGGGCACACTGACCTATGTGGCCCATTGGGATGGGGAACTGGACCGCCTGCCCTTCCGTGCTCTGCTGGACGTGCCTGCCATCAGCCTCTATCCGCCGCTGGGCCCGGATGATACCGGCCTGGGCGGCCGCATCGACGCGCTGGCCGCAACCCTCGCCCGACAGGGGCCGCTCTGGATCGGTGAACTGGGCCTGCGCAGCGCCGTCGGCAGCCAGGCCAAACCCTGGGAAAGCCCGGAGGAACGCGAGGCCCATCCCGATGGCGGAGTACAGGCCCGCGTGCTGGACCATTGGCTGACGGCGCTCAACCGGCAGGGCCTGCGTGATATCCTGCTCTGGCGCTGGTTCAGCGATCCCGATGCCGGCGGTGAGCGGGATACTGACTTCACCCTTCAGGGCAAGCCGGCAGAAGCGGTGATGAAGCGACATTTCGCGGGCTGATCCTGTCGCCGCCCCTCCCGTCACCATCGGTGCCACAGCCGCGTGCCGCTGCCGCCGGACCGGATGACGGGGATGATCGTCTTGCACATGCGGACGGGCCTTGGTCGCGGAAGAGAGGGCCGGCAACAGGAAACCCCAATCTTTTGAACGCTACCCCCTTAGTGAACAGGAAGGAATCAAGGGTCGAAATTTCCTTATTGGCATCTCTAAATCATGCCGCTTCCACAGGCCATCGGCCGGCCTGTATCCAAAAGAATATAAAATCCAATCATTTGCGAATCGAAGCTGTTTTTCGGCCATCCCGTTCCGCCGACGGTACAGGAATTGACCGACGGTCAGGCTTCCATGCGGAAATGAGTGCAGGCCCAGTCCTCCAGCTGCGTCAATTTCACCGGCAGATCGGCCAGGATGGGCGCCATATCGACGGAGAAGGGTTTCTCCCTCCCCGAAATGATCCCATTCATCGATGCGGCGCAGTTCACCGGTGAGGCATTCATGGTCGAGCGTGGCAACATCCTTCAACACGCCGGCCATGCCCTCACAGAAATTCGGGATGGGCCTTGGATCAAACCGCACGGGCCGGCCCAGCACGGCGCCCAGCCGGCGGGCGAGGTCCGGCCCGCCGACATTATAGGCACGGCCTGACAAAGACGGCCGGTCCGTCACATCATCCTGGCAAATCCAGCACACATCGTGATGAACAGCAGGTCGGCCCCGTCCAGGGCGCGGGCCAGGCTGTCAGGCTCGCGGTCATCCGCCACCACGCGGGCCACCCCGGCTAACCGCAGTTTCGACGGGTCACAGGCCACAGCAATCGGCGTGTGGCCGGCGGCGATCAGGCGGCGCAGCTGCGCTTCGCCCTGGTCGCCGGTAGCACCGAAGACCCGGACCTTCACGACGCCTTCTCCCCATCTGCCAGGGCCGCCCGGAAGGCGCCAAGACCGCGCAGCATCAGGATCGACGCCCCGATGCTGGACAGCGAGCAGAATGAGGTCAAAAAATACATTCATGAGTATGCATGTCATCAAGGCGAATATCATATTAATGATCCATTTGTGTTTATATTATTTTTAAGTTTCACCTCCTGATATTCGCATTTTATTTTCAGGATTTTCATTAAGACTAAGCGGGTTATCGGAGCGCCAAAAATTCATTTCTGCTGAAAATTGCACGTCGGTTGTAGCTTAAGAGCTTCTGAAATGCCCTTCTGTACCGGCTGATTCGCACTCTTTCGCCTTTATGGCCGAGTTGCCGCAAATTTCTTCGCAGCAGGAGGTTCTAAAATTTCGTTTCGAGTCCAGAATACTCCGCATTTTCCTTAAAATGCTGCGTCCATGCCATATTAACAAAATATGTCTCCTATCTTTTTTGCTTTACCGGCCACCGCTTAGTCATATCCTAAAAGGCGTAGAGAGACGTTGATATACCTGCATACAATTGCATTCAGGAGGAATCATGGCTGCCCCGCGTCTGGATCGCCCCATCGTTGACCAAACCGCCACAGAGGGGCGGAACTTCACCCTGACTTTCCCTGCCAATACATTTTCGGATGCCGATCCAGGACAGACCCTGACCTATACCGCGACACTCTTAAGCGGGGGGGCGTTGCCAAATTGGCTTTCATTCAATGCGGCAACGCGCACATTTACAGGCACGCCGCCAACAAATTCCCCCGATATCACCGTCCGCCTTACGGCTCGGGACCCGACAGGCCAGACTGCAAGGGACGAGTTTGTCATCGCAACGCCCAGCGGCACC
>JAIXTS010000312.1 GCA_027483805.1 Azospirillum sp. | reverse complement strand
TTGTCATACAACTTGCCGAAAAAAGCCTATAAACTGTGATCAGCGCATCCAGGGCGGCCACGCTCGGCCGCAGAGCCTGATACCAAAAAAGCCGGGAGTAACAATATGTTCGCCAAGACTTACCACGCCACCCACCCCGTGATGATGCAGGGTGCCAGCAATGACGATCTGCGCAGCCGTTATCTGATGACCGGCCTGTTCGTGGCCGATCAGGTGGTGTTGAACTACAGCCATAATGAGCGTTTTGTCGTGGGCGGTGCCACGCCGGTGGCGGGCAGTGTCGTGCTGCCGCACCAGACCGAGCCGGCATCGGCCGCCGGTCACCCCTTCCTGGAGCGCCGCGAGCTGGGCATCGTCAATATTGGCGGTGCGGGGTCGGTGACGGTGGATGGCACCGTTTATGAACTGGGCAACAAGGACGGCCTCTATGTCGGCATGGGGGCGAAGGATGTGACCTTCGCGTCCGTTGATGGCGCCAGCCCGGCCCGGTTCTATCTGGTCTCCACCCCGGCCCATGCCAGCTTCCCCAACAAGAAGATTGGCCTGAAGGACGCGGTGGCGCTGGAACGCGGCGCCCTGGAAACCAGCAATGAGCGCACGATCTATCAGTATATCGTGCCGGCCACCTGCCAGTCGGCGCAGCTGCTGCTGGGTCTGACCATGCTGAAGCCGGGTTCGGTGTGGAACACCATGCCGCCGCACCTGCATGACCGCCGGTCGGAAGTGTATCTCTATTGCGATCTGGCCGGCGACAACCGCGTCTTCCATTTCATGGGTGAACCGGAAGCGGCCCGTCACATCGTGGTGGCCGATGGCGAGGCCGTGATGTCCCCGCCCTGGTCCATCCATATGGGCAGCGGCACCGCCAATTATTCCTTCATCTGGGCCATGGGCGGCGAGAATCTCGATTACACCGACATGAAGGTGATCGATATCTGCCAGCTGCGCTGAGCCGTGGTGCCGTAGGTCAGGTCTAGCCGCAGGCGAGCCCTGACGTTTCTTCTCCGCACCGTCGGATGTCTGGGCTCGGGCTTTTGCCCTTGACCTGACCTGCGGTGCGGACCGATCCAGGGAACCCCATCATGAGCAATCCCTTCGACCTTACGGGCAAGGTGGCGTTGGTAACCGGTGCCAATACCGGCATCGGGCAAGGTATCGCCGTGGCGCTGGCCCAGGCGGGCGCCAGCATCGTGGCGGTTGGCCGGTCCACGCCCACCGATACGCAGGGTGCCGTCGAGGCTGCGGGGGCCAAGTTTGCCTTTGTGTCCGCCGACCTGGGCACCGGCGCGCCCGTGGCAGAGATTGTGGAAAAGGCGGCCGCCGCCTTTGGCCGCATCGACATTCTGGTCAACAATGCCGGCACCATCCGCCGCGCCGACGCGCTGGAATTTTCGCAGACCGACTGGGACGATGTCCTGGATGTCAACCTGAAGACGCCATTCTTCCTGGCCCAGGCGGTGGCGAAAAAATTCATCGCGCAAGGGTCCGGCGGCAAGATCATCAATATTGCCAGCATGCTGTCCTTCCAGGGCGGTATCCGGGTCGTCTCCTATACCGCATCCAAGAGCGGGATCGCGGGCGTGACCAAGCTGCTGGCCAATGAATGGGCCGCCAAGGGCATCAATGTGAATGCCATCGCGCCGGGCTATTTCGCCACCAACAATACCGAGGCGCTGCGCGCCGACGAGAACCGTAATCGCGACATCCTGGCCCGCATCCCGGCTGCGCGTTGGGGTTCGCCGTCGGATCTGGGTGGCGCTGCCGTCTTCCTGGCCTCTGCCGCCGCCGACTATGTCCATGGCATCACCCTGCCCGTGGATGGCGGCTGGCTGGCCCGGTAAAACTTAACTCCCAGCAGCGTCCCATCGCTGCTAACTGAGCCACCCCCGCCCACCCCATGGGCGGGGGTTTTTTTGCCTTTGTACCAGGCGCCGGGCCCCAATCGCAGGGGATGAGGTCCCGCTCTGCGGTGCGCCGCCCACCTCCTGCGCCCGTTCCTCATAGGGCGTCCATCAGCGGACGTTGTTCCACGATGGTCTTCAGGCAGATGCGGGTGGAGAAGGACCGCACACCCGGCAGCGGGCCCAGTTGGGTGCGCAGCAGGTCGTCCAGGGCCGACACATCCCGCGCCACCACCCGCAGCAGATAATCAAATTCCCCGGCGGTCGTGTGGCAGTCCAGTACCGCCGGCACAGCCACCACCGCCCGTTCAAAATCATCATGCCGGCCCAGGTCGATGGTGACGCTGACAAAGGCGGTGATTGAAAAACCCAGCTTTTCCCGGTCCAGCCGGGCGCCATAGCCCCGGACCAGCCCCGCCCTTTCCAGCGCCTGCAGGCGGTTCCAGCAGGCGGTCTTGGACATGCCCGCTTGCTCTGCGATCTCGGCAAAGGAGGCACGGCCATCGCGTTCGACAAGCGACAGCAGGCGGCGGTCGGTGCGGTCCATAGCTGATGTTCCGGACAATGGTGATTTGGCAGAATAATGTTCCGGTTTTGCGGTGGCGTGCAAGCCACTTTGCGACAATGTTCGCCCCACCCCTTGCTATGATCGGCCACACGCAAGGGGGACAAGACCATGACCATCACCCGCGCCATGCTGGAAACCCTGGACAGGGATGATCCGCTGGCCCCGTTCCGCGATGAATTCGACCTGCCGCCGGGTGTGCTTTACCTGGACGGCAATTCCTTGGGCGTGCTGCCGAAAGCGGCAAAGGCCCGCATGCTGCGCGTCGTGGAACAGGAATGGGGGCGCGGTCTGATCCGGTCGTGGAACGATGCCGGCTGGATCGACCTGCCGGCGCGTGTCGGCGGCGCCATTGCCGGCCTGATCGGCGCGCACACCGATGAGGTGATCGTGGCCGACAGCACCTCGGTCAATATCTTCAAGCTGGCCGCGGCCGCCATGCGGATGCGGCCGGGCCGCCGGGTCATCCTGTCGGAACCGGGCAATTTCCCCACCGATCTGTACATGGCGCAGGGGCTGGCCGATTTCCTGGGCGGGACGGTGACGGTGCGGACGGTGGCGCCGGCCGACATTCCCGCCGCCCTGACCGAGGATGTGGCGCTGCTGCTGCTGACCCAGGTGCATTACAAGACGGGCCGGCTGCATGATATGGCCGACCTGACGGCCCGGGCGCAGGCGGTGGGGGCGCTGACCCTCTGGGACCTGTCGCACAGTGCCGGCGCCCTGGATGTCGATCTGAACGGGGCCGGGGCGGATTTTGCCGTGGGCTGCGGCTATAAATACCTGAATGGCGGGCCGGGGGCGCCGGCCTTCCTGTACGTGGCGCGGCGGCATCAGGGTGCGGCGGTGCAGCCGTTGTCCGGCTGGATGGGGCATGCGGCGCCGTTCGACTTCGATGATGCCTATCGCCCCGCCGACGGCATGCGCCGGCACCTGTGCGGCACGCCGCCCATCCTGGGCCTGTCGGCGCTGGAGGAAGGGGTGGCCCTCATGGCGCGGGCCGATATGGCCTGCATCCGGGAAAAGTCGCGGCGCCTGGGCGACCTGTTCATCGCGCTGGTGGAGCAGAGGTGCGGCGGTGTTTTCGGCCTGATCAGCCCGCGCGAGGCCGACAGGCGCGGCAGCCATGTCAGCCTGTCGCATGCCGATGGCTATGCCATCATGCAGGCGCTGATCGCGCGCGGCGTCATCGGGGATTTCCGCGCCCCCGACGCCCTGCGCTTCGGTTTCACCCCGCTCTATCTGCGCCATGTCGACCTGTGGGATGCCGTGGCGCATCTGGCGGATATCCTGCACACCGGTGACTATCGTCAGCCCCGTTTCCAGATCAAGGCCGCCGTGACATGAGCGAACACAGCAGAGGATGCCCCATGGGCATGACAGCGGGCGGCGATACGTTCCATGCCAGCCCCGATATCTCCTATGGCCGCTATCTGGGCCTGGAGACGCTGCTGGCATCGCAGCATCCGCTGTCGCCCGAACATGATGAGCTTCTGTTCATCATTATCCATCAGGCCAGCGAGCTTTGGATGATGCTGTGCATCCATGAACTGAAGGAAGCGCGTGCGCAGATCCGCAAGGACGAACTGGGCCCCGCCTTCAAGATGATCGCGCGGGTGGCACAGGTGCAGCGGCAGCTGATCCAGAGCTGGGATGTGCTGACCACCATGACGCCGGCCGATTATGCCCGTATCCGCCCGCATCTGGGCCAGTCCAGCGGTTTCCAGTCCTGGCAGTACCGGCTGCTGGAATTCATGCTGGGCAACAAGAATGCGGCCATGATCCAGGTGCACCGTGCCGACCCGCCGGCCCATGCGGCGCTGGCCACGGCCCTGGCTGAACCATCGCTTTACGATGAATGCCTGCGCCTGCTGGCCCGGCGCGGCTTCGCCCTGCCGGACGAATGCCTGAACCGTGATTTCAGCCTTCCCTACGCGCCGCATCCGGCGGTGGAGGCGGTGTGGTGCGAGGTCTATCGTGATACGGCCCGGTACTGGGACCTGTATGAGCTGGCGGAAAAGCTGGTCGATCTGGAAGGGCGCTTCCAGCAATGGCGTTTCAACCATATGAAGACGGTTGAACGCATCATCGGCTACCGTTCGGGTACGGGCGGGACCAGCGGCGTGAAATATCTGGTGAAGGCGCTGGAGACCAGCTTCTTCCCCGAACTGCTCAGCCTGAGGACTGCGCTGTGAGCCGGATTTATGACATCACCCAGCCGATCCGCCCCGGCATCCCGGTCTGGCCCGGCGATACGGACTATGCGGAGGAACGGGTCTGGGCCATCGATCCCTCCTGCCCGGTGAATGTCAGCCGCCTGACCCTGTCCACCCATACCGGCACCCATGCCGATGCGCCGCTGCATTATGCTGTCGATGGCCTGCCTATCGGGTCGGTGGACCTGGAGACCTATCTGGGGCCTGCCCTGGTCCTGCATCTGCCGCCGGGGCTGGCGCGGGTGGAGGGGGCGCATCTGGCGGGTCGGGTACCGGCGGGCACGCGGCGCCTGCTGCTGCGCACCTATGATCGCTTCCCGCTTGATGCCTGGGACAGCGGCTTCACAGCCATGGCCGCCGATGCCATCGACTGGCTGGCGGGGCAGGGGGTGCGGCTGATCGGGGTGGACGCCCCCTCGCTGGACCCCCAGACCTCCAAGACCATGGATGCGCATCAGGCTGTACGACGGCATGGCATGGCCATTCTGGAAGGCCTGGTGCTGCAGGCTGTACCGGAAGGGGTGTTTGAGCTGATTGCCCTGCCGCTGCGTCTGGCCCATGCCGACGCCTCCCCCGTGCGTGCCATCCTGCGGGAGATGACATAGGCAGATCAGCGGGCGCCATCAGGTCGGACCCGCCCTTCTTCACGAACGCGGATGCAGGCGCCGGTGATTGAAGGGCAGGAAAGAGTGACCAACGGTCAGGATTTCAAGCCCCTGATATAAGGGCCGCCTTGACAGTGACCATCGGCCAGTGTCAAGGCCGATGGGGATCAGTCGGCACGCAGGGTGGAAAGGGTCTCTTCGAACACCGGGTCGCCGCGTGTCACATCCAGGACCACCCGGCCCCGGGACAAGCGGATGATCCGGTCGGCCAGGTCCGCCTCACGGCGCAGATGCGTGATCAGCAGGATGGTTCGTCCGGCGCCCGACGCTTTGATTTTTGTCAAAATCAGGGTTGCGACAGACAGGTCGATGCCGTCCGTCACCTCATCCAGCAGCCATAAGGGTTTGTCCTGCAATAAAAACCGTGCCAGCGCCAAGCGGCGCCGCTGCCCCGATGACAGGCCGGTCCCGCCTTCGCCCAGGGGGCTGTCCAGCCCGTCCGGCATCTCCCGCACGACAGCCGCCAGCCCGGCCTGCTCCAGCGCTGCCCACAACTGGCTGTCGCCGGCGGTGGGGTCCGCCAGCAGCAGATTGGCCCGCACATTGTCCTGGAACAGGGCCGCCTGCTGGCCCAGCAGGGCCCAGGCGGGCAGGGTCATGGTGCCCGCCGATGGCTGCATTTCACCGGTCAGCAGGGCGATCAGGCTGGATTTGCCGGCCCCGCTGTCGCCGATCACCGCCACATGCTGCCCCGCCGCGATCGACAGGGTCAATCCGTCGAACAGCGCGGCCGGCGCATCCTCATGCCGGAACCGGATCTGGGACAGCACAACATCCCGCGTCGCCGCGTCGGCCCGGTCATGCGTGACGGGCGCGGACAGCGTGTCCCCCACCCGGCGCACGGCGCGCAGGCTGCGGCCCAGTTCCACCGCCCCGCGCCGCAGCCCGGCCAGTGGCTCCAGCAGACCCAGCAGGATCAGCATGAACAACGCGACCGCCGGCCCGTCCAACAGGTCGCGTTCGACCAGTGCGGCACATAGCATGACCCCACCCGACAGCAGCGCCGTGCCTGCCAGGCCCTGGCCCAGGGTCAGGCGGCTGTCCAGCCGGTTCAGTTGGTCATCGGCCTGCGTCAGCCGTACTTCCGCCGACAGGGCCAGGTGGGACATCTGTGCCTGCCGCCCCGCCAGCCGCCAATCCACCCGTCCGGCGACAAGGTCCAGCAGCCGCAGGCGCAGCGCCTCCAGCGACGCCGCCCGCCTGGCGCCCGCCGCCAGCCCGCCACGCCCCCCCAGGAACAGCATGACAAGGCCTGTCAGCAGCAGGAACAGGCCCGGCAGCAGCCCGGCCCACCCGGCCAGCAGGGCCAGCGCCCCCATGCCGGCCAGCGACAGCAGGATCAAGGCCGATACCGGCACCAGCAGCCGCAGATACAGCGTGTCCAGATTATCCAGATCGCCCGTGATGCGGAACAGAAGCCGGCCCGGCCGCTGCACCAGGGTCCGGCCCAGACCCGGCCGCGCCAGCGCCCGGAACAGGCGCACGCGCAGGCCCGCAATGACCGCCAGGGTGGCGTCATGCGTGACCAGCCGTTCAGCATAGCGGGCGCCGGGGCGCAGAATGGCCAGACCCCGCACCCCGGCGTCGGACCGGAACGTGTCGAAGACCAGTACGGCCCCCGCCGACAGGCCCGCAAGGCCCGTGGCGGTGATGAACCAGCCCGACAGGCCCAGCAAGGCTACCCCCGCCAGCGCCGTGATGCCCGCCATCAGCAGGCCCAGCCCCAGCTTCCACCCGGCCGCCTGCCGAAACAGGCCGAACAGCGCCAGCAGATGTCCGCTCATGCCCCGACCCCCACCACGCGGTCCATGCGGGCGGCCAGCCTGGGGTCGTGGGTGGCGACCAGCAGGGCGCGGCCCTGGGCGGCGTCCAGCAGCGCCTCAATCACATCGGCGGCGGTGCCGGCATCCAGATGCGCCGTCGGTTCATCGGCCAGGATCAGGGTGGCACCCGGATCGGCGATGGCGCGGGCCAGCGCCAGACGCAATGTCTCTCCGCCCGACAGGCCCACCCCGCCTTCGCCCACCCGTCGCGCCGGATCATGCCCCGGCAACAGGCGCTCCAGCAGCGGCGCGGCCGCCAATCCCGGCCGGCCCAGGGTGACATTGGCGGACAGCGAGGCATTCATCATGAAAGGAAGGTGGCCGATCCAGCCAACCGTACCGGCGCGCGCCACAGTTCCCCGGTCGGGATGCAGCAGCCCCGCCGCCAGGGCCAGCAGGGTTGATTTTCCGCCGCCGCTGGGGCCGAACAGGGCCACCTTTTCCCCCTGCTTCAGAACCAGGTCGATGCCTGTGACGACCGGCGCTGCCCCCGGATAGGCAAACCCCACCCCGTCCAGGCGCAGCACAGATCCATCCGCCGGCGGGTCCAGCGTTCTTTGTGCCGCCACCGCGCCGCCGCTCAACCCGGACAGGGCCCGCAGCGCCGCCTCCCCCGTGGCCCGGTCATGCCAGACGGCCGACAGTTCGCGCAGCGGTTCAAAAAAGGCCGGCGCCAGCAGCAGGATGAACAGCCCGTCGGCCAGGCCCAGCTGCTGGCCCCAGGTGCCGAAATCGATCTGACCCAGCAGGGTGAAGCCCACATAGATGGCCACCAGCGCCACGCCGAGCGCCGAAAACAGCTCCAGTACCGCCGATGACAGAAAGGCGATGCGCAGCACCGCCATGGTCCGCCTTTTCACATCGGCGGCCAGGGTGCCGATACGGTCGGCAACCCGTTCCTCTGCCTTCAGGGCACGGATGGTGGACAGGCCGCGCAGCCGGTCCATCAGCAAACCATTCATGCTGCCCACCGCCGCCAGCTGATCCTCGCTGGCCTTTTTGGCCCGGATGCCGATCAGCGCCATGAACAGCGGAATCAGGGGCGCAGCGACCATCAGGATCAGGGCCGCCACCCAGGAATGCCAGGCCACAACCGGCAGAATCACGGCCGGCACCAGCATCAGGCGCCAGCGCACGGGTACATAGCGCTGAAGATAGGGCACCACGGCTTCGGCCTGTTCGGCCAGCAGGGCCGCCACCTCACCCGAGGGCGGCAAGGTCGGGTCCAGCGGCGACCGCGCCCCCAGCGCCGCCACGGCCTCGGCACGCAGGCGCGACAATTCCCCCCGCGCGGCCCGAAACGCCAGCCGCCCGCCGCCTGCATCCAGCGCGGAGCGAAGCAGGCCCAGCCCGGCAAAGACCATGGCCAGTTGCATGGCCTGGGCCGGCTGCGGATCAGAACCGGCCAGGCAGAAGACCGCCCCGGCCAGCAGCCAGGCCTGCGGCACCCAGATCAACGCCGCCAGCGCCTGGACCAGGGCGGCCAGACGCAGGCGGGGCGGAACGGGGGGGCGGGCTTTTCTCGACATGGTCGCGGAAAATACCCAGACCAGGGCCCGGACGGTAGCGCAAAGCGCTTGGACCCGGTTCCTTGCGTCGCCCTGTCCCACCGGATGGTCAGGGCGGGCGCTGGTTCACCGCTGTGGCCGGTATCCGGTATCGATCACGGCCGTGCCGCCCGCGATGCGCGACACACAGGCACAGAGTTTGGTGCCCTCCCGCTTTTCCGCGTCCGACAGGAACACATCGCGATGGTCGATCTCACCCGCATGACCCAGGACGTCCACCACGCACAGGCCGCATTCGCCGCGCCGGCAATCATGGATCATGGGAATGCCGGCATCGTCCAGCGCATCCAGCAGCGACCGGTCCGACGGTACCGTCACCTCCCGGTCATAGCCGGCGACCCGCACCGTGAACGGCACCTCGGTGAAACGGCCGGTATCGCCGAACACCTCATACCGCAAGCGGCTGCTGGCGCGGCCGGCCCGGGCCCAGGCGCGCTTGGCGGCTTCCAGCATGGGCAGCGGGCCGCAGATATACAGCTCGCCTGTCGGCGACAGCGGGGCGATGGCGGCGTCCAGATCGATCATCGCACCCTGGTCCTGCGCGTGCACGGTCAGCCTGTCGCCCAGCAGTGCCCGCAGCGGGCCCAGGAACGGCATGGTCCCCAGGCTTTGCCCGCCATATTCAAGGCGCAGATCGGCACCGCGCGCCGCCAGGGCCTGGGCCATGCCATAAAGGGGGGTGACACCGATGCCACCGGCCAGCAGCAGATAATCCGGCGCGCGCCAGGACAGGTCGAACCGATTCTGCGGCGTCGTGATCCGCACCCTGTCCCCGACCGTCAGGCCGAACATGAAGCGGGACCCGCCCCGGCTGTTGGGATGCAGCTTCACGCCCACGGCCACACGGCCGGGGCCGGCGTCGGGCAGGCAGGAATAGGTGCGGATGGCATGGCCGCCGGGGATGGCGGCGCGGATGGCGATATGGGATCCGGGGTCGAAGACCGGCATGGCCGTCGACGCGGCGAATTCGATGCGGCGCACACTTTCGGCAATATCCTCGGCGGCGGTGACGGTGGCGTCCAGCCAGACGGCGTCATTTTTCATTCTTCATATCCTCCCATGGGCACTGTTCAGCCGGCGACCAGAGCCAGCGCCGGGAAACGGCGCAGCGCGGCATGGCCGCCCTCCATCACCTGTTCCAGGTTGCGCCGCGCCAGCCGTGCATGTTCCCGCGCCACGGCCTCGGCCCGCGCCCCTTCGCGCAGGCTGATCGCTTCCACCAGGGTGCGGTGCTGGGCCTGGGCCAGGATCAGGGAATGCGGCACCACGGCCGATCCCGGCTTGTCCAGAAAGGCACTGGGCGAAGCAAAGGGCAGGCGGGTGATGCGGTCGATCTCGCGCTCGATCGTCTCGCTGCCCGACAGGCCGGACAGCAGCGCATGGAACTCCGCGTTCAGGGCCGTGTACCGGTCCAGCGGCGGGTTGGCCGGGTCCGGCGCGATGACGGCGTCGATGGCGTCCAGCACCCGGTTGATGGTGATCATCCGACGCGGTTCGACCCCGCGTTCCGCCGCCAGCCGCGCCGCCGTACCCTCCAGCACGCCCCGCAGCTCGATGGCGTCGATGGCTTCTTCCAGCGTGAAGCGGCGGGGCATGTGCCCGCCCGCCGGCACCCGTTCCAGCAGCCCCTCCTGTTCCAGCCGTGCCAGGGCGGCCCGGATGGGCGTGCGGGAAATGCCCAGCCTCTCGGCCAGCCCCGGTTCCGACAGGCGCTCCCCCGGCTCCACATCCCCGCGCAGGATCAGGTCGCGGATGCCGGCCAGGGCCCGCACCGTCTGTGCCGCGTCCTTGTTATAGCTCATCAGGGCCGCTCCCTATTCAGCGGCCAGGGCCGGCCGGGTTTCCCGCGCGATCATCCGGTCGATCAGGCGCCGGGACCACATCGACCCGGCATCGATATTCAGGTTGTAGAAAATGTGGCCGGGATTGGCGTCGATGGCCTTCTGCTGCGCCTCCAGAATCTGTTCATCCTCGCGGAAGATGCCCGACACGCCTTCGCGGATCTTGTGGGTGCGGGCCTGGTTGTGGATGTCGAAATTGCGCGCAAAGGCCCAGAAATAGTGGCAGGTCGTCTCCGTCTCCGGGGTCAGGCAGTTGATGACGCGGCCATCCACGCCCTTGGACCGGTCGCCTTCGGGTGCGCCGGTCCCGGTCGGCGCCACGCCGACCTCGATGATGATGGTCGATGGTGCGGTGAAATTGATGATCTGCCAGCGGTCGACATGATCCTTGCGGCCCAGATTGTCGGCCCAGAAGGGCGGGGCCTCAATATCCACCATCCAGCGGGTGATGGTGGCGGTGGTGTCGGAATGGGTGGCTGTGAACGGCGCCTCCGCCACGGCCTGATTGCCGATGGAACCGCCATGCACAAAGGTCTCGTGCGTCAGGTCCATCAGATTGTCGACCACCAGCCGGTAATCGCACCTGGCATGGATGACCTTGCCATCGGCGGCCCAGGTCGGATCATTGTTCCAATGGATATCGGGGATCAGCGCCGGGTCGGCCAGCGCCGGGTCACCGGGCCAGATCCACAGGAAGCGGTGGCGTTCCACCAGCGGGTAGCTTTTCACGCAGGCCGACGGGTTGATGGTATGTTGGGACGGCATGTATACACACCGCCCGGTATCATCATAGGTCAGCCCATGATAGCCGCAGACCACCCGGTCCGCCTCCAGCCGCCCCAGTGACAGGGGCAGCAGCCGGTGCCAGCAGGCATCGGCCAGCGCCACCGGCGAACCGTCCAGTTTTCGGTATAGAACGACCTGTTTGCCGCAGATCGTGCGCGGCAGCAGCTTGCGCCCCACCTCGACATCATAGGCGGCGACATACCAGGCGTTCAGTGGAAAGCTCTGGGTCATCTCTTCTTCTCCCCCTATTCCTGTATCTTGATCTTCAAAGCTGTATACAGCTTTTTCAGGTACGAGTCGATGGGGCGGTGGCCCGCCCCGGTCAGAAATCAGTGGTGTCAGGTGACCTCAGCCCTCGCCGTCACCGTCACCGCCGCCGGTAAACTGGAAGCCGTCCAGGAGGGCCAGCAGCGCGCCGCGCCCCGCCGGGCCCAAGGTGGCCGTCAATTCCTGTTCATAGGCATCGTGCCGGGCCTGGATGTCCTTCATCCGTTCCTGGCCATGGTCGGTCAGGTGCAGGCAGTAGGAACGGCGATCGGCCGGGGAGGGGGAGCGGACCAGCAGCCCGCGCCCTTCCAGCCCATCCAGCAACGGTACCAGATTGGCGCGTTTCAGGCCCAGCGCGTCGCTGATCTGCGACTGGCTGAGGCCGGGATTGTCGCGGATCACGGTCAGGATGGCGAACTGGGTGGGGCGGATGTCGAATTCCGCCATGAACTGTGTGAACAGGGTGAAAGCCGCAATCTGCGCCCGCCGCAACCTGTATCCGACAGATCCCTGCAGGGTCGAAAGATCGATGCCGCTGCGATCATCCATTCCGCTCACTCCACCATCACCCGTTTGCCGCCGCAACCTACCGTCATGTCACGCGGAATTCGAGGGATTCATATCATCCGCCGCCTGTTCACGCAGCAGATGCTTCTGTACCTTGCCGGACCCGGTACGCGGCAGGGTGGTGGTGATGATCACACGCTGCGGCCGCTTATATCGGGCACAGCGTCCATCCAGGTGGGCCATGACCTGTTCGGCGGTGACGGCATGGCCGGCGCGCGGCACGATATAGGCCCAGCCCACCTCGCCCCAGCGCGCGTCGGGCACGCCGATCACGGCCGCTTCCGCCACGCTCTCCAACTCCAGCACGGCGGCTTCGATCTCGGCCGGATAGACATTCTCGCCGCCGGAGATGAACATGTCCTTCTTGCGGTCGACCAGATAATAGAACCCGTCCGCATCGCGCCGCGCCGCGTCGCCCGTCCGCAGCCAGCCGCCCTGCTGCGCCAGGGTCGGCAGTTCCGGCCGGTTCCAGTAGCCGGGCGACAGGTTGGGCCCGTTGATCCAGATTTCACCGACGGCCCCATCCGGCACATCATGGCCGTCATCATCGACTAGGCGCAGGCGCAGGGTGGGGCCTGGGATACCGGCCGACCCGGCCTTGACCACAATGCGGCCGCGGCTGGCAATCGGCATGCCCAGCACTGTTCCCGCCTCGCTCATCCCATAGCCGTCGGCGATGGTGATGCCATCATCGCTGAACCGCTGGATCAGGGCGGCGGGCATGGGCGCACCACCTGTACACAGGGCCACAAGCCGGCGCAGGCGGGCCGCATCATAGTCGGGATGCTGACGCAGGGTCTGCGCCATCTGCGGCACGCACATATAATGGGTGACACCCAGATCCGGGTCCGACAGGCGGGCCAGCGTCACCGCAGGGTCGAATCCGCGCGACAGGACCAGGGTGGCGCCCTGCACCAGGGGGGTGCGCACCATGGTGACCAGACCCACCACATGGAACAGCGGCATGTCGCACAGCACGACACTGTTCACGTTCACGTGGTTCATCAGGCTGAAATTGACATTGGTGACGAACAGGTTGCTTTCGGTCAGCAGCGCACCCTTGGGCCGCCCCGACGTGCCGGACGTGTACAAAAGCGTGGATGCACGGTCGGCCGTCAGCACAACGGTCGGCCGCACCGGGGCCATGTCCTCCCAGGCCTCGAAGGCCTCTTCCATGTCCAGGACCCGGGTGCCATCCCGTCCGGCGACCGACCGCTCGGCCGTCTCCATGAATTCGGCATCGACCAGCAGCAGGGCGGGGTCGGCATCCGCCACCTGAAAGGCCAGTTCCGGGACGGTCAGGCGCCAGTTCAGCGGCACGAAGATCGCGCCCAGCCGCGCTGCCGCCAGGTGCAGGATCGGTATGGCCATATCGTTGCGGGCAAGCACGGCAATCCGCCGCCCATCGACATCGCCCAGTTCGGACGACAGCCAGGCGCAGCAGCGGTTGACCGACTGATCCAGGTCGGCATAGGTCACACGGCGCCCGCCGATCAGATCAATAATCGCGGTCTTTTCGGGCTGTGCGGCTGCCTGAAAGGCCAGCGGATCCGGGGCGGGAAGGTGGGTGGTGGGGGTCGACATGGCTTCTCTTCTGGCACAGCAGAGATCAACAGATCAAAATCCAACCGCGTCGTCATCCCGGCCTTCGCCGATCGGCGCCAAGGTGAGCCCCGCCCAGCAATGCTCAGGCACCCCGCTGGCCCCCCGCTTTCGCGGGGGCAGCAGCAAAGGACAGCAATGCCTGACCCGGTGCCTTAGGGGGCGGATGCCATCATGACCGGAAGATGATCGACCATCACCCGCGCTTGTACGCGCCAAGGCCGGGCTTGTAGCTTTTTTCGTCGATGAACTGGCGGATGCCTTCCTTGCGACCGTCATTGTCGTAGGAATTGGCCGCTTCCTGCGCGCGGACCAGATAATCCTCGGCATTGTCGTAGGTCATTTCCTTGACCCGGCGCACCGCATCCTTGGTAGCCTTCAGCGCTACCGGATTCTTTTCCAGCAGGACCGTGGCAATCTCGGTCACGCGGTCCTTCAACTGTGCCAGCGGCACCGCTTCGTTTACCAGTCGCCATTCCGCGGCCTTCCGGCCGTCAATGGCCTCACCCGTCATGGCGTGATACATGGCATCGCGCAGCGGCATCAGATCGACCACCACCTTGGTGGCACCCCCGCCGGGCAGGATGCCCCAATTGATTTCCGACAGGCCGAACTTCGCCTCTTCCGCTGCGATGGCCAGATCGCAGGCATAAAGCGGGCCGTAACCACCGCCGAAGCACCAGCCATTGACCATGGCGATGGTCGGCTTCTGGTACCAGCGCAGGCGGCGCCACCAGCCATAGGCCTCGCTCTGGGCCTGACGCGTGGCGCCCAGGCCCTTCTGCTCCGTCTCGCGGAAATATTCCTTCAGGTCCATGCCGGCCGACCAGGCGGACCCTTCGCCCGACAGGACCAGGACACCCACATCGTCGCGGAATTCCAGTTCGTCCAGAACCTCCATCATGCGGCGGTTCAGGGTGGGGCTCATACAATTGCGCTTGTCCGGGCGGTTGAAACGGACCCAGGCGATGCCGTTCACGACATCAAAGGCGACAGTGTCAGCGGTGCTCATCATAGTTATCCTGACAGGGGTATTCATCAGATCGGGAAATGGCCGGGCAGCGTTTCCAGCGTGATCCAGCGCAGTTCGGTGAAGGCATCGATGCCGGCCTTGCCACCAAACCGGCCATAGCCGCTGTCCTTGACGCCGCCGAAGGGCATCTGCGCCTCATCATGGACGGTGGCGCCATTCACATGGCAGATGCCGGACTGAACGCGCCGGGCCAGACGCAGACCGCGCGCCGCGTCGCGGGTAAAGATGGAAGCGGACAGGCCATATTCGGTATCGTTCGCGGTTCGGATGGCCGCATCCTCCCCGTCCACCCGCACGATGGTGGTGACGGGGCCGAAGCTTTCCTCCGCATAGATCCGCATGGCGGGCGTGACATGGTCCAGGATGGAAGCCGACATCAGTGTGCCCTTGGTTGGGGTCGGCTGATACAATGTTGCCCCCTTGGACACGGCGTCGTCGATGAGGGCCTGGATGCTGGTGACCGCATGCGGATCGACCACGGAGCCCAGCGGCGTCTTGCCCTCCCGCGGGTCGCCAGCCACCAGGGTGGCGGCCTTGGCGGCGAATTTCTCGACAAAGGCGTCGGCGACCTTGTTGTCCACCACGATACGCTCGGTGGACATGCAGATCTGGCCGGAATTGAAGAAGGCGCCAAAGGCTGCCGCTTTCACCGCCTCGTCCAGGTCGGCATCATCCAGCACCACGAACGGCGCCTTGCCGCCCAGTTCCAGCAGGACGGGTTTCAGGTTGCGGCCCGCGCGTTCGGCGATGATGCGGCCCACGCGGGTGGACCCGGTGAAATTGATGCGGCGAACGGCGGGATGGTCGATCAGCGCGCCGACAATGGCGCCGGCATCTTCTGGCGCGTTGGTCACAACATTGACCACGCCCGCCGGGAAGCCGGCATCCGCCAGCGCCACGCCGATCAGGGCATGGGTGCGCGGGCAAAGTTCGGATGCTTTCAAGATCACGGCATTGCCGCAGGCCAGGGCCGTGGCGATGGCACGCACGCCCAGGATGACCGGGGCGTTCCAGGGTGCGATGCCCAGGATCACACCCACGGGCTGGCGCACCGCCATGGCGATACAGCCCGGCTTGTCCGACGGGATGACCTCTCCGGTGATCTGGGTGGTCATGGAGGCCGCTTCACGCAGCATGGAGGCGGCCAGTGTCACATTGAACCCGGCCCAGCCGGCGGTGGCACCCGTTTCCGCGGCCATGGCGGCGATGAAGTCCGGCATCCGCGCCGTCAGGGCGTCCGCCGCCTTCAGCAGCAGGGCGCGCCGCGCATTGGGGCCGGTTTCGGACCAGGCGGGAAAGGCGGCCGCAGCGGCGGCGGCGGCGTGCCCGGCATCACCGATGCTGGCCGCGGCGGCCGTGCTGGCCACCTCGGCGGTCAGTGGATTGAGGCGTGTAAAGGTGCGGCCGTCTGTTGCGGGACGGTGCTCGCCGCCAATCAGCAGGGCGGCATCCAGATGCGTGCTCATGCGCCATTTCCTCCCGGATGGGCCATCGGCCCGTTATTTAGTTATGTGATATAACAATATCACGGACGATGCAAGTGGGAACGTTCCATTGACGCCACTTGCCCCCGTCAGGTGCCACGGCACCCTTTTTGCCATCCCGTTGGGTGGCAAGGCGCCTGACCGCGCTGGGGCTAAGTAGAACCATCAACCCCAACACTTGTCCAATAAAATGATTATGCATAATAACAAGATTCTGTATAGTGAGGCCAAGGTCATCTTTAAGCCCCCGGGACGAGGGGTTGTTACGGGAGGTTATCCATGGGCGCACCCGCCCGATCCGTGCCGCGCGGCGGCACCACGCTGCTCTTGTGCTTTCTCATCGCGTTGCTGGAAGGCTTTGACATCCAGGCCATCGGCGTGGCCGCGCCCTATCTGATTCCGCAATTGGGCCTGTCGCCCGGACAGGCGGGTCTGGTGTTCGGCGCCGGCATGGCGGGTCTGGTGGTGGGCGCCGTCACGGGCGGCTGGCTGGCCGACCGCATGGGGCGCAAAGGCCTGCTGATGGTCTGCGTCGCCATTTTCGGCCTGTTCACGCTGGCCACCCTGGTGGCCACCGGGCCGATATCGCTGGGTTTCTACCGGCTTCTGGCCGGGGCCGGCATGGGGGCCGCCATGCCCAGCCTGGTCGCCGTGGCCCTGGAGATCGCGCCACCGGAACGCCGGACCCGCACCATCACCCTGATGTTTTCCGGCATGCCGGCGGGTGGCGCGCTGGCCGCCCTGTTTGCGGCGGGGCTGCTGGAACAATATGGCTGGCATTCGATCTTCCTGGCCGGCGGTGTGCTGCCGCTGCTGCTGCTGCCCGTCATGTGGAAACTGATGCCCGACAGCCGGTCACCCGCCGCCGCACAGACCGCGCGTCCCGGTGCCGCCAAGGCCCTGTTCGGGGAAGGCCGCCTGCTGATCACCCTGCTGGCCTGGTTCACCTTCGGGATGACGCTGCTGGTCCTGTATCTGCTGCTGAATTGGCTGCCGTCGCTGGTTGCGGCCAAGGGGCTGGGCGGTGTCGGCGGGGCTGGTGCAGCCTTTGCCTTCAACGCGGGCAGCATTGTCGGGGCCCTGGGAATCGGCTTCCTGGTCGACCGGCTGGGGCCGCGTATCCCCATCATCGCAGCCTATCCCTGTCTGGCGCTGGCCATGTTCGGCCTGGCCGGGGCGGAAAATCTGCTGCCGGTGCTGGTGCTGGCCGGGCTGGCCGGCTTCTTCCTGCTGGGTGCCCAATATTCTCTCTATGGCGTCATCCCGCTTTATTATCCCGGCACGGTGCGCGGGCTGGCGACCGGCGCCTCGATCGCCGTTGGCCGGTTGGGCTCCATCGCCGGTCCGCTGGTGGCAGGTCATCTGCTGGGCCAGGGCTGGGGACCGGCGGGTGTGGCCATGGCCATGGTGCCGGTGGTGCTGGCCGCCGGCATATCCGCCGCCGTGATGACCATCCGGGGCCGTTATATCGACGCCTGATATCTGCGGGGCAGGGGGTGTCTATCCGGCCGCCCCCTGCCTGAAACGTCCGGGCGAACATCCCACCCGGCCCGTGAAGAAACGGTTGAAATAGGCCGGGTCACTGAACCCCAGTTCAAACGCCACCTCTGCCACGCCCAGATCGCTGTAGAGCAGGCTGCGCTTGGCTTCCGCCAGCAGCCGGTCATGCAGGAGGTCGATGGGCGGGTGGCCCGTGACGGCGATGCAGGCCGCACGCAGCCGCCCTGGTGTAACGCCCAGCGCGTCGGCGAATTGTGCAATGCCCCAGCCGGCGCGGTACTGTTGTTCAATCAGGTCGCGGTAGCGCGCCACCAGGGCCGCCCGTGGCCCGCGTGCCGCCCCGCCACCGCCCGCCGACAGGCGCGCCGCCCGCCAGGCATGAACCAGCAGCGCCATCAGCGCCGCCTCCACCAGCAGCGAGCGCCCCACGCCGCCGCCCGCCATTTCCGCCTCCAGCAGGGTGGCCAGCCGCAGGCAGTCCGACCCCTCATCCCCCAGCCGCACCGAAGCCGCGCGGCTGAACAGCTCCCCCAACCCCGGTTCCCGCCGCGCCAACCCGCGCAGCATCGGCTCCACAAAGGTGACCACATGGCCCTGGCTGTCGGCGTTCCAGCGGAACCCATGCACCTCGCCCGCAGGGATCAGCAGCAGGCAGGGGGCCATGAACGCCTCACGCTCACCCCCGGCCAGCAGGTCGCCGCCACCACTGGCGATGACAAAGACATGGTTCAGGTCGGCATGGGCATGCGGCTGGATCTGCCAGCCGCTGGGCTGGCTGCGCCGTTCCAGGGTTTCGGCATGGATGAAATGTTCATCCGCCTTGGCCTCGGCCTCCCCATACAGGAAGAAGCGGGGCACAGGATTGCTGGCTTTCCGGTTCATGCGGTGCAGCATGACAAAGGGGCGATGAAAAATCCAATTTTTTGATGGATGCGTGTCCTGTGCCAATGGTTCACCCACGTTATCATCCATCCAACAGCCAATAATTTCCTTGGGAGGAAAGTGGTGATGCGCACACAGGTCGCCATCATCGGCGCCGGACCGGCCGGATTGCTTCTGGCCCACCTTTTGTACAAGGCGGGTGTGGAATGTGTGATCCTGGAGCGGCGTGACCGCGCCTATGTCGAAAGCCGCATCCGTGCCGGCATCCTGGAACAGGTGACCGTCGATCTGCTGCGTCAGGTGGGCGTGCATGACCGCATGGACCGCGAAGGTCTGCCACATGAAGGTTTCGCCCTGTCCACCGATGGTGACAATACCCGCATCGACATGAAGGCGCTGACCGGCAAATCCGTCATGGTCTATGGCCAGACAGAGGTGACGCGTGACCTGATCGATGCGGCTTTCCGCCGCGATATCCCCCTGCTGTTCGAAGCTGACAATGTCGCCCTGCACGACATTACCGGTGCCCGGCCGCGTGTCACCTTCCGCCATGACGGGGTGGACCGCACGCTGGAATGCGACTTCATTGCCGGCTGCGACGGGTTCCATGGCGTGGCGCGGGCCAGCATCCCGGCCGATGTGCTGCGCACCTTTGAACGGGTCTATCCGTTTGGCTGGCTGGGTGTGCTGGCCGATGTGCCGCCCTGTGATCATGAACTGATCTATGCCAGCCATGAACGGGGTTTCGCGCTGGCCTCCATGCGGTCCAACACCCGCTCGCGCTATTATGTGCAGGTGGCGAACACGGAGAAGGTGGAGGATTGGTCGGACGAGCGGTTCTGGGACGAACTGTGCCTGCGCCTGGGCAGCGAGGTGGGCACCCGTGTCACGCGCGGTCCGTCGATTGAAAAATCCATCGCGCCGCTGCGCAGCTTCGTGGCGGAACCCATGCGCCATGGCAACCTGTTCCTGGCCGGTGATGCCGCCCATATCGTGCCGCCCACGGGGGCCAAGGGGTTGAACCTGGCCGCCACTGACGTCGCCTATCTGGCCGATGGCTTGGCCGACCATTACAGGGGCAACAGCGCCGGGATCGACGCGTACTCCGCCAGGGCGCTGGCGCGTGTCTGGAAAGCCGAACGGTTTTCCTGGTGGTTCACCAGCCTGATGCATCGGTTCCCGGAGACCGACGCCTTTGGCCGCCGCATGCAGATCGCCGAACTGGGCTATCTGCGCGGATCGCATGCGGCCCAGCAGTCGCTGGCGGAAAACTATGTGGGCCTGCCGCTGCACTGACCCGCGCACCCGATCATTCGTTCACAGGAACATATCGATATGGCTGGCAAGATTTACCCCGACGCCAAGTCGGCGCTGGACGGTCTGCTGTTCGACGGCATGACCATCATGTCGGGCGGCTTCGGCCTGTCCGGCAACCCGGAACATTTGATCCCCGCCATCAAGGAAGCTGGGGTAAAGGGCCTGACCATCATCTCCAACAATTGCGGGGCCGACGGTTTCGGCCTCTGGCAATTGCTGAACAATGGCCAGATCAAAAAAATGATCAGTTCCTATGTGGGGGAGAACAAGCTGTTCGAACAGCTTTACATCTCCGGCCAGTTGGAGCTGGAGCTGAACCCGCAGGGGACCTTGGCCGAACGTATCCGCGCCGGCGGGGCCGGCATCCCCGCCTTCTACACCGCCACCGGTGTCGGCACCGTCGTGTCAGAGGGCAAGGTGGTGGAGGAGTTCGAGGGCAAGCGTTATGTGCGCGAAACCTGGCTGCGCGCCGACCTGTCGATCGTCAAGGCCTGGAAAGCCGATACGCAAGGCAACCTGATCTATCGCAAGACCGCGCGCAACTTTAACCCCGTGATGGCGACCGCCGGCAGGGTGACGGTCGCGGAGGTGGAGGAGATCGTGCCTGTCGGCAGCTTCGATCCCGACCAAGTCCACACGCCCGGCATCTATGTCGACCGCGTCATCAAGGGCACGCAATACGCCAAGCTGATCGAAAAGCGCACAACACGGCCGCGTCCGGCCGTCAGCCAGGAGGGCTGAACCATGCCCTGGACCCGTGATGAAATGGCCGCCCGCGCGGCGCGTGAACTGCGCGATGGCTTCTATGTGAACCTGGGCATCGGCATCCCGACCCTGGTCGCCAACTACATTCCCGACGGCATGCAGGTGATCTTGCAGTCGGAAAACGGCATGCTGGGTATTGGCCCCTTCCCGTTTGAGGGGGAGGAGGATGCCGACCTGATCAATGCCGGCAAGCAGACGATCACCGAACTGCCCACCTCTTCCTATTTCAGCAGCGCCGACAGCTTCGCGATGATCCGGGGCGGCCATATCGACCTGACGGTGCTGGGTGCCATGCAGGTGGCCGGCAATGGCGATCTGGCCAACTGGACCATTCCCGGCAAGATGGTGAAGGGTATGGGCGGGGCCATGGATCTGGTGGCCGGTGTGAAGAAGGTCGTGGTGGTCATGGAACACCAGGACAAGAATGGCGGGTCCAAGCTGCTGACCGAATGCAATCTGCCGCTGACCGGGGCCGGTGTCGTGGACATGGTCATCACCGACCTGGGTGTCTTCACCATCGACAAGAATGGCGATGGCGGGATGGCCCTGATCGAACTGGCCCCCGGCGTCACGCTGGAACAGATCACCGCCGCCACGGGTGCCGCTTTCAAGGTGGAGCTTGCCGCATGAGCGCCGCCTATATCTGCGACGGCATCCGCAGCCCCATTGGCCGGTTCGGCGGCGGCCTGTCGCGCCTGCGCCCCGATGACATGGCCGCCCAGGTGATCCAGGCGCTTCTGGCCCGCCATCCCGGCCTGAACCAAGCCGCCATTGAAGAGGTCTTCCTGGGCTGCGCCAATCAGGCCGGTGAGGATAACCGCAACGTGGCCCGCATGGCGTCCCTGCTGGCCGGCCTGCCCGTGTCGGTTCCTGGCACCACCATCAACCGTCTCTGCGCATCGGGTGCCGATGCCGTGGGCACGGCGGCCCGCGCCATCAATGCCGGCGCCCTGGATCTGGTCCTTGCCGGTGGCGTGGAAAGCATGACCCGCGCTCCCCTGGTCATGGGCAAGGCCGAAAGCGCCTTTCAGCGCAGCGCCCAGATCGAGGACACGACCATCGGCTGGCGCTTCATCAACAAGGCGATGAAGGAACGCTACGGCACCGACAGCATGCCGGAGACGGCAGAGAACGTAGCCGTCGACCATGGCGTCAGCCGGGAAGACCAGGACGCCTTTGCGCTTTCCAGCCAGCAACGCACCGCCAAGGCCCAGGCCGACAGTTATTTCGATGGCGAAATAACCCCGGTCACCGTGCTGGATGCCAAGGGCAAGCCGACGACCGTCAGCGTGGATGAACATCCCCGCGCCGACACGACCGCGGAGGCGCTGGCCAAGTTGAAGCCGGTGGTGCGTGCCGGCGGCACCGTCACTGCCGGTAATGCCAGCGGCGTCAATGATGGTGCCGTTGCGCTGCTGATTGCTTCGGAGTCCGCAGTAAAAACCCATGGCCTGACCCCGCGCGGACGCATTCTGGGCATGGCGACCGCAGGGGTGGAACCGCGCGTCATGGGCATCGGCCCGGTCCCGGCCTCGCAGAAGCTGATGGACAAGCTGGGCCTGACCATCAGCGATTTCGACCTGATCGAACTGAACGAGGCCTTTGCTTCGCAGGTCATCGCGTCCCTGCGCGCGCTTGGCGTTGATCCGACGTCGGATAATGTCAATCCGCATGGCGGTGCCATTGCGCTGGGCCATCCGCTGGGGGCGTCGGGTGCCCGGCTGGCGCTGACGGCGCTGCGCGGTCTGGAACGGCGCGGCGGCAAGCGTGCGCTGGTCACCATGTGTATCGGCGTCGGCCAGGGTCTGGCCCTGGCCATCGAAAAAATCTGAGGGAGGAACGACGAATGACACTGATCCTGCCCTTTAACCGCGAGGAGGAGGGGGCGCATCCGTCCTTTCTCTCGCCCGACTACAAAGCCACCATCAAACGGTCACCACATCAGCCCCTGATCCGCATTCCGCAGACCCTGACGGAAGTGACGGGACCGGCGGGCCGCTGGGACCGGCTGATGGGTCCCGCCATCGCCGACCTGACCAAGATCGGCACGGGAGAAGCCATCGGCCAGCGTATCATCGTGTCCGGCCGCGTGCTGGACGAGGATGGGCGGCCCGTACCCAACACCATTGTGGAGGTCTGGCAGGCCAATGCCGCGGGCCGCTACATCCACAAACGAGATCAGTGGAACGCCCCGCTGGACCCGAATTTCACCGGTTCTGGGCGCGTGATCACCGATGAACAGGGGCGTTACCGCTTCCTGACCATCACGCCCGGCGCCTATCCCTGGGGCAATCACTACAATGCCTGGCGCCCCGCCCATATCCATTTCTCCCTGCTGGGACCGGCCTTTGCCACGCGGTTGGTGACGCAGATGTATTTCCCTGGCGATCCCCTGATCCCGCTGGACCCGATCGCCAATGCCGTTCCCGCTCAGGCCCTGCCGCGCATGATCAGCCGGTTCGATATCGAAACAACACAGGAAGCCTATGCGCTGTCCTTCATCTTCGATATCGTGCTGCGCGGCCGCGACGCCACGCCGATGGAGGATTGATCCATGACCGGACAGACACCCTGGCAAACCGTCGGCCCCTATTTCCACTATGCCCTGCCCTGGAAGGGCGGGGCCGATCTGGTGGAAGGCAAGGGCGAGGCCGGTGCCCGCATGGACCTGCTGCCCGACGGCCATTACACGCTGAATCCGAATGATCAGCCGCGTGGGGTTGCGCAGGGCCAGGTGGTGACCATTTCCGGCACCGTTTTTGACGGTGACGGCGTGCCTATTCCCGACAGTTTTGTCGAACTGTGGCAGGCCAATGCCGTGGGCCGCTATGACAGCCCCGATGATGGGCGTGAGGATGTGGCGCTCGACCCCGATTTCATCGGTTTCGGCCGCGCGTCCACCGATGCGGATGGTGTCTTCACCATTCGCACGGTGAAGCCTGGCCGCGTGCCCGGCCCCGGCAACAGCCTGCAGGCGCCCCACATTGCCATCTCCGTGATGGCGCGCGGCATCATCAAGCGCATGGTCAGCCGCATCTATTTCGCGGATGAGGCCTGCAACGCCGAAGACCCGATCCTTGACCTTGTGCCTCCTGCCCGACGCGCCACTCTTCTGGCCGTGCCTTTGGGGGCGGGACAGTACCGGTTCGATATCCGTCTGCAGGGGGAGGGAGAGACGGTGTTCTTTGATGTCTGAGCATCTTCTCCGTTCCTGATCCTTTCCGTGATCCCGGCTTCGCCGGGATCACGGAAAGGGCTAGTGTGAAAACTTGCCCCCACCGAGCCCGGCCGCGTCATGACCTCCGCCCTGTTCACACCGCTGTTCCAGACACAAGCGATGGCGGCCCTGTTCGATGACCGGGCTGTGCTGGGGGCCATGCTGCAGGTGGAAGCAGCTCTGGCCCGCGCGCAGGCCGGCATCGGCATGGTGCCGACCGCAGCGCTCGCCCCCATCCAGGCGGCCTGCGACCCCGACCTTTACGACATGGCGGAACTGGGCCGCGCCACGGCACTGGCCGGCAATCCCGCCATCCCGGTGGTCAAGGCGCTGACGGCCAAGGTGGCGGAGAACGACCCCACCGCCGCCCGGCATGTACATCGTGGCGCCACCAGCCAGGATATCATTGATACCGGCTTTGTCCTGCGCGCCCGTCACGCCGTGGCGCTGCTGCGCACTGACCTGGACCGCGCCATCCATGCCCTGGCCGACCTGTCACGCCGCCATGCCCGCACCCCCATGGCCGGCCGCACCCTGTGGCAGCAGGCGCTGCCCACCACTTTCGGGCTGAAGGCGGCGGGATGGCTATCCCTGCTGCTGCGGGTCCGCACCCGGTTGTTGGATGCCGGCAAGGCAGCGGAAACCCTGCAATTCGGCGGGGCCGCCGGCACGCTGGCCAGCCAGGGCAGCCAAGGGGTGGCAGTGGCCCGCGCCCTGGCCACCGACCTGTCGCTGACCCTGCCCGACACACCCTGGCACAGCCAGCGCGACCGTATCGCCGATCTGGGTGCCGCGCTCGGCCTGCTGACCGGCAGCCTGGGCAAAATCGCCCGCGATATTGCACATCTGATGTCGACCGAGGTGGCGGAGGTGTTTGAGCCGGCGGCGGCTGGCAAGGGCGGATCGTCCGCCATGCCGCACAAGCGCAACCCCGTGGGCACCACCATCGCCCTGTCGGCCGCCGCCCGTGCCCCCGGTCTGGTCGCCACGCTGCTGACCGCCATGGTGCAGGAACAGGAGCGCGGGGTCGGCGGCTGGCATGCCGAATGGCTGACGCTCGCCGACCTGTTCGCGCTGACCTCCGGCGCCATGGCCCATATGGCCGACACCTTGTCCGGCCTGGAACTGGACCCCGCCCGCATGCGCGCCAACCTGGACCTGACCGACGGTTTGATGATGGCGGAGGCCGTGACGCAGGCCCTGGCCGAGGCATCGGGCAGGCATGACGCGGCCAAGATCGTGGAGGCCGCCTGCAAGCGCGCCGTGGCCGCCGGCCATGGGCTGCTGGAGGAACTGGCCACCGATGCCGCCATCATCACCTGGCTGCCGCGTGAACGGCTGGCAGCCCTGATGCAGCCGGAAAGTTACCTGGGCGCGGCCACAGACTTCGTGTCCGCCGTGCTGACCACTTATCAGCGGGAGATGAATTGATGGGCGAGTTTGTGACCCTGGCCGACGGATGCCGCCTGCATTGGCGTCTGGACGGGCCGCAGGGGGCGCCGGTTCTGCTTCTGTCCAACTCGCTGGGTACCAATATGGACATGTGGGCGCCGCAGATGACCGCGCTGACCCGGCATTTCCAGGTGCTGCGTTATGACAGCCGGGGGCACGGCCTTTCCGACGCCCCCGCCGGTCCTTACAGCATCGACCTGCTGGGCCGCGACGCGGTCGGCTTGCTGGATGTGCTGGGCATCGACAAGGTTCGCTTTGCCGGCCTGTCCAAGGGCGGAATGGTGGGGCAGTGGCTGGGCGCCAACGCGCCCGAGCGCCTCTCCCACCTGGTCCTGTGCAACACGGCGGCGGAGATGGCGCCGCCCGAACCCTGGAATGCCCGCATCGCATTGGTGAAGGCGCAGGGTATGGGCGCCATCGTGAATGGTGTGGTGGAACGCTGGTTCACTGAAGGCTTTCGCACCGGCAATCCCGATGCCATCGCCCCCATCACCGCCATGCTGCATGCCACGCCGGTCGAAGGTTACACCGCCTGCTGTGCCGCCGTACGCGACATGGATCAGCGCGCGTCCCTGTTGCGCATCCCGGTCCCCACCCTGGTGATCGGCGGTCGGCACGACCCGGCGACTCCCATCGGCAAAAGCCATGAACTGGCCCGCCTGATCCCCGGCGCCAAACTGGTGGAACTGGAGGCGGCGCACCTGTCGAATATTGAGCAGGCGGAAGCCTTCACCGCCGCCCTGCTGTCCTTCCTGAAGGATTGAGATCATGGATGAAGCCGAACGCAAGGAACGGGGGTTCACGGCCCGACGTTCCGTCCTGGGCGATGCGCATGTCGACCGTGCCATCGCCAACACCACCGACTTCACCGCCGACTTCCAGGACCTGATCACCCGCTATGCCTGGGGGGAAATCTGGACGCGGCCCGGCATCGACCATACGACCCGCCGCCTGATGGTCATGTCGATGATGATCGCGCTGAACCGCGAAGAAGAATTTGTCATGCATGTGCGCGCCGCCGTGACGCATGGCATGTCCCGCGACACGATCAAGGAACTGATCCTGCAGGCTGCCATCTATTGCGGTGTGCCGGCAGCCAACAGCGCCTTCCACGCCGCCTCACGCCTGTTCAAGGAGATGGACGCGGCGGCTGGATCGATCTGAGGCGGGAGATCATTTCCGCCGTCACCGCTTCGGCCTCCCGTTCGTCCCGAATGACGCGCGGCGTGATGAACACGACCAGTTCGGTGCGCACCGAACTGGTTCTTTTTTCACCGAACAGGGCGCCGACGCCGGGCAGGGCGGACAGGACGGGGATGCCGTCCCGGCCCGCCTGCTGTTCCTCCGATATCAACCCGCCCAGCACCACCGTCTGGCCGCTATCGACGGCCACGTTCGATGTGATCTGTCGCTGGCTGATGGTGGGGGTCAGGTTGCCGGAATTGCGGGTGCCCGAGACGTTGGAGATTTCCTGATAAACCTCCATCGTCACCTTGCCGCTCTGGCTGATGCGCGGCACCACGCGCAGGATGACGCCGGTATTTACATAATCCACCTGGGAAACAATGGGCGCATCGGGATTGTCCACCGACTGCGCCGTCCGCGTCAGGATGGGCACCCGGTCACCGACCAGCAGCTGCGCCACCTGGCTGTCCATCACCACCACCTGCGGCGATGACACGACCCGCACATCCGTCACGGCATCCAGGGCCGACAGGACCACGCGCGGGTCACCATTCTGTGAGAAAACCAGATTGAAACCCGGCACCTGTGTGGTGGGCCGAAGGCTGCTGGTGCTGTTGTTCAGGGTGAAGCCGCCCTGCACATCGCCGCCATCCCCCCGGAAAAAGCTCTGCACCCCATAACGCAGCTGATCGTTCAGCGTCACCTCAGCGATCGTCGCCTCAATCAGCACCTGGGACGGCGCCACATCCAGCTTGCGCACCGCCTCACCGACAATTTCCGCCTGGGCGGCATCGGCATGGACCAGGATGGCGTTGTTGGCAGGATCGGCGATGATGCGCACCCCGTCGCCGGAACTGCCACCGGCCCCGTCATCGCGCGACGGAGCCGCCCCGCCCGCATCCGCCGCGATGGCGGACAGGCGCGCAGCACCGTCGCCCCCGGCCCCCGCCGCATTGCCCTGCGGCGTGGACAATGTGGCCAGCGGCCGACCCGGTGCCGCCGGGCCGTTGCCGGTTCCCACCGCCCCGCCGAACAGCCGGTTCAGCAATTGCGCCACCTTGCCGGCATCGGCATTGGCGAGGCTGAAGACGTGCAGGCGCGGCGTGTCCGCCCCGCCGCCATCCAGCCGCCGTACCCAGCCCGCCGCCTGATCCAGGGTGCCGGCATCGGCTGCGATGACCAGCACGGCATTCAGCCTGTCCACGGGCAGCACACGCAGCGATCCATCGCCCTGTTCCCCACCCTGGCCCAGAATGGCCTGCAGCTCCCGCGCCACCGGCGCCGGTCCCGCCTGGGTCAGCGGGAACAGCCCGACCGACCGCCCCGCCATCCAGTCCACATCGAACCCGCGCAGCAGTTCGGCCGCTGCCAGCCGTTCCGCCGCCGGCCCGCTGACCAGCAGCAGACCCAGGCGCGGCTCCGCCGTGACCGTGCCGTTTTTCACCAGCGGCGCCACCAGCGCCTGTGCCACATCGGCTTGGATATGGCGCAGCGGCAGGACGGACACGGCTTGTCCCGGCGTGCCCGGTGCGGCCAGACCCAGGGTACGCGCCGCCCCGGCCGCCGGCACCACGGCAATGGCGCCATCGCTGGTGCGCAGCATGGACGCCCCCTGGCCCGCCAGTACCGATTCCAGCAGCCGTACCGCTTCCCGCGGGGAAAGGGCCCGCCCGCTGTCGATGCTGACCGCCCCCTGAAGGGACGGGTCCACCGAATGCGGCAGGCCCAGCATGTCGCCCAGCACCGCATCCACCACGGCGGTCAGCGGCGCATCACTGAACCGCAGATGCAGCGGCGGGCCGGGCGGCAATGACAATTCGTCTGCCGTCACTGCGATGCGCGGCGCGCTGCCCTTTACAATAACGGCGGCGGGTGTGGGCGCATTGACCATTGGGGAGGCGGCGGGGGCCGTGCGTGCCTTGCCGCCCGACAGCGACAGGCCCAGCCTTTCCAGATCCAGACCCGGTGCCGGGCTCGCCGGTTTGTCCGCACAGCCGGACAGCAGCATCAGGGCCAGAAAGGCACTGGTGGTGGCAGTGAACGGATATGTGGCTTTCATGGTCGTCCTGGCGGAGAAAACGCGCCGGCGAAAATGCCGCCCCTGCTGTAACGAAGACAAGAATTATCTGACCCTGTCATTAATCCGTAAAGAATCGCCCAGTTTCCCCGTCCATTTGTCACATTTCTGTCAGATAACCGACGCGAACTCATTGCTGAATTAAGTCATACTGATGTCGTCTCTGTCCGTGCGGGCATCTGGTTATATTGGGTCATGACGATATTGGACATGCTGTCGGCGGGACTGCGCATCAGCGAGGATGACCTGCGCCGGGCCGAGGCGACGGCAGAGGCCGATGGCCGTCCGCTGGACCTTGTGTTGCTGGAATTCGGCCTGATCACGCCCCAGGACCGGGCGCTGTTCCTGGCGCGGCGGCATGGCTTGCCGCTGCTGCGTTCCGACACCGTGCCGGACGCGCCCGACGGGCTGCCCCCGCTGTCGCCCGACTGGCTGCGCCGTCACCGGCTGCTGCCGGTGCTGGTCGATGCCCACGGTGTGCTTCTGGCCGCCTGCGACCCGGTGGACGAGGCCATCCGTCAGCAGGCAGAAATAGCTCTCTCCTTGCCGGTCCGCCTAGGTTTTATGCCTGTCCCGGAATGGGAGGAGCTGTTTCAGGACCGTCTGGGCGGGGGGCGCAGCACGCTGGACAACATTGTCGGCGATGCCGGCGACCTTCACCACGGGCATGAGGAAGACGCCGTTGACCGGTTGAAGGATCAGGCCAGCGAGGCACCGGTGGTCCGGCTGGTCGCCCATGTGATTGACGAGGCGGTGAAGGCCCGCGCGTCGGACATCCATATCGAACCCTTCGCCGACACGCTGATCCTGCGTTACCGCATCGACGGCGTATTACATAACCGCCCACCGCCGCCCCTGTCGCTGGCCCGCGCCATGATCAGCCGGATCAAGATCCTGGCCGGCCTGGATATTGCCGAACGCCGCCTGCCGCAGGATGGGCGGGTGCGCCACCGCATGGGGGCCCGGTCGGTCGATCTTCGTGTCTCCACCCTGCCCACGGTGCATGGGGAAAGTGTGGTGATCCGTGTGCTGGACGGGTCTATCGGCGCGCGCGAACTGCCGGCCCTGGGCCTGTCACCGGATGATGAGGGAACGCTGCGCCGCATGATGGCCAATCCGCATGGTCTGGTGCTGGTGACCGGCCCCACGGGCAGCGGCAAGACCACCACGCTCTATGCCGCCCTGCGTCTGGTCGATGCCGCCACGCGCAAGGTGCTGACCGTGGAGGACCCGGTCGAATATCAGATGTCGCGGATCAATCAGGTACAGGTGCATCCCGCCATCGGCCTGGATTTCGCCGCCGTCCTGCGTTCCATGCTGCGCCAGAACCCGGATGTGATCCTGGTTGGGGAAACGCGTGACACCGAAACCGCCGATATCGCGGTTCAGGCGGCCCTGACCGGCCATCTGGTCCTGACCACCCTGCATACCAACAGCGCCGCCGGGGCCGTGACGCGGCTGATGGAAATGGGGGTGGAACCTTTCCTCATCGCCTCCACCCTGCGCGGCGTGGTGGCACAGCGGCTGGTGCGTCTGCTTTGCCCGCATTGCCGTCAGCAAGGGCCTGCCGATGATGCCGCCATGACGGCATTGCGGGACGCCGACCTGCTGCCGCCGGGCGGGACGCGGCCCCTGCTGATGCAACCTGTGGGCTGCGGCCGCTGCGGCGGCACCGGCTATGCGGGTCGCGCCGGCATTTTTGAGATGCTGCGCCTGGATGACCCGATGCGCCGCCTGATCATCGACCGTGCCCCCACCGGCGCGATCGAGGGGGCGGCCCGGGCCGCCGGTTTCCAGAATCTGCGTCGCGACGGCCTGACCCGCATGTTGGCCGGCCAGACCAGTTTTGCCGAAATCGCCCGCGTGACAGGGGCGGGGGACTGATCCCCATGCCGGAATTCACGTACCTCGCCCTGGATCAAAGCGGCGGTGAACACAGCGGCCGGATGGAAGGCGCCAGTGACGCCGCCATCCTGGACCGGCTGCGCGGTCAGGGCTGGCATCCCGTGCGTGTCACGCCGCTGCCGGTGCGGCGTTTGCCGGCGCGCGGGCCTGCCACGGACGACCTGCTGCTGGCCACCCGTGAACTGCTGCTGCTGCTGCGCGCCGGCCTGCCGCTGGAACGCGCCTTGTCGCTGCTGGCCGGCGGTCTGGCACCGCGGGCACTATTGCCCCGGCTGGAACGGGTGCTGGACCGGCTGCATAACGGCTCGGGGCTGGGTGATGCGCTGCTGTCTGTGGGCGGCTTTCCCCCGCTTTATGCCGCCATGGTCCGCGCCGGGGAAGGGGCGGGGGCGCTGGATCTGGTGCTGGACCAGCTCTGCCTGCTGCTGGAACGGCAGCGGCGGGTGACCCGCGCCGTCACCTCGGCCCTGATCTATCCTGCGGTGCTTTGCGCCGTGGCCATCGGCTCCCTGCTCCTTCTTCTGATCTATGTGGTGCCGCAATTCGCACCCCTGTTCGCCAACACCAAGCGCGCCTTGCCAGCCGCAACCGAACTGGTGCTGGCCCTGTCCGCCTTCACCATCCATTGGGGCGACGTGGCACTGGCCTTGATCCTGTGCCTGGGACTGGCCGGCTGGCTGCTGCTGCGCCGGCCGTCTCTGGCACCCTGGCGCGACCGCCTGATCCTGCGCCTGCCGCTGCTGGGGCCGCTGGTTACCATGGCGGGGGTGGCACGACTGGCGCGGGGCCTGTCGGTGCTGCTGCGGGCCGGGGTGGGACTGCCGCGCGCCTTGGAACTGTCGGCCGCCATGGCCGGCAACCGCATGCTGTCGGCGTCGGCCCTGTCCATGCGCGACGCTGTGCGCGATGGCAAGCCGCTGACGGCCGGCCTGCCCCCCGGTCACCCCCTGCCGGACCTGGCCGTCACCCTGATCCGGGTGGGAGAACAGTCGGCACGTCTGGCAGAGGTGACCGACCAACTGGCCGCCATGTTCGAGGACAAGCTGGAAACCGCCATCAAACGTTTCCTGGCCCTGCTGGAACCGGCCCTGATCCTGCTGCTGGCCCTGTTCGTGGGCGGTATCGTCGTTTCCATCCTGATGGCGCTGGTGTCGATCAATGAACTGGCCTTCTGACCGCCACCGGCGGCAGGCCGGCTTCACACTGCTGGAAATGCTGGTGGTCCTGCTGCTGCTGGGCATCGCCACGGCCCTTGTGGCGCCGCGCTTGGGGCTGGGCGGGGCCGCACTGGATGCCGATGCGCGGACGCTGGCCATCGCCCTGACCGACGCGCGCGAACAGGCGGTGCGCACCGGCATGCCGGTGATCCTGACCCTGGACCTGACGGCCCCCGGTGCGAACCTGCCGGCCACGGACAGCCTGTCTGTCACCGGTGATGCGGACCTGATGCAGGGAACCACGGCCCGCCTGCTGTTCCTGCCCGATGGCAGCAGCAGCGGCGCTGAAATCCGCCTGCGGGGCCGGGGCGGCGGTGAACGGCGGCTGCACCTGGACTGGTTGACGGGACGGGTGAGCCATGACGCGGCGTGACGATCAGGCCGGCTTCACCCTGCTGGAGGCGATGGTGGCCCTGCTGCTGCTGGCCGTTGTCCTGGCCCCTGCCTACAGTCTTCTGTCCGGCGGTGGCCGCGCGGCCCGTGCCGTGGATCGGCGGGCCCAGGCGCTGGCCGTGGCGGAGGCACAGCTGGCGGCACTCTCGGTCGAACGGCGGCTGGTGCCCGGCAGCTATGACGGCGAAGGCGGCGGTTACCGTTGGACCCTGACCGTGGCGCCGCGCATCGACGGGCCTTTTGACGGTGCCGCCGCGCGCGGCATGGCCGCCTATCATGTCCGTATCGACGTGTCCGACCGTGACGGCCCCATCCTGGACCTGTCCAGCACGCGTCTGGTGGCCGCACCATGAAACAGCATCAGGCCGGTTTCACCCTGCTGGAGGCGATGGTGGCCCTTGTCGTGCTGGGTCTGGTGCTGACCGTGGCCGCCGCCGCCATGGGCACCCTGGGCACGGCGCGGGCCCGCGTCACCGATATTGCCGACCGGGCACAGCAGCTGGCCCTGGTCCGCGATGTGCTGCGCCGGCAGGTGTCGCGCGCCCTGCCGCTGACCGATGCGGGTCAGGAAACCTATATCCTGACGGCGCGCGCCGACCGTCTTGTCTTCCCGCTGGCCGATGCGCCGCTGCCGGGCCGGGGCGGGCTGGCCGTGGCGGAACTGGTCATTGACGGCAACCGCCTGCTTTATGCCCAGACACGCGCCGGTCAGCCCCGCTATCAGACGGTGCTGTCTGAGGGGGATTTCACCTACCGCCTGTCCTATCGCGGCGATGATCCGCGCCAGGGCTGGGTGGCGGACTGGCCTGACCCCAGGCGCTGGCCCCGCATGATCCGCCTGGACATTGTCGCGGCAGGCCGGGAGATGCCGTCCATCATCGTGCCCGTTAGGGCTGATACAGACCGGGGCTGCGTCCTGTCACTGGGGGAGGGGTTCTGCCGTGACCATCAACCCTGATCCCCGCGCGCGGCAGCGTGGCATCGCCCTGCCCATGGCCTTGTGGGTGTGCATGGCCCTGGCGCTGTTGTCGGCGGGCATTGCCGCCACCGCCGGTCAGGCCACGCGCCGGCAGGGCAGTGCCGATCAGGTGGCGGTGGCCCGCGCCCTGCTGGATACAGGGCTCAGCCTGGGGACGATGCTGGCCGTCCATCCCGACCCCGCCCGCCGTCTGCCGGCCGATGGCCGTCCCGTCACCCTGACGGAACCGGAGGGCACGGTGACCTTGTCACTTTGGGATGAGGCCGGGCGCATGGACCTGAACCGCACCCCGTCCGACACTATCCTGGCCGTGGCGGCCCGCCTGCTGCCGCGTGATCAGACCGATGCCCTGGCCGCCGCCCTGTCCCGCCGTCGGCAGTCGCGCGAACCCTGGCACAGCGTCATGGAACTGGGGGCGCACCTGTCGACTGCCGGCTTTGCCAGCCTCTACCCGCTGTTGACGGTGCATGCGCCGGCCATGGGGGAGGGGCGGGTCAGCCTGCGCTCCATGCCGCCGGCGCTGCGTGCCGTCTGGCCGGGCCTGCGGGGTGACATGGACGATCCCGCCGCGCTTGGTCTGGTTACATCCGGCCCGCCATCCAGCCTGTTCACCCTGCGCATCATGGCGCGCACGGGTCAGGGGGCGGTGGCCAGCGCCGATGCCATCATCTGGATCACCATCCAGGGGACCCGTGCCTTCCGCATCCTGGAATGGCGCGAACCGGCCCCTGTCCTGGCCGGAGAGGGGCCGTCATCATGACCGGCACAGCCGACAAAGCCCGCCGTCTTGCCGGCTGGTGGTTTGAGCGCACATTGTCACTGCTGCCGCCCTGGCTGGGCGAGGCGGGGCCAAGGCCAGTGGCCCGGCGCCTCACACCGGCCGGGCTGCAGCCGATGGTAAAGGGTCCCTGGCATCTGCTGCTGGATGATGTGCGCCCGCTGACCCTTTATCAGGACCTGCCCGCCGCAGCCCAGCCGCATCTGCGCCGGCTGGTAGGGTTGCAGCTGGGTCATTGGACTCCGCTGACGGCGCAAACGGCCCTGTTTGACGCGCGTATTGACGGAACCGGTGCCAATGGCGAGCTGCATGTGCGCATCGACCTGCTGCCCCGTGCCCGTATCGCACCGGCCCTGGATGCCGCCGCCGCCGCCGGTCTGCCGCCGCCCCTGGCGGTACGCTTGGCCGATGCCACCCTGCCACTGGGCGACCCTCCGCAACGCCGTCTGCCGCCGCGTGTGCTGCTGATCGCCTTGCTGCTGTTGGTCCCGCCGCTGCTGGCCGCTATCCTTCAGGAAAGCCACCTGGCCAGCCTGCGCATGGAGGGGGCGGCCGGTGCGATGGAGGCGGAGCAGGCACGCAGCCTGGGTCAACGGGTGGCCCGCCTGCGCCGCGACACGCTGGCCGCCGTCACCGCCCGGCGTGCCGCGCCCAGTCAGCTGCTGCTGCTGGACCGGCTCAGCCGCCTGCTGCCCGGCGACAGCCACCTGACCGAATTGCGGGTGGAGGGGGGGCGGGTGCATCTGCTGGGCTACACGGCAGATGGGGCCGCCCTGCCATCGCTGCTGGATGGCGACCCCATGGTCGATGACGTGCGTATCGAGGCGCCCCTGCTGCGGGCCGGGACCCAGGGTGACCGTTTCCACCTGTCTTTCAGGGTGAGCACCGATGCCCCCGCTTGAAACCATCCTGACCAACCCAACCCTGTCGCGCCGGCTCTATTGGGCACTGAACGCCCTGCTGGGTCTGGCGGTCCTGCTGCTCCTGTGGCCGCTGGCCGGCCTTCTTCTGGATCAGCGGGCGGAAATCCAGGCCCTGGAAATCCAGCGGGCGGCTCACGCTCCCCTGGCGGCGCGGACCCAGCGGCTTCTGACCGAACAGGCATCGCTGACGGCCCTGGACGGTCTGCCGGCCGATTATCTGTCGGGCGACAGCGCCGATCTGGCCGCCGCCAGCCTGCAAAGCCTGCTGGCCCAACAGGTTCAGGCCATGGGCGCACAGGTGATCAGCACCCGCACCCTGCCAGGGGACGATCCACAGGTGACCGTCCGCCTGGACGCCACCGTTACGCATGCCCAGTTGCGCGCCCTTCTGTACGCGGTGGAGGGGGGACAGCCCCGCCTGATCGTGACGGCGATGGCGATCACCGCCGGTGAGGGCGGACAAAGTCTGTCCCTGTCGCTGACCGTCACCGGCCTGCGGCGTGATGGGGGAGGAGGCCGATGAGATCCCGGCAATCCCTGCTGTTGCTTTCCCTGCTGCTCGCCGCCCCGTCTTCTCCGGCCCAGGATGAGACCGGCTTTGCCCTGCCGCCTTTGTCCGATCTGACGGCCATCGTGGACCGGCCGCTTTTTGTGCCCACACGGCAGGGGACAGACGCGACGGCCGTCCCCGCCGGCCCGGGCAAAACCGCCGACCGCCGCCTGATCGGCATTGTGAAGCGCGGCGGGCAGGGGGCGGCCCTGCTGCTGCTGGATCAACGTCCCCGAACCCTGGCCGTGGGACAGGGGCTGGATGGCTGGCGTCTGGATGCGGTTGAACCCGGAGCCGCCCTTCTGTCGCATGCAGATGGCCGCACCCTTCGCCTGAGCGTTGGAAAGCCCTTGCCGTGAACATTCGCCATTATAAGGAAACCCATATGTCCCCGCGTCCTCCCCTCCGCCACCGCAAGCGGCAGGCCGGCTTTACCCTGATGGAAATGCTGGTGGTGCTGGTCATCATCGGCCTGCTGCTGGGGCTGGTTGGCATGCGGCTTCTGTCCAATGTCGACCGGGGCAAGGTCACGGCGGCGACCGCACAGGCCCGCGTGCTGAAAACCGCGCTGGACACGCTGAACCTGGATATCGGCCGCTTCCCGACCAAGGCAGAGGGCCTGTCCCTGCTGGTCGCCGCGCCCAAGGACGGGTCGGCCGCCCGCCGCTGGATGGGGCCGTACCTGGAAGGCGGGGTGCCCAACGATCCCTGGGACCGGCCCTATCTCTATGAACAAGATGAAACCGGCCGGGCGGTGCGCGTGGTGACCCTGGGGGCCGATGGCAAGCCGGGCGGCAGCGGCGCCGATGCGGATATCAGCGTGCCGGGCGCCCCGTGATCGATCCGCTTCCGCTTCTTTTCGCCCTGACCGGGGCCTGTTTCGGCAGCCTGACCGCCGCCATGGCCTGGCGCCTGCCGCGCGGCATCACCGTCTGGGGCCGGTCCGCCTGTCCGCAGTGCGGGCGGACACTGGGGGTGGCCGACCTGATCCCGCTTCTGTCCTGGCTGGTCCTGCGTGGCCGCTGCCGCCACTGCCACGCCCCGGTCAGTGCTGCTTACCCGCTGGTGGAGGGGGCGACGGCCCTGTTCTGGAACCTCTGTCCCTTGCTGCTGCCTGATCCTCTATCGGCGCTGACCATGGCGCTGCTGGGCACCGCCCTGCTGTTCCTGGCCCTGGTTGATGCGCAATGGCGCTACCTGCCGGATGCGGGCGTGCTGCTGGTGGCGCTGCTGGCGCTGGTGCCGGGACGGATGGAGGTGGGGGATTGCCTGTCGGGTGGCCTGATCTTCGGCCTTCTGGCCCTGGGCACCCGCTGGCTGGTCAGCCGGCATCTGGGGCGGGAGGCCCTGGGCCTGGGCGATGTGAAGCTGATGACGGCGGCGGGCCTCTGGCTGGGACCGTTCGATCTCCCCGTCTTCCTGATACTGTCCGGCCTCACCGGCATCGCGCAGCTTCTGCTGCTGCGTCTGGTGTCCCGCGACACCAAAAATGGCGTGCCTTTTGGCCCGGCCCTCTGCCTGTCGCTGCTGGCCTGTGTGCTGCTGCCTATTCCTTGATGGGCTTTTTCAACGCCGTGGTTGGTTCATTGACCATCAGCGCACGGGTCAGGGCCGGTTCCGGGCTGGAACAGACTGACAAGGTGCGGCACGGACCCTCGGCAGCCGCCAGATAGGCATGGCCCATGGTGCTGTCCAGATAGATGCTTTCCCCGGCCTTCACGATGGTGGGGGCGTAGAATTCGGTATGCAGCTCAATGGCACCTTCCATCACATAGATGAACTCCTCCCCCGGATGGCGGACCAGGGCGCCAAATTCCTCCATGGTGCGGGCGCGATGTTCGACCATGATGGGGATCATCTTCTTGTGCGTGATGTCGGTGTTCAGATAGCGATGGCGATAGTTCTTGGTCGGCACCAGCGCGTCATCTCCGCCATCACGGTCGATGCTGCGCCGGGTCATGATGGGGGCCGGTGCGGTGGTGGCCACCGCCGCCGGTTCGGCCAGCGGCGCCGGATCACCCGTGAACAGCGTGCCGATATCGACACCCAGCCCTTCGCACAGGCTGACAATCTTGTCGAAAGTCAGTGACATGCGGTCATTTTCGACCTTGGACAGGGTGGACACAGCCAGGCCCGTGCGTTCCGCCACATCGGCCAATGTCCATTCATTCTGAACACGCAGCCGGCGCAGGGCCTTGCCGATCGGTGCTCTCCGCGTCATATGCCACGCCTCCCCGGTTCACCCCCGCATTTTCCGTTCCTGCGGGTTGGCTTTAGCGCTTCGGAAAATAAAAAATGCCACAGGGGCGGGGGATAATGGAACCCCTTTCCCTGTGGCAAGGCGCAGCAGTCGAAAACGGCTGTGGATTTCCTTAGAGCTGTTTTCCTTTGACTGGGAAACCGCTCCGGCGGCGACCGCCGCCGCGCGGCACATGCCGCGTGAAGCCAAGCCGCGAATGCGCCGCCGGCGTCTGAGCAGTTGAAAGCGAGAGCGTGGTTCCGGCCAACAGAACCACGCTCTAATAAGTGATATCCAGGCTGAGACCGATGGTACGCGGCTGCAGGACGGTGCGGTCGATTTGCACCGGGGTGCCCAGAGCGCTCCTGATCAAGGCCGCGGCTGTTGTGGCGTGGGAGTTCGCGGCGTTGCGGATATAGAACCGAACCGCCACCGTTTCGCTGGCCACGCCGGCATGCAGGTCCAGAACCCCGTGCGCCTTGGTCGCCACGAAATCCGGTGCGCTTGCGGCGGTACTGTCAACCGAACCGGTCCAGCGGTATCCACCGCCGGCATTGGCAGTCCACCCGGCGGCCAGTTCCCATTCGTGATCGGCGGTCAGCGCGAAGGAATAACGCGGGATCAGCGGCAGCCGGTCCCCATCCCTGGCGCCGACGCCGGGGACATCGCCTTTGAAACTGGCATCGGTATAGGCACCGTTGGCGCCCAGGCGCCACCCCTCCACCGGCACGAACAGGGTTTCCAGTTCCAAACCCGCACTCTTGGCCTTGCCCCCGTTGCGCAGGTAGGAAACGCCGCCATTGGACGCCGCAATCTGGATATCTTTCCAGTCGACATAGAAGGCCGACGCATTGGCCTGCAACCGCCCGCCCAGCAGGGTGGATTTTACCCCGGCCTCGTAACTGACCAGCGTATCGGCATCCACACTGGCCGGCACATTGGGCAGGGCGACATTGGGGCCGCCGGGCCGGTAGGAACTGGCCACCCGTCCATAAACCATCACATCCTCGTCCAGACGCAGGCGGGGGCTGGTCATGAAGGTCAGGACATTCTCCGACGATTTGCCAGGCACACGCTTCGCCCCGCCCAACAGGGCACCATCGGAAATCTGTTCGAAATCCTGGCTGTTATGGGCCCAGCGCAAGCCCCCCGTCACATCGAACCGGTCAGTCAGGGCAACGGTGGCATTGCCGAAAACCGCAATCTCGCGATAGGTGGTGGGCAGGCTGGCCACGGCCAGCGGGTCCAGGCCGGGGATGGAACTGCCATCCATGAACTGGGCGCTGGCCGCCTGGATATTGGTGCTGTCCTCCCAGGTATAGAATCCGCCCAGCATCCATTCGAACCCGCCGCTGTTGGGCGCGGTCAGCCGCACCTCCTGCGTGAATTTCTCATGATCCAGCAGCAGGTCGAACTGCGACAGGCCCGCCGGCACGGCCCCGCCGGTCAGCAGCGGGAAGGCGGCGCCGTAGATCGCACTGGCATCCTGTGCCGTATCCACCTTGGCGGTGGAGTAAGAGGAGGCCGACGTGACCGCCGCAAACCCCAGATCCCATTCCAGCGTGGCTGTATAGAGGTCCAGGTCCTTCCTGAACGGCTGATCCAGGTAATAGCGGCTGTCCAGGCGACCGGCGATGGGCTGGTCGGTCACCGTGTCATAGGCGACCACAGCATTGTTGCGGCTGTCCACATTCTGGAACAGTGCCTGCATGCGCACCGTCACCGGCTCCGCCGGCCGCCACAGCAGGGCGACACGGGTACCTTTCTGCGTGCTGTCATTGATGTCGCTGGCCCCGTTACGGGAATTGCCGACATAGCCCTGGTTCTTCTGACGTTAGAGGCTGGCCTGGACCGCCAGACGATCCTCGATCAGCGGCAGGTTCATCTGGCCGCGCACACCCCAGTTGGCACCGCCGGCACTGTTCGTGCCGGACAGGTCGGTACCCAGACGGATTTCGGTTTCCGACAGGTCGGGCTTGCGGGTTACATATTTCAGAAGGCCGCCCATGGTGCTGGCGCCATACAGGGTGCCCTGCGGCCCGCGCAGCACCTCCACCTGCTGGATGTCATAGGGGAACAGGTCCAGCGCATAAATGGCGGCACGGGCATAATTGGCGCTGGACCCCAGCGGCGTGTCGTCAATATAGGTGCCGACCGTTGCACCCGGACCCACCGGCGCCACCCCGCGCAGGGCCAGTGACACCTGACCCGGCGTACCGGCGCTGCTGACGACCAGACCCGGCATATAGGCGGCATAATCGGCGACACTGGTCGGGCTGGACAGGGCGATGCGTTCGCCGCCCATGACGCTGACGGATGCCGGAACGGTCTGCAAATTCTCCAGGCGCTTCTGCGCCGTGACGATGATCTCTTCCAGCAGCAGCGGCTCTGCCGAGCTTGCCAGCGCCATGACCGGCAGCAGGGGAAGGGAAGACAGCGCGATCCCGGCCAGCAGACCGGTAGGCGCGCGGCGGCGGCGAGTTTCAGCGTTGAAAACCATGGGGTACGCCTTTCCTGTCCGAGGCAGGGACCGTTGGCCGGCCCGATGTTGGGGGCGCACGAACCGGTTCCGGCTTCGCACCTGTTTCAAGGGTGCGGCCGGTCGCGATGGCGCGTTTCATTGATTACAGGAAAATTAAAACAGGGTTCCGACAGGTGGTCAACAACGAATATTCCTATACGAAAATTTTATGAACGCCGACAGATGTCCCACGACGCGCCGGTTTCGTTGGTGCGGCTTCAATGCCGATGGTGCGCTTCACACGCATCCTGATCTTGTCGAATTTTTACTATACGAAAAATCTTTGACATATTCATCGGGTTTGCCGACCATGGGGCCATGGGAGGTTCCACATGCAGGAATTCGAAATCGCGATCATCGGCGCCGGTATTGGCGGCGCCTCGCTGGCGGCGATGCTGGCGGATGCGGCCCCGGGCCGGCCGGTTCTTCTGGCTGAACGGGAAAGCTTCCCCGGTTATCATACGACGGGCCGGTCAGCGGCCCTGTACTCGGTCCTTTATGGAAACAGCACCGTCTGCGTCCTGACGGCGGCCAGCCGCGCCTTTTTCAATAATCCGCCGCCGGGCTTTGCCGATCATCCGCTGCTGACGCCGCGCGGCGTGCTTTATATCACGGATCAGGTGGATTGCGACGCGGTGCGGGAAGTGCGGGAATCCGCGGCCCGTACCGGCACCCGCGCTCTGCCGCTGACCCCGGCTGAAGCCCGTGGCATGGTGCCGATCCTGCATCCCGGCCCTTTACGGGAAGCACTTCTGGAACCTGATGCCATGGATATGGATGTCCATGCCATCCATCAGGGTTTTCTGCGCCGGGCCAGGGCGGGCGGGGTGGACCTGCGCAGCGATGCGCCCCTTCAGGCAGCATCCTGGGATGGTTCCGCCTGGACACTGACCTTTCCCGACGGGCCGGTGCGCGCCAGAAAGCTGGTGAATGCCGCCGGCGCCTGGGCGGATGAGGTGGCGCGCATGGCCGGGGTGCCAACAGTCGGCCTGATGCCGCTGCGCCGTACGGCCATGATGCTGGACCCGCCACCCGGCTTTGATATCCACCGCTGGCCCGCCGTCATCGACGCCGCCGGCGGTTTCTATTTCAAGCCGGATGCGGGCATGATCCTGGCCTCGCCCGCCGATGAGACGCCATCTCCGCCCTGCGACGCGCAGGCCGATGAATGGGACATCGCCGTCTGTATCGACCGGGTGCAGAATGCCGCCGACCTGCCGGTGCGCCGCGTCTCGCGCAGTTGGGCCGGTCTGCGCAGCTTTGTCGCCGACCGCAGCCCCGTGGTGGGATCGCCCGCCCTCCATCCCGGTTTCTTCTGGTTTGCCGCCCAGGGTGGTTACGGTATCCAGATGGCGCCGGCCCTGGCGCGGGTGGGGGCCAGCCTGCTGACCAAGGGCGTTTTGCCGCCCGACATTGCCGATGCCGGCATCACCATTGCCGACCTGTCGCCGGACCGCTGCCAGGGGGATTGATCCATGCGCCTGTTCATGGCCGTCGTGGCCACCGAAACCAACAGCTTCGCGCCCATGCCCACCGGCCTGGGCAGTTTCCAGGAATATGGTATCTATCATGGCGACGCCTCGCGCCGGCCGGATACGGAGGGCGGGGCCTTCCTGCGCCACTGGCACCGCCGGGCCGAAGCGGCGGGGATCACGGTCATTGAAGGTCTCTGCGCCTATGCCCAGCCGGCGGGCCGCACCCTGGCCCCGGTCTGGGAAGGGTTCAAGGCGGAGGTGCTGGACGACATCGCCAGGGCCGGCCCTGTTGACATGGTCCTGCTGCTGCTGCACGGGGCCATGATGGCCGTGGGCCAGGATGATTGCGAGGGCGATCTTCTGGCCGCCATCCGGGCGCAGGTGGGTCCGGATGTGGTGATCGGGGCGGAACTGGACCCGCATTGCCATCTGTCGCCCGCCATGCTGGACAGCGCCGATATCCTCATCGCCATGAAGGAATATCCGCATACCGACGGGATTGACCGCGCCGACGAACTGTTCGACCTGTGCTTGGCGACGGTTCGCCGTGAAATCCGCCCCGTGATGCGCGATTTCGACTGCCGCATGATCACGCTCTACCCCACCAATGGGGAGCCGATGAAAAGCTTCGTCGCCGATATGAAGGCGGCGGAGGGGCGGGACGGCATCCTGTCCGTCTCACTGGCCCATGGTTTCCCCTGGGGCGATACGCCCTGGACGGGCACGCGTATGTGGGTCGTGGCCGATGGCGACGCGGAACAGGCCGCATCGATGGCCCGTTCCTTCGGTGAACGGCTTTACCGGAAACGGGAAGCGCTGCGCCCCAATGTCACCGGCATCGACGCCGCCCTGGACAAGGTTCTGGCCGCCGCAAAGGTGCCGGGGCGCCCGGCTGTGCTGGCCGATGTCGCCGACAATCCCGGCGGCGGGGCGGCGGGTGACAGCACCTTCATCCTGCGCCGCCTGCTGGACCGTGGCATCGGCAATGCCGCCATTGGCTGTTTCTGGGATCTGGGCGCCATCAATATCTGTGTGAATGCCGGCATTGGCTCACATTTCGATCTTCGGCTGGGCGGCAAATGCGGCCCGGCCTCGGGCGATCCCGTCGATCTGCCGGTGACTGTGCGCAACATCGTGAACAATCACGTCCAGACGGGCCTGGACAAGGAACCGACCGCACTGGGCATGTCGGTCTGGCTGGAAGGGCCGGGGGGCCTGCATATCGTGCTGGCCAGTCAGCGCAGCCAGGTGTTTCAGCCCGATGCCTTCACGGGCCTGGGCATCGACCTGTCGGGCCTGGACCTGATCGTGGTGAAATCCACCCAGCATTTCTATGCCGGGTTCGGGCCCATGGCCTCCATGGTTCAGTATGTTTCAACGCCCGGCGCCATCGCACCGGAATTCACCACCATCCCCTATCGCACGCGCAAGCTGGATTTCTGGCCGCGCGTGGCCGATCCGTTGGGGCTGGATACCTGACGGCAGGTCGCCTCACGCAGTGGAAACGGACCCCGGACGGCCAACCGTCCGGGGTTTTTCTTGATGCGGCGGGCGCCAGCGACTGCTGACTTCCCACGCTGTCCTTGGTATAACTTCTGCTATCAACACCATCCCCATATTCTTATCAATCCGAAGCCGGAAGCTTTTCGGTTGGGGAAGGCGTGACCTGTGAAACACCCTGCTATTTTCTGTTTCACTTGGTTGCATAAGACCGATTTTGGTCGGAGTGGACACACCTGCTCCTCCGAATTCACCGCCGCTTTGCCACCGCGTCGATCTCCACCCTGGCGCCCGGCAGCATCAGATCGGCCCGCACTGTGGACCGGGCCGGACGGTGGGTGCCGAAGCTGGCCGCGTAGGCGGCGTTGAAGGCGGGGAAATCGGCGGTATCGGTCAGCCAGACCGTGGTCTTCACCACATCGGACAAGTCCAGCCCAAGGCTGGCCAGCACGCGGCCCAGATTGGCCAGGACCTGTTCGGTCTGCCGGGCCACATCATCAGGCGCCACCATGATGCCATCGGCGCCAAAGGCCAGCTGGCCCGACAGGAAAATCAGGTCCCCGGCGCTCATGGCGGGGGACAGGGCAGGGGTGATGGACATGGGTTCAATACTCCCGTGGGGGCATAGAAAACCCCCGGACAGTAAGACCATCCGGGGGCCAACAAGGTTAAAACAGCTCAGTAATCCAGCGCGAAGCCGATCAGGTGGAACCGTTCGATGAAATAGAGGAAATAGGCGAAGACCAGGACCATCAGGCTGGCCCGGATACGCGCCCACCAGCCGGACGCCGGATCGGCCCACAGCTTCCAGGCGCGCCACCCCGCCGGCAGCAGGCCCAGCACCCCCAGCAGTCCCGCCAGCTGCAGCAGCCGCAGGATCAGATCGATCTCCCCGAACATCAGCGGATCGATAGCCAGGGCCATGACCAGGGCAAAGCCGGTCAGGCAGGTGACCATCATCAGCGCGGATCCCCGCACCAGCCTGTCGGCCAGCAGATGCTGGCCCGACAGCGGGTGTGGCCGGCCATAGCGGCGACGGACCAGGGCGGCGACAGGCCACCAGATGACGGCAAACAGGGCGATGGCCAGGGCGATGCCAAGGGCTGGCAGGTTCCAGCCCTTGTTGATGCCGGCCGGCACGGGCTGGGCGATGAAGATGGCGGGGTAATCATCGGTGGTGATACCGGTGATCCGGCCATTCTCATCGGTCTTGGTGTGCATCAGGCTGTCGGCGCCCACCTCCTGCCAGCGGTCGGGCGCCACTTCGCGCCAGCGCTTGGGAATGCCGGCATAGTCCCGGAACAGGGTGAAGGTGGCGGTCCCGTCCTTATTGGTGATCAGGTCGCCCTGGCCGAACAGATTGGTCATGCTGACCAGCGTGCCCTCGGCCCGGCGCGACATGTAGAAGGTACCGCCCACGGGCACCTTGCGCTTCACCGGTTCGGTCTTTGCGGGTTCCGCCGCCGCTTTGGCCGGGAAATACCGGTCGGCGAACAGGCGGTGCAGTTCATTGCGGATCGGCCCGCGCGACACCTGGTCGCCCGTACTGTTGAAGGAGATATACAGCCCCACCCCCTCATCCAGCCACATGGCCAGATCGCTGTGGAAAAGGGTGGTGTCGCCGCCATGGCCCATGATGCGGTGGCCGTTGCGGTTCTGCTCATAGAAGCCAAGGCCCATGGCCAGTTCCTGGCCGGGCAGGGGGCGGTATTGCGGCTTCCACATGTGCGCCAGGCTTTCCGGCTTCAGGATGCGACCACCCGGCCCTTCGCCCTGGTTCAACAGCGCGATCATGAACCGGCCCATATCGGCGCCGCTGGCGGACAGCGATCCCGCCGGGGCATGGTTCACGATCTCGAACTCCTGCGCCGGCGCGCGCGACGAGGCATAGCCCTTGGACATCAGCGGTGCCAGAGGGGCAGGCAGGGGCTGCGCCATGCTGGAATGCTTCATGTTGGCCGGGGTCAGGATATGCTTGTCGATATAATCCTCGAACTTCTCCCCGCTGACCCGCTGCACGATCAGGCCGGCCAGGGCAGAGGCATAGTTGGAATAGGCCGGCACCGTGCCCGGCCTGTAGGCCCGTTCCGGGACCCAGCGTGACAGCAGCTTTTCCAGCTCCAGCGGATGATCCTGTCCGCGCACGATCAGATCGCGCACTATCTCCGAAAAGCCCGCCGTATGCGTCATGACATGGCGCATGGTGATGGGTTCGGGCCAGGTATTGGGGATCTTGAAGTCCAGATACTGGTTGATGTCGGCATCCAGATCGATGCGCCCCGCCTCCACCTGCTGCATTACCGCGATCCAGGTGAACAGCTTGGAGATGGAGCCGGGCCGGAACAGGTGCTTTTCCGGGTCCACCGGCTCGTTCGTCTCCCGGTCGGCGACGCCGTAACCCTTGGCAAACAGGATTTGACCATCCTTGACCACCGTCACCACGGCACCGGCGATGTCCCCGCGTTTCAGCGCATAGGGCAGGAACCCGTCGACCATCAGTTCCACATCGTCCCTTGTCAGGGCATGGGCGACGGAAGCCGGCACTGCTGTCGCCGGGGCGGCGGTGACGGCGGCGGGTGCCGGGTCCTGAGCCATCGCCGCCGGGACTGCGGACAGCCAGGTGGCGGCGAGCAAGGGGACAAGGAGGCGTTTGCATCGTGTCATGGATCTGTTCCCTGTTCGTTAGTTTCTGTTTTTATTCAATGATTTGCGATGTCGGCCAGTCTCTGACGGACGCGGCGGTAATGGGGCAGCGACCGCCACATGGCGATTGCTGCAAGCGTCAGCAACGGGATGCCGGTGACACTGATCGACAGTCCAACGGCCATTGGGTCGGCGAAGACTTGATCGGTCGTGACCGCTACCAGGGTCGGGCCCAGGCCCAGCCCGAAGGCCGTATAGGCAAAGGCCTGTACTGCCGTCGTCATGCCGCGCAGTTCCGATGGCACCAGATCCAGGATGGCCGCGATACCGACCCCCGCCCCGATGGCCAGCAGGAAGGCGTAAGCAGTGAACAGGCCCAGCGACAGCCCCACCCCCGGCATGACGGCAAACAGCAGGCAGGGCACGCCCAGGCTGACAGCAGCGGCGGCGACCAGCGGCTTTGCCGTGGAATGGCCCCGCGTTTCCAGGAAGTCGGCCAGCATGCCGCCGACAATCGTGCCCAGCCCCGCCACCCCGATCAGGATGGACCCCAGTGCCGTCCCTGTCTCCGACGGCGTGAACCCATGCACCCGCATCAGCAGCGATGGTGTCCAACTGATGGTCCCGTAATCCACGATTTGGGTCAGGGTCAGCCCGCCCAGCAGCAGACCGAACGCGCCGCGATTATCAACCAGATAGCGGCGCAGCGTATCCAGCCCCGGCTTCACATCGCCGCCCAGACTTTCCTGCCGCACCGGTTCGCGGATGGTGCTGACCAGCAGGGCCATAACGACACCCGCAAGGCCCAGTGTGAGCAATACCGCCCGCCAGGGGGCGACCCCGGCAGCCTGGGTCAGTCCGGACAGCGCCCCCTGGCTGAATATGTCGATCAGGATGCCGCCGACCAGCGTCGCCATGCCGGCCCCCATCACCATGCCACCGATGAAGATGGCAACCGCCGTCCCGCGCCGATGCGGGGGGAACAGGTCGGGCACCATGGACAGCACGGCCGGGGCCAATGCCGCCTCCCCGATCCCCACCAGGACACGGGCACCGAACAGTTCGCCATAGGACTGTGCCAGACCGCACAGCGCGGTGGCCACACTCCACACGCCGATGCCGGCCAGGATCAGGTTGCGCCGCCCATGCCGGTCTGCATGGCGGCCCATGGGCAGGCCTGCGACGGCATAAATGATGGCAAAGGCGGCGCCTTGCAGGAAACTCACCTGTGTATCGGTGATCGCCATCTCCGCCCGGATGGGCGCGACCAGCAGGTTGAGAATCAGGCGATCAGTATAGGACAGAACGGCGGCCAACGCGAAGATCACGATGGCGTACCAGGCACGGGCATCGGCTTCCCGCATGAAACCCGGAACGGGCGGTGATGAAACGGTCATCCCTGCTCTCCCTGTTGTGATTTTCTTATACGAAATTTCTTATGAAAAGACAGTGCCCTTTTGCGACCATGGTGAAGGCCAATTCCCAAGGCCCGGTACCGCCACACAGCAAAAGGAACGGAAACGACGCCGGAGCGGGCGCCATTGTCGATGACATCGGGTTCTTTTCCGATCGTCAAAACCAGGGTCGCCCCGGTTCAGCCACCTCTGCCCTGGCCTGTGGGGCTTGGGGCACAGCTCATGCGCTGAAATTAAAATTGAATGAAATTCACATTTTAACGAATTGACTCATTTTAAAGACTTAAAGATATTATCGGTGGTTGCAGTTATATCCATGAATACTTGTTTAATCTAGTCGAAACACGCTCATCTTGTATTCAAGGTGATGGCGTTGATGGGTTTATATTGTCACCAGCGAAGCGGAAATGAGATTATGCTTAGAAGAATAGACAACCCAGGATTAAAGCGACCGGCCGATGGATCACAGGTCCGTCGGATGGTGGCTTGGGGCCTTGCCGTTTCGCTGGCCGCCGCTGGCGCCGCCTTCGCCCAGACCCCATCGTCGACACCGGATGCGCTGCTCAGGCCCCCTGAAAAGCCCGAGGACCCGAGCCGCAAGCCGGGCGCCACGATCACCCTGCCTGAGATCGAGGAGGAGGTGAAACCCCTGTCCAGCGAGGTTCTGGGAACCGATGGTCAGGTCCTGCCCAGGTTCAAACTGCTGGACATCGCACTGTCAGGAAATAAGTCGATCCCGACCGAGGAATTGAAGGAAATATATGAGAGCTATATCTGTACGGATACAAGCACTTGTAAAGATATTAGCGTTGGCCAGTTATTTGCCATCCGCGATGGGCTGCAGAACCTCTATATAAAGCGTGGTTACTTCCTGACCCGCGTTATCCTGGAACCGGACGATCTGCCGATTGCCGGCGCCATTCCCAAAATCCGGGTGGTTGAGGGCGTCATCACCGACGTGGTGCTGAACGGCGATCCAGGCGCCGTGGAGGCACGCATCCTGAGTATCGCCAAAAAACTGCGCAATGGTTCCGCCGTCACCATGGCGGAGGTTGAGCGGCAATTGCTGCTGATCCAGGACCTGCCCGGCATCGCGGTCCGGGCGCGTTTCGGTCCTTCGCTGACGGGGGCAGGGTCGGTGCTGACCCTGGATGTCGTCCGCACGCCCTATGCCGGTTATGTCGCCATCGACAATCGCGGACCGGGTTATGCCGGCCCCTGGCAGGGGACCCTGGCCCTTGCCACCCATTCCTACACGGCCTTGGGCGAACGGGTGGAACTGTATCTCTATTCCACTCCGTCAAAGGAACAGCGCTTCGGTCAGTTGGCACTGACCGTGCCCCTGAATGATGATGGGCTGACCCTGCGCGGCTTTGGCGGCTACGGCCCTTCCTATCCCGGCGGACTGCTGCGGACGGCGGGGTTTGCCAGCAATGTGACGACTGGGGGCTTGTCCCTGTCATACCCCGTCATCCGGTCGCGCCAGACCAACCTGTGGGTTCAGGCCGGTGCTGAACTGAACAATGCCAATATCCGGCTGAAACAGTCGGGCGGCGGGTATGCACGCCTGTCGGAAAGCCACCTGCGCATCGTCAATCTGGATGCCAGGATCAGCCATGCCGACAGCTGGCTGGGCGTAACGGAACTGTCGCTGGGCGTTAACAAGGGCTTGAAGGGACTGGGCGCAACGCCGTCAGACGATGCCCTGTCCCCCCGGCCGGACAGCCGGAGCGATTTCACCCGCGCCGACATCACCCTGTCGCGCCGGCAGGCCCTGACCAGCATAGGGACCATGACCGTCGACGTGACCGCCGCGCTTGTCGGGACCTACGGTTTCGACATCCTGCCGCCCAGCCAGAAAGCGCAGCTGGGCGGGTCCAGCTTTGGCCGTGGATACCATTTCGGACAGCTGACGGGGGACCGTGCCGTGCAGGCTAGCCTTGAACTGGCGGGCCGCACCTCCACCGACTGGCTGGTGGCCGGATCCTCCATCGGACCCTACCTTTTTTATGATTACGGCACCGTCTGGGACATCGCGCCGGAGGACCCGCCGCGCCGCTACCTGCATTCGGTGGGCGGCGGTGTCCGGCTTGGCCTGGGGCGCCACCTGTCGCTGGATCTGGAATATGCCCGGCGGCTGATCACCAACCCGACGCGCAGCAATGACGAAAAACTGAAACCCGATCAGGTCTTTCTGCGCCTGATCGGACGGTTCTGACGCGGTGGCGACCAATCGCCACCGGCCCCTGGCATGGACAATAAGGTGACTGGCCCATGAAGCCGCCTTCGCTGACCACAACATGTCCTTCTCCCCGCCATACCCGTCTGGCAGCCTTGCTGCGTGGGGGCGTGGGCCTTGGCGCACTGCTGGTGGCCTTGCCGCTGCATGCCGTGGCCGGTCCACAGGACGGTACGGTGGTACGGGGCACGGCCACCATTGCACCGGAAACCGGCGGGGTAACAACCGTTACCCAGACCAGCAGCCGCGCCGTTATCGACTGGTCCAGTTTCAGTCTGGGCACCAATGAAAGTCTGATATTCAAGCAGCCATCCGCGTCCTCCGTCACCCTGAACCGGGTCACGGCCGGGCCGGGCAGTGTGATTTCCGGCAATGTCACCGCCAATGGCCGTGTCTTCCTGCTGGATCCGCGCGGTGTTCTGGTGACGCAAGGGGCGGTGCTGGATGTCAACAGCCTGGTCCTGACAACCGCCGCCATCGACAATGATGCCTTCATGGCGGGGGACTACCGGTTTACCGGTGCGGATGCACGGCCCAGCGCCGGTATCACCAATCAGGGCACGATCCTGGCCGACCCGACCGGCTTTGTTGCCCTGGTCGGCACCAGTGTCGATAACCAGGGAACGATCACGGCGCAGTTGGGGACCGTGGCCTTGGGCGCTGCACCGGGCTTTACCCTGGATTTTGCGGGTGACGGCCTGATCTCCTTCGATGTCACGGGCGCGCTGTCCTCCTCCTCCCTGGTATCCCTGCCCAACGCCCTGATCGCCAACAGCGGGACGATCCAGGCCAATGGCGGAACCGTGCGCATGAGTGTGGCGCAGGCCAGCCGCCTGCTGAATAACGCTATCAGCCTGGGGGGCGCGGTGGAAGCCACCAGCGTCAGCACCCGTGCCGGCGCTATCGTGCTGGAAGCGTCGGCGGGTGATATCGCGGTCACAGGCAGGGCTACGGCCCTGGGCGATAATGTCGGTGAACGGGGCGGCACCATCCGGGTACAGGCGGAAAACGTCAGGGTCGCCGATGGGGGGGTCCTGAATGCCAGCGGCGACAATGGCGGCGGCACCATCCGCATCGGGAGTGCCATCACCCCGGTACAGACCATCGACACCGCCACCAACGCCATCCTGCGGGCCGATGCCACGCGGGCGGGGGCGGGGGGTACCGTTGCCCTGGCCGCATCCGGGACCCTGTCGCATGCCGGGCAAATCAGCGCGGTCGGCATCGGCCCCACCATCGGGCGCGGCGGCACCGTCACCATGGCGGCCGGTACAAAGGCCACGGTGGAAGGTCAGGTCAATGCCCAGGGCCATGCCGGCACGACTGCTGGCAGCTGGTCCCTGACCACCGGTGGCGATCTGCTGCTGGCCGCCGCCCCCGACCTGTTGCAGCCTGACCTTTCCTATGTCGCGACATCCACGGTCCAGACGGCCTTGAACAATGTGACCAGCGTGTCGCTGGCGGGTGCCGGCAATCTGACGGTCAACAGCGCCATTGTCCGCACCCTGGGCACCACCACGCTTCTGCCCGGCCTGGATCTGAAGGCGGGCGGCAATGTCACCCTGGCCACGGGAGCCAGCCTGCGCGGCACCACTGCGCGTGGCATCCATGTCTCCATGACCGCCAACAGTGACGCGGTCACCGGCGACCAGGACGTCACTGCCGGCAATGTCACGGTCAACGGCGCGATCAGCACCTTTGGTGGCCGGTTTGCCTCATCAGGGGTGGATTTCAGCAACGGCGCGGCCATCAATACCAACAGCGGCACCATCGATATCCGCCACTCCCGCCTGGTCTCCATCGGCACCGGCCTGTCCACGGCGGGCAGTTCCGGCGCCAACCTGACGGTGGCGGCGGGTCAGGGCATTCGTCTGGGGGCCGGCCTTGCCACCTCCAACGGGACAATCGGCCTGACCGGCCCGGTCAGCCTGCTGACCGACACGACCCTTTCCGCCGGTGCCGGCAATATCCGGGTGGACGGTTCCATCGACGGCGCCCGGTCCCTGACCCTGAACGCGACCGGCAGCACCATTCTGACCGGCGCGGTGGGGGGAACAACGGCGCTGACATCCCTGACCGCCAATGGCGGGGTATCGTTCACGGCCGGCTCCGTACGCACCACAGGCGCGCAATCCTACGCCGATAGCAGCATCAACCTGTCGGGCACCTACACGACCAATGTGGCAGCCTTCACGGCGTCGGGAACGGTCAATGTCGCATCGGGGACAGTGATCAGCACCAACAGCGGCCCTTTGACCCTGGGACCGGTCAGGGGCACAGGCAGCCTGCGGCTGGTCAATCTGTTCGGCGCCCTGACCCTGTCCGGGGTTGATGGGCTGTCCAGCCTGGATATCAGCTCCCAGACGCCGGTGATCCTGTCCGGGGGCACCTATGCGCTGTCAGGGGATGCGACTTTCAGCTTTGCCAGCACGCAATTGACCGGCGATATCCTGTTCGGCACCGCCGCCGACCTGGGCAGCGCAAGCTTGGTCGGGAAGACCAGCCTGACCGGCAGCGGCGTCACGGTCCGGGTGACGGCCATCACCGGTTCCGATCACGATCTGGGCCTGTCGGGCTCCATCAATGTGGCTGGCGGTATCGCAGTCCGGGACCTTGTCACCACGGGTACCGTCAGTGTGGGGGGCGATGTCGGTGGCCGAGACCTGTCACTGTCGGGTGCTACCCGCATCGCGGGGGGTGTCACGGCAAGAAATATCGCCCTGTCCGGCCCGGGCAGTGCCATCTCCATCGGCGGTTCGATTGCCGCCGACGCCCTGTCGAGCAGCATTGACACCCAATCGCTGACGGTGGGCGGCGATGTCAAGATCGCAAACGGCTTGTCCCTTGCGGGTACCGTTCGCATCACGGGCTCCGTGACGGCAGCCGTTGCCACCCTTTACGGACCGGGAACCGCCATCTCCATCGGCGGATCAATCTCCGCCGATACCTTGTCCAGTTCCACCGACAGCCTGTCCTTTGTCCTGGAGGGCGATGCCAGAATCGCGGGCAAACTGTTCCTGGCGCCAGCAACCCGCCTGTCGGCTCAGGGCACCTGGGCCATCGGTAACGATGCGACCTTCGGAACCGTCGCGTTGGCCGGTGATCTTACGGTGAATGGTGGCGGCAACATTGCCTTTGCCGGCCCGGTCGATGGTACCAGCGACGGCAACCAGAACCTCACCGTCACCGGGGTCGGCGCGGTGCGTTTTGATCAGGCCGTGGGTGCGATCACGCGGCTGGCCAGGGCCGATCTGACCGGAAAATCCCTGTCGCTGGGGGGCCTCTATACCAGGGCCAGTCAAACACTGGCTGGTGACACCACCCTGGCAGGAACCTACAGCAGCAGCGGTGGCGGCTTCACGGCGAAGGGACCGGTCACGCTGTCGGCCGTCACCACCTTGACGATGAGGCAGAATATCGAGTTTCAGCAGGCGCTGAACGGCCCGGGCGCGCTGGAGGCTAACACGAAGGGCGATGTGCAAATCGCCGGCCCCGTCGGGACGACGACGGCGCTTGGCGGCCTGTCTGTGACTGCGGATGGAACGGTCTGGTTCAAGAAAGATATCCGCGCGGCCGGCCTGATGGCGACCGCGGGCGATGGCATCACCCTGGGCGACGGGGCGGCAATTCAGGTGCATACCCCGAATGGGGCGGAATTCACCGGTAATGTTGTCCTGGGCGCGGATACGACGATCAACGGCTCCGCCAACCGCTTCGACGGCTCCGTGACCGCCGCCGCCACTGGTGTCCAGGGTCTGCTGGTCAATGGTGCCGCCAGCTTCACCGGCCCGGTGGGCGGGAGCGGGCTTGCGCTGGAATATCTCGCCGTCACCGGGAAAAGCCGTTTCGCCGCAGCTGTGACGACCGTGGGGGATCAGTCCTTTGCAATGACGGATCTGGGTGGCCCGGTCGCCTTTACATCGCGACAAGGTTCCATCCGTTTCTCCGCTGCTGTCGATGGCAGCGGCGCCCTGGCCGTCGGGGCCGCCAAGGACGCCACTTTCGATGGAAGGGTAACAGTGGCCTCAGCCACGGCGCAGGGCCGGACCATCACAGCGGTGGGAATGACCACCACCGGAAACCAGCTGCTGACCGCTGACACCTTGAAGATGTCGGGCACCTATGTCAGCAGCGGCGGCGACGTCACCTGGACAGGGGCACAGGAACTGTCCGGTGCGGTCAGTCTGTCGGCCCGTAATATCAGTCTGAACGGCCCCGTCGAAGCCGGAACCGCCGACACGATGCTGAAGGCGACAGCCGCGAATGATCTGGTGATGGCGGGTGGCATCGGCGCGACCAAACCCTTGTCCAGCCTGGAGTTGTCGGCCCGGTCACTGCTGCTCGGCACCGGCACGGGGACTGCCTTCCGCACCGCTGGCGGACAAACCGCGACAGGCACCATTCGGCTGGCCTCCGATCTGCTGCTGGCCGCTGGCGGAGACATCCGCCTCAACGGTACGGTGGACAGTCAGGCGGGCGCCGCCAGATCCCTGGTCATCAACAGCCCCGGCATCACCAGCATCACCGGCACGGTCGGCGGTCAACAGTCCCTGGCCCGGCTGGTCACCGATGCCAAGGCAGGGTCCATTGCCGGCCTGACCGTCACGGCGGCGGACGCCGCCCTGGCCGGGGGTTTCACCCGCCTGGGTCCGGGTGGGCAGGACAGTGTGATCCGGGTGGAAACGTCGCAGGAACAGTCCCACGGCGACACCCTGGAACTGGCCGCCGACACCACCCTGAACAGCCGGGGCAAACTTTCCTTCGCGGGTCCTGTTCGGGGTGATGGTGTCCCGGGCCGTGATCTGGAGGTCAATTCCGTCGGGGATACCGAATTCACCGCCGGCGTTGCCAATCTGGCCAGCCTGTCGACCGATAAGGCCCTGACCAGTGGTGTGCTGCGCATCAATGGCGCCACCGATGTCGGCACCCAGAGCTTCGGGGAGACGACAGCCACCCTGGCCGGCAGTTTCAGCGGTAACCGGTTCGAAGTAAAGGGCGACAGCCTGATTGCCGGCCCCACCACCATCACCATGGCAAGCGACACAGTCAGCTTCCGCAAAACCATCAATGCCGAAAATGCCAGCATCAACAGCATGCTGACCATCACGACCGGCAACGCGACCACCCCGCGCGGCACGGTCAATCTTGATGGAGCCATTGGCGACCGCACAAAATTGTCGGGCCTGGCGGTGACGGGCGGGACGGTCAATGCGGTGGCCGCCATTCAGACGGCAGGCGATCTGGCCATTACGGGAACCGCCGTGAACCTGGGCGGCACCCTGTATGCGTCGGACCGGTCGTTGAGCCTTTCCGGACGCGTTAACCTGCAGGCCAGTGCCGTTTCGCTCTCTGCCGGCGGGGGCGATCTTCGCCTGAACGGCACTGTGGATGGGGCGGCGGCCCTGACCCTGGCCCGCACGGTCAACACGGGCAGGGCCATTCTGGGCGGTACGATCGGCGCCGTCACGGCGCTGACCTCCCTGACCACCACCGCCGACTTGCAGACGGACATCAACACCTCCAGCATCCGGACCACTGGCAATCAGACATGGGGTGGCGGCGTTGCCCTGGGCCAGACCACCACCCTGTCCGCTGCCTCCCTTTCCTTCGCCCAGAATGTCTGGTCGGCCGCCACGCAGCCGGCGGGCCTGACCATCAATGGCAGCACCACCGTCACCACCAACGGTTCCAACAGCGTCACCTTCCGGGGTGATGTTGGCGTGTCGCCATTCACTGCCAGCAGCGGCGCTCTGGGCAGCCTGACTGTCAACGGCCTGTCAACCCTTCTGGCGCCCAGGATCAGCACCCAGATACAGACAATCCGCACCGTTCGGACCGCGACCACCGCGCCCGGCGGGGTGGATGATCTGGATGGCAGGCAATCCTATGCCGGCACGGTCACACTTTCCGCCGCTGGTGCTGTCTTTGATACAACCGGACGCTGGCAGCCGGGTGCATCCACCGACACGCTGTCCGCCCTGTTCTCCCCCACAGGCCCCAATCTTGTCGGCGGTAACCTGCTGTTCAACGGCATGACAGGAGGCCCCACGGTCTGGCTGCTGGGCAATGGCAAGGTCCGCTCCGCCGCCGGTACCGCCGCCCTGCCGCAGATCGATGTGGCATCGCTGACGGTGGCCGGGCAGGGGGGAGAGGCCCAGATCGAGGGCACCCTGCTTCTGCCGAATACCTCCAACAAGCTGACCGGTGAGATTGCGGCGCAGGCGGTGAAGAAGATCGGGCGGCGCAGCAATGATTACCGACTGAATGACTGCGCCATGGGGAACCCCACCTGCATCGTGGTCAGCTATTCGGCGCCACCTGTGCCGGAAACGGTCTCCATTCCGGCTTTCCCCGTGGCCGAACGGGTCATTCGTTTCGATCCGACCGGCGTGATCCGGGGCAATGAGGATCTGTGGCCCGACCGGAATTCCGACGATGACAAGAAAGGCGACGCCCAATGATCGGCAAGCCCGCTTTCGCCCGCATTTTCAGCACGGGCCTGGCCCTGTGCCTGCTCCTGACACCACCTGTCCACTCAGCATCGGAGGATGAGGCCTTTCTGGCAGGCAGTATGCCGATGAGGGGCAAGGATGGCGAAACGCTCGTCCCCCTGGATTGCGTGGCCATCACCTCCCCCAATCCAGCAGCAGTGATGCGGGGTGCCCGGCTGACGGAACTGCGCTGCACGGGATCAAGCCTGGCCGATGCCGAAATCATCGCCACCCGGGAGCCGCAGGATCAGGCCTGGAATGCCTATGTCGCCCGCACCTTTCAGTGCGAGGCAGCACCGGAACCGGCTGGCGATGGCTACCAGGAAACCACCTGCCGGGCGACCGGCGGCGGCTGGCGCCGGCAATCGCTGCGGCTTCAGCAGGGGGATAATTTCTATTACGTTCTGGTGGTTCCGGCCGCCCGACAGGCCGCCCTGGACACGGTGGAGATCCTTGCCGGAAAGCGGGAGCGCCGCCCTGCTCCGGAATCGGCCATGGCCGACCTTTATGATGAAACCCGCCTGCTGAACGGCGATCCGCAGACCGCCTATTACGAAGCCTCCCGCGCCGCCGAAAATTACATGGCACGAGAGGATTATGAAAAGGCGGAGCGTGCGCTGCGCGGGGCCCTGGATGCATGGGACCGCATGCCTGTCGATCCCATGATCAAGAAAGGCCCGCCGCCCGCCACCTTGCTGCTGATGTATGCGCTTTCCCTGTCGAACCAGGAACGGTTCCCGGAGGCCAATGCCCAGTTTCTGAGGGTGGCCGAGTCGCTGCCCAATATCGAACCGCCCCCAAACCATAAGATTTTCCGCGCCATGCATGCGGTCAATCAACGTGATCTGGATACGGCCTCCCGCCTGCTGGATCAGGCGGCGGCTGAATATGAGGTGTTGCTGTCACCAGAGGGTGACGCCCGCCGGCGCCGGATTCCCACCGACATCCGGACACAGCGTCTGGGTCTTGCGCGCGACACGCTGGACATGGAAGCGGACATCGCGCCGACTCTGCTGGAAAGAACCAAGCCGGAGTTGCTTGATAACTACCGGGCACTTCTTTACCTGCAGGCCGAAATCGCCGTACGGCGCGGTAATCCGGGATTGGCCATCCGGCTGCTGACTGACGGGGCCGACCGCATCGAACGTGACCTGCCAACCGCCAGCAGCGCGTTCGCCAGCCGTACATGGTCGGCCGCCCTTCATGAGGCAGCAGGCGCCGATGCGGCGGCCCTGGCCAAGGCCGTCGGACGGCTGGAGGCGGCATCCAACACACTGGCGCAGATCGGGCTGGACGGGCGGCCGCAGGCCGTGACCTGGATGCGTCTTGATGCCCTGTATCGAGCAGCCGGGATCGACCGGCGCGACGATGTCCGCCTATTCGACAAGGCCCGAAATACCTTGCGCGCCTTTGGACAGTTCGTCAGCCCGGCCGAGTTGGAAGCCCATATGCTGACCCAATTCAATCTGGCCTTTCAGGCGGAGAAGACAGGCGATCAGGCAAAGGCCGACACCATCTATCGTCAGATGCTGGACGATCTGCAGCTGATCCGCGGTCCCCGCATCACCCAGGCCATGGTCGACAACGCGCTCAGCGCCGACAGCGGCAATGAGGAGGTGAAGCGTCTGGTGCAGGATATCCGCGTTCTGGAACGCGAAATCCGCCAGACCAATGATGAGGTAGGCCAGCTTCTGGCCACGCCCGACACCCCGGGCCGCGCCCAGCAGTTGGAAAACCTGAAAACCAAGGTCACCAAAAGCCAGGACGCTCTGCTGGCCAAACAACTGATCCTGCAGGACAAGGCCCCCACCTTCTCCAAGCTTGCCCAGGCACCGGTGAAGATCGAAGACGTCCAGTCGCGTCTGGCCGGTGGTGCGGCCCCTGAAGCGCTTGTGACCTTCATGATGGGTCCGAACCACACATTCGGGTTCCGTCTGGACGCTACGACAGTAAAGGTCTGGATGACCCCACTGAAAAGCCGCGACGGCGAAGCCCTGATCGCAAAGGTGCGCAACAGCGCCTCAACAATCCCGACGACCTACACGGAAATGAGTGGTTTGGGGGATGCGGAGTTATTGAAGAAGCAACCATTTTTTGACAAGGCGGCTGCGCGTGAGCT
>JAIXTS010000494.1 GCA_027483805.1 Azospirillum sp. | reverse complement strand
CGTCCAGAGCAGGCCGATCCGCAGATGGTCCGGCACGCTCCACCCGCCCGGAAGCCAGCGCATCAGCGTGGCCAGCAGCAAGGCCAGGGTCGCCCCGCGGAGCAGCAGATGGACAGCAGGGTGACGAAGGCTGGCGCGTATTGGCAAGGGGTGACCGGTCCGTGGCTGTTTCGACGGCAATCGAGCATTCCCGCCCGGTCCATGCAAGCTGCAAGAAGCCGGACCCGCGCCTTCCCGCCCATGCGGAACACGCAGCATACATATGCGGTTAAGAGTTATTCGCATTGATTAGCTGCACAGCTAAACAATTTGCGAATGATTCTTATTATAAATGGAGCCTTGAGATGCCCGCCCGCCCCACCACCCTGTCCGCCACAAAGTCGCTGCTCCTGTCCCTGCTGCTGGGCGGGGTATCCGCACCAGCCCTGGCCGATGCAGCATCCAGCCATCCGCAGCAGGTCGCACAAGCCGTCGACCGCGACCAGATCGTGGTGGTGGGTGAAAGGGCGCGGCGGGCCACCGGCGGCACCAAGACCGACACGCCCATCGCCGTAACTCCGCAATCCATCGCCATCATAACCGCTGACCAGATGCGGGAACGTGGTGCCTTGTCGTTGCAGGATGTGCTGTTGTACAGCGCGGGCGTGCGGTCCGATGCCTATGGGAATGACAGCCGCGTCGACAGTTACCTGGTCCGCGGCAGCCGCCCGCTGCAATATCTGGACGGCATGCGCACGTCCTATGACAGCTATAATGTCGCGCGGGCCGACACCTATATGCTGCAACGGGTGGAGGTCGTGAAGGGCCCGGCCTCCGTCCTTTATGGCCAGGGCAGCGTGGCCGGCGTGGTCAACCTGACCAGCAAGCGGCCGGAATTTACCGCATCGAACGAAGTGATTATCAGCTATGGCAATCATGATCGCAAACAGGCGCAGATCGATCTGACCGGCCCGTTGGACGAGGCGGGCACGCTGGCCTTCCGGGTCACCGGCCTGCTGCGCGATGCGGGCACCCAGGTCGATCATGTTGATGATGACCGTTGGTTCATCGCCCCACAACTGACCTGGCGCCCGACCGACCGGACGGAGGCGACCATCCAGCTTTACCACCAGAAGGATGATACCGGCCTGACCACCCAGTTCTTACCATGGTCGGGCACGCTGTACGACAATCCCAATGGCAAGATCGGCTTCTCCACCTTCATCGGCGAGCCGGATTTCGATCAATTCACATCCGAACAGACCAATGTTTCGGCCTTTCTGGCCCAGGAACTGACGGACGGGCTGCAGGTCCGGCAGAATTTCCGCGCGGCATGGAGCGAGGTCACCTATCAGACCATTTATTCAAATTCCTTCAGTAACCCGCTCAACCCGTTCCTGTCGGCGGGCCAGGCTGGCTATACGGGGCCGCAGCGCAACGTGACGCGCACGCTGTACGCCGCCTACCCTGATGTCCGCATCCTGTCGTCCGACACGCAGGTGCAGGGCGATTTCGTCACGGGCACGGTCAGCCATACCCTGCTGGCCGGCATGGATTGGCAGTATTATCGCCAGGAGATGGATCAGATCACCAGTCGCCTGACCACACCCATCGACCTGTTCAAGCCGGTCTATACCGCCGGTTTTGTCGCCCCCGCCCGCACCAGGGGCAATACGTCCGAACAAAAACAGATCGGCGTCTATCTCCAGGACCAGATCAAATGGCAGGGCTGGAACCTGCTGTTGGGTCTGCGCCATGACAATGCCCGCTCCTCCACCCTGACACCCGCCGGGGTGAAGACCAAGAAGAAGGACAGCGCCACCTCCTACCGCGCCGGCCTGTTGTATGAGGTGGAAGGTGGATTCGCGCCCTATGTCAGCTATTCAGAGAGTTTCCTGCCCGTGGCCGGCACCAATCTGGCGGGCGCTGCCTTTGATCCGCAGGTCGGCATACAGTGGGAAGCCGGCATGAAGTGGCAGCCGACGCAGGATGTCCTGGTCACCACGGCCATCTTCGACCTGCGCGACACCAACCGTGTCACGACCAGCCCCACCAATCCGCTAGACCGCGTGCAGACGGGCGAGGTAAAGGCCCAGGGGTTCGAGTTCGAGGCGCAGGCCACAGTCCTGGAGCTTTATGCGCTGAGCGCCAGCTACAGCTATACCGATGCCAAAACATCAAAAAGCAATGTGGCGACGGAGATCGGCAAGCCCGCCAGTTCCACCCCCCGCCACATGGCGTCGGGATTCGTGACCCGGACGTTCCCCCTGGACAGTGGGGCGGCGGTGAAGCTTGGCGGCGGCCTGCGCTATATCGGCAGCCAGACCGACCAGAACAGTGCGCGCACCATCATCATCAACACGCCGGCCACCATTCTGGCCGACCTGATGCTCTCCTACAGCCTGGATGCCTGGCGCGTAGGGGTGAATGTCAACAATCTGACGGATAAAAAGTATATCTCCACCTGCCTGGCGCGCGGCGACTGTTTCCTGGGCGCGCGCCGGTCGGTGGTGGGCAGCGTCGCCTACCGGTTCTGATGCGAAAAAAGGGGGCGGGTCTGCGGATTTGCGCCCCCTGAACCGGGCGCCGCGCCTTGACTCTGCGGCGGTTTGCGCCTACAAGGCCGGACCTTTTTCGACGGCGTACAGCACCCCTGGAGGCTGGCGCCACACACGGACCCGACGCGGGAAACCGCGAACGGGTCTTTTTTCGTACTAGGAGAGTACCATGACCCAGATTATCTCGCTCGCCGCCACGGCTCGCGACCGGGCCGGAAAGGGGACCGCCCGTGCCGCTCGTCGTGAGGGCCTGGTTCCGGCCGTGATCTACGGCAACAAGGAAAAGCCGGTGATGATTTCGCTGGACTACACCAAGTTCAATCGTGAACTGCACCGTCCGGGTTTCTTCACCCACCTGTT
>JAIXTS010000093.1 GCA_027483805.1 Azospirillum sp. | reverse complement strand
GAATTTCAGGCGTTACATCGCAATGTCGTCACGTTGCTTTACACCACCGCCTGCGATATCAAACCCGCACCCACATGAGGGCCTGAACGGCCCGCCGAACTGGCAGGAAAACGAAGATGAAGCTGACCCGCCGCGTTAAAGAAATCCTTTCCTGGTATGAGAGCGACAATCCCGGCACCAAGGCCAATCTCGCCCGCATCCTGATGGAAGGCCGCCTGGGCGGCACCGGCAAGCTGGTGATCCTGCCCGTCGACCAGGGTTTCGAACATGGTCCGGCCCGCAGCTTTGCCATGAACCCGGCCGCCTATGACCCGCATTACCATTACCAGCTGGCCATCGATGCCGGGCTGTCGGCCTATGCCGCGCCGCTGGGCCCGCTGGAAGCCGGTGCCGCCACCTTTGCCGGCTCCATCCCGCTGATCCTCAAGATGAACAGCGCCAACAGCCTGTCGCGCTTCAAGGAAGGGGCCGATCAGGCCGTGACCGCCAGCGTCGATGACGCGTTGCGCCTCGGTGCCTCGGCCATCGGCTTTACCATCTATCCCGGCTCTGACGCGCAGTTCGGCCAGTTCGAGGAAATCCGCGAGCTGTCGCGCGAGGCCAAGTCCAAGGGCATCGCCACCGTCATCTGGTCCTATCCGCGCGGCGGCGACATTTCCAAGAAGGGTGAGCTGGCGCTGGACGTCGATGCCTATGCCGCCCACATGGCCGCCCTGCTGGGCGCCCATATCATCAAGGTCAAGCTGCCCACCGCCGACCTGGAACAGGACGAGGCGCGCAAGGTCTACGAGAAGTACAATATCCCGCGCGAAACCCTGGCCGAGCGTGTGAAGCACGTCAGCCAGGCCTGCTTCAACGGCCGCCGCATCGTCGTCTTCTCCGGCGGTGCGACCAAGGGCGAGGATGCGGTGTATGAAGATGCCCGCGCCATCCGCGATGGCGGCGGCAACGGCTCCATCATCGGCCGCAACGCCTTCCAGCGCTCGCGCGAGGACGCGCTGGCCCTGCTGGACAAGCTGGTGCGCATCTACCAGAACAAGGAATAAGGGTTTTAGCCCTGTTCCCCTCCGTGCCGATCGGCGCGGATAGCAAGGGTCAACAGGCTTGACCCTTGCTATACAGATCCAGTGCGGGGTCCGGCGTGGTTCTCCATGCCGGACCCTTTCTGTTTTGCCTCAGAGAAAACCATGTCCGACTGCCGCCTCTATCTGATCACCCCGCCCAAGATCGACCTTGCCACCTTCCCTGCCCTGCTGGCCACGGCGCTGGATGCGGGCGATGTGGCCTGTGTGCAGTTGCGGCTGAAAGAGGTGGGTGATGATGTCATTCGCCGCGCCATCGATACGCTGCGGCCGGTGGTGCAGAGCCGGGATGTGGCGTTTATCCTGAACGACCGGCCCGATCTGGCGGCGGCCGGCGGCTGTGACGGGGTGCATGTCGGGCAGGATGACACGCCTTATGCCCAGGCGCGCAAGATCATGGGCCGCGACGCCATTGTCGGCGTCACCTGCCATGACAGCCGGCATCTGGCCATGGTGGCCGGTGAGGATGGGGCCGACTATGTCGCCTTCGGCGCCTTTTTCGATACGGCCACCAAGGACCCCAAGGCGCGGGCCGAACCGGAAATCCTGTCCTGGTGGCAGGAGATGATGGAAGTGCCCTGCGTGGCCATCGGCGGCATCAATGTCGATAATTGCGCCGTCCTGGTGGATGCGGGCGCCGATTTCCTGGCCGTCAGCGGCGGGGTATGGAACCACCCCGATGGTGCCGCTGCCGCCGTGAAGGCGTTTAACAAGGTGATTGCGGGGGAATAATCGCCCCCGCGCCCCTGACCCTTTACGCGAACTGCAACGCCGCCAGCCTTGCGTACAAGCCCTCCTGGCGCAGCAATTCCTCATGCGTCCCTTCCTCCACCACCCGGCCGCCATCCATCACGACAATGCGGTCGGCATTGACGATGGTGGCCAGCCGGTGGGCGATGATCAGGGTGGTGCGGTCCTTCATCAGCCCTTCCAGGGCCGCCTGCACCAGCCGCTCGCTTTCGGCATCCAGGGCCGAGGTGGCTTCGTCCAGCAGCAGCACGGGTGCGTCGCGCAGGATGGCGCGGGCGATGGCAATGCGCTGACGCTGGCCGCCCGACAGGCGCACACCCTTTTCGCCCAGGAACGTGTCGAAGCCTTCCGGCATGGCGTCGATGAAGTCCAGCGCATGGGCGGCAGCGGCGGCGGCGCGGACATCGGCATCGGAGGCACCGGGCCGGCCATAGCGGATATTCTCCCTGGCGCTGGCCGAGAAGATCACGCTGTCCTGCTGCACGATGCCGATGCGGGCGCGCAGGTCGGCAGGGTCGGCCTGGGCAATGTCGACCCCGTCCAGGCAGACGGAGCCTTCCTGCGGGTCATAGAATCGCAGCAGCAGCTGGAAGATCGTGGTCTTGCCAGCTCCCGACGGGCCGACCAGGGCCACGCGTTCGCCGGGACGCACGGTCAGGGTCAGGCCGTCCAGGGCGCTGTCCTTGGGCCGTGAGGGGTAGTTGAAACGCACCCCGTCGAACCGCACCTCCCCCTGTGTCGGCGACGGCAGGGCCCGCGGCTGGGCCGGCGCGCGGATGTCCGGCACCTGGGACAAAAGGTCGAACAGCCGTTCCGTGGCCCCGGCGGCATTGGCCAGATCGCTGGCCACCTCCGACAGGGCGCCGACCGCCCCCGCCACCATCACGGCGTAGAAAATGAAGGCGGACAACTGCCCGCCGCTGATCCTGCCGGCGATGACGTCATGCCCGCCGATCCACAGAACCGTACCGATGGCGCCGAACACCAGCATGATGACCAGCATGGTCAGCCAGGAGCGCGCCTTGATCCGGCGCAGCGAGACCTTCACCGTGTCTTCGACCGAGCCGGCGAAACGGTCGATCTCCAGCGGTTCGCGGCCAAAGGCCTGCACCGTGCGGATGCCGCTCAGCACCTCATCCACCCGCGTGCCGATATTGGCGACCGCGTCCTGGCTGGCGCGCGACAGGGTGCGTACCTTGCGCCCGAACACCACAATGGGGGCCACCACCAGCGGCACCACCAGCAGCACCAGACCTGTCAGTTTTGGGCTGGTCAGCATCAGCAGGGCCAGACCGCCCACCAGCATCAGCGAATTGCGCAGCGCGATGGAGACGCTGGTGCCGATCACCTGTTGCAGCAAGGTCGTGTCGGTGGTCAGGCGCGAAAGGATCTCACCCGTCTTGTTGGTTTCATAAAAGGCGGGTGACAGGGTGACCAGATGGTCGAACACTTTACGCCGGACATCGGCCACCACCCGTTCCCCGATCCAGGAAACCAGATAGAATCGGGCGAAGGTCGAAACGCCCAGCAGCAGGATGACGACCAGCAGCACCAGCAGCGCCTGGTTAAGCAGGTCGGCATTGCCGGCCGCGAATCCATGATCCACCAGCGCCTTCAGCCCCTGGCCCAGGCCCAGAACCGTGCCCGCCGCCACGACAAGGGCTGCCGTCGCCCCCGCCATGCGCAGACGGTAGGGCTTCAAAAAGGGCCAAAGCAGGCGCAAAGGCTTCAGATCGCGGCGCTGACGGCCCTCAGAGACGGTAGGTTCGGCACTGTTGTCACGAAAGACCAAGGAAGTTGCTCCGCGAATGAAGAAAGCGGGTGGAAATCCATATCATCCCGTGGTAACCGCATGGCCGCGTCAGGGCAATAACAACGCCCCGTTGACATAGCT
>JAIXTS010000052.1 GCA_027483805.1 Azospirillum sp. | reverse complement strand
TTTGCCCAGCTGCTGATGGCCGATGAAATCAACCGCGCCAGCCCGCGCACACAGTCGGCCCTGTTGCAGGCCATGCAGGAAGGCCGTGTGTCGGTGGCCGGCCATTACCACCCGCTGCCTCGGCCCTTCCATGTGCTGGCCACGCAGAACCCCCTGGAACAGGAAGGCACCTATCCGCTGCCCGAGGCGCAGCTGGACCGGTTCCTGTTGCAGGTGGATGTGGATTATCCCGACCGCGACGCCGAACGCCGCATGATGATCGCCACTACCGGCGCCGATGCCGGCACCGTGACGGCGGTGCTGACGCCGCCCGACCTGATCGCGGCACAGGCCCTGGTCCGCCGCGTGCCCGTGGGCGACAGTGTCGTCGATGGCATCCTGGATCTGGTGCGCAATGCACGGCCGGACAGCAGCCCGCTGGAGACGGTGCGCCGGCACGTCGCCTGGGGTCCCGGCCCCCGCGCATCCCAGGCCTTGATGCTGGCCGCCCGCGCCCGGGCCTTGCTGGATGCACGGCTGACCCCGTCGCTGGATGATGTTGTGGCCCTGGCCAAGCCGGTGCTGCGCCACCGCATGGCGCTGAATTTTTCGGCGCGGGCCGATGGCATCACGCTGGATGCGATCATCGATCAGCTTTGCGCCCCGCTGGCGTAACGGCCATGGACACGCGCCACCCGCCCGCCGCCCTCCGCGCCCAGCACCGGGCGGAGGATCTGGCCCGCAATCTGCCGCCCCTGCTGGTGGCGGCGGAGCGTATCGCCGCGACGGTGGCGCAGGGTGCGCATGGGCGCCGCCGCGTAGGCACGGGCGAGACCTTCTGGCAGTTCCGCCGCTATCAGCAGGGCGACGCCCATAACCGCATCGACTGGCGCCAGACCGGCAAGTCGGCCCATGTCTTCGTGCGGGAGAATGAGTGGGAGGCGGCGCAGACCGTCTGGATCTGGCGCGATGACAGCCCGTCGATGAACTGGCGCTCGGACCGTGACCTGTTCACCAAACGCGACCGCGCCGATCTGCTGGCCCTGGCCCTGTCGGCCCTGCTGCTGCGCGGCGGCGAACGCGTGCATCTGGCCGGCAGCGATGTGCCCCCTTCCTCGGCCCGCTCCATCCTGCCGCGTCTGGCCGACTGGCTGACGGGGCAGATTTACACTCATGACGGATCGGGCCTGCCGCCCGCGTCGGTGCCGCTGCCCCGCCGGGCGCAGGCCGTGTTGATCGGCGACCTGCTGTCGCCGCTGGACCAGATCGAAGCGGCGGTGGCCGCCCTTTCGGCGCGCGGCGTGCGCGGCCATCTGCTGCAGGTGCTGGACCCCGGCGAGGAGACCTTGCCCTATGAGGGGCGTGTGCGCTTCAAGGGGCTGGAGGGGGAAGGCTCGCTGCTGGTGCCGCGCGTGGATGGCGTGCGCGACGCCTATCTGGACCGGCTGGCGGCACAGCGTGACGGGCTGGCCGCCATTGCGCGGGCCGCCGGCTGGACCCTGACCCTGCACCGCACCGACAAGCCGCCGCAGACCGCCTTGCTGTCGCTGTGGACGTCCCTGTCGGGAGAGAGGTGAGGCCATGCTGAACCTGGGTCCCATCGCCTTTGCCGCGCCCTGGCTGCTGCTGGGGCTGGTGGCGCTGCCGCTGCTGTACTGGCTGCTGAAGGTCACGCCGCCCAACCCGCGCACCATCAGCTTCCCGGCCATTCGTCTGCTGGCCGATCTGGTGCAGCGGGAGGAGACGCCGAACCGCACGCCGCTATGGATCCTGATCCTGCGCATCCTGCTGGCGGCCCTGGTCATCCTGGCCTTGTCGCGCCCGCTGCTGAACCCGGCCGCCACCTTGCCGGGCGGCGGGCCGCTGCTGCTGGTCGTTGATAATGGCTGGGCGGCGGCGCGGGACTGGCCGGCGCGGCTGGCCGCGATGGACAGTCTGATCGATCAGGCCGACCGCCAGGGGCGCCCCGTCACCCTGCTGGCCACCGCCCCGTCGGCCAATGGTGATGCGCCCCTCCTGGCCGGCCCGATGCCGGCCGGTGCCGCCAGACGTGTGGCGCAGACCCTGGCGCCCGTGCCCTGGCCGGTGGACCGCGCGGGGGCCGTCAAGGCGCTGCAAGGTTTCAGACCGGACGGTTCCCCCTATATCGTCTGGCTGAGCGACGGGGTGGTGACGGCGGGCCCGACCGGCATTGCCGATCCCGCGGCGGCCGACATGGTCACCCTTCTGCGTCGCCTGGGCGCCATGGAGGTGCGGGGCGACGGGGCCGAACGCCCGGCCCTGCTGATCCGGCAACCCATGCTGGACGGCACCGGCCTGCGCGTGCCCGTCGAACGGTCCGATACCGGTCTGCCGCTGCCCGTGACATTGCGCGCGCAAGGGGCCGATGGCCGCCTGCTGGGCGCTGCCACCGCCACCCTGGCGGCGGGGGAAGGGCGCCGGGAACTGACGCTGGACCTGCCCACCGAACTGCGCAACGAACTGGCCAGTCTGCGGCTGGAAGGGCAGGATACGGCCGGAACCGTGCTGCTGACCGATGAACGCTGGCGCCGCCGGCCCGTGGGGCTGGTCTCCGGCCGGGCCAATGGCGAACAGCCGCTGCTCTCCGACCTTTATTATCTGGAACGCGCGCTTGCCCCCTATGCCGAACTGCGCAAGGGGGAGATCGGGGATTTGCTGGACCGCAGCCTGTCGGTCCTGATCCTGGCCGATGTCGGGTCGCTGGCGGATGTGGAAATCGCACGGCTTCAGGCCTGGATTGATGGCGGCGGCGTGCTGCTGCGCTTTGCCGGTCCGCGTCTGGCCCAGAATGCCGATGCCCTGATCCCCGTGCCCCTGCGTGTCGGCGGGCGGGCCCTGGGCGGGGCCCTGTCCTGGGACAATCCGGCCGGTCTGGCGCCCTTTGCCGATGACAGCCCCTTCCACGGCCTGACCGTTCCCGCCGATGTGATGGTGAAGCGGCAGGTGCTTGCCGAACCTGGTATCGACCTTGCCCCGCACACCTGGGCCCGGCTGGCCGATGGCACGCCGCTGGTCACGGCTGAACGGCGGGGCCGTGGCGCCCTGGTCCTGGTCCATACCAGTGCCGGGCCGGACTGGTCCAACCTGGCCCTGTCGGGCCTCTATGTGGACATGCTGCGCCGGGTCGTCTCGCTGTCCGCCGGGGTGGAGGGCGGGGATGCCGTGGGCGTGCTGGCGCCGCGCGCCATCCTGGACGGGTATGGCCGCCTGACCGACCCGCCGGGCACCGCTTTCCCGCTGGCGGCAGCCGATCTGGCCGGGGCCGTGGGGCCGCGCCATCCGCCGGGCTATTACGGGCCGGCCGAATCCCCGCGCGCCCACAACCTGTCCCCTTCGGTGCCGGCCATGACCACGCCCGATGCATTGCTGGCGGGCGTGCCCAAGGGGTTGTACGCTGGCGGCAGCGAAACCGAACTGAAGCCGACCTTGCTGACCATGGCGCTGATCCTGGGCCTGATCGATCTGCTGATCGCGCTGTCACTGCGCGGGCTGCTGCCGCGTCTGCCCGGTCTGGGCCGGGGCACCGCCGCCGGTCTGGTGCTCCTGCTGGCCGCCGGCCTGGGCGTCGGCGACGCGCGCGCCGATGATGCCCGCGCGATCGAGGCGACGGCCCAGAACTGGCTGGCCTATGTGCGCACCGGTGACGGGTCTGTCGACAGCGTCAGCAAGGCCGGTCTGGAAGGGCTGGGCCGTGTCCTGGCTGACCGGACGGCGGTGGAGATGGCGGGCGCCATGCCCGTGGACCTGGACAATGATGACCTCTCCTTTTTCCCCCTGATCTACTGGCCTGTGACAGAGGGGCAGACCAGCCTGTCGGAAGCGGCGCGCACCCGCCTCAACGCCTATATGCGTCAGGGCGGCATGGTGCTGATCGACATACGCACACCATCGGCCGGTGACGGGCCGGGCGGGCCGGGGCTGGAGGCGCTGCTGCGCGGCCTGGACATCCCCCCGCTGGCGCCCGTGGGGGCCGAACATGTGCTGACCAAGGCCTTCTATCTGCTGGGGGACTTCCCCGGCCGCTATAGCGGCGGGGAACTCTGGGCAGAAGCGCGGGAGGACAATGCATCCAATGATGGGGTGTCTTCCATCCTGATCGGGTCCCATGACTGGGCCGCCGCCTGGGCCATGGATGAACGCGGTCGCCCCCTCTATCCAGTTGTTCCGGGTCCGGAACGACAGAGGGAGGTGGCGTATCGTGTCGGTATCAATATGGTTATGTATGCGCTGACCGGCAATTATAAGGCCGATCAGGTGCATGTGCCCGCCATCCTGGAAAGGCTGGGCCAATGATCGGCCAGGATATCGCCTTTGCCCCGCTGATCCCGCTGGCGGCCCTGATCCCGCTGGCGGTGCTGGCGGGGGTCATCGCGGGCTATGGGCTTTACCGCCGGGCGCGCGGCGGCTGGTTGCGGCTGGCCGGCCTGACGGTCCTGCTGCTGGCCCTGTCCAACCCGTCGCTGGTGACGGAAAAGCGGGAACCGATCAAGGATGTGGCGGTCATTGTCATCGATCAGTCGCCCAGCCAGAAGATCGGCGACCGCGCCGCGCGCACCGAAAAGGCCGCCGCCGCCCTGGCCGAAAAACTGTCCCGCTTTTCCGATCTGGATGTGCGGGTGGTGCGCGCCGGGGGCGCCAATGGCGGCAATGATGCAGAGGTGGAGGAAACCCGCCTGATGGAGGCGATGACCCGCGCCGTTGCCGACGTGCCGCGCGGGCGTCTGGCCGGCGCCATCCTGATCACGGACGGGCAGGTGCATGATGTGGCGGCCGCCCTGCCGTCGCTGGCCGATTTTGGCCCCGTGCACGCCCTGTTGACGGGCGACCGGGATGAAGGCGACCGCCGCCTGACCATCGTGCAGGCACCCAGCTTCGGCATTGTCGGCAAGGACATCACCTTCACCATCCGGGTCGATGATCTGCCCGGCGATGGTGACGGGGCCCTGGCTGCCATCACCCTGCGTCAGGACGGGCAGGACCCGATGATGATGTCGGTGCCTGTGGGGCAGGAGGTGCCGGTCACCCTGCCGCTTTCCCATGGCGGCCTGAACATCGTCGAAATGACGGCAGAGGCGGGGAGCCGCGAACTGACCCTGGCCAATAACCGGGCGGCCGTGGTGGTCAATGGCGTGCGTGACCGGCTGCGCGTGCTGCTGGTGTCGGGCGAACCGCATGCGGGCGAACGCACCTGGCGTAATCTGTTGAAGGCCGATCCCGCCGTCGATCTGGTGCATTTCACCATTCTGCGCCCGCCGGAAAAGAATGACGGCACGCCCATCCGCGAATTGTCGCTGATCGCGTTCCCGATCCGCGAGCTGTTTGAGATGAAGCTGTCGGAATTCGACCTGATCATCTTCGACCGCTATAAAAAGCGCGGCGTCATCAACAACATGTATCTGGCCAATATTGCCGAGTATGTGGAAAAGGGTGGCGCCTTTCTGGAGGCCAGCGGCCCCACCTTCGCCACGCCTATGTCGCTCTACCGCTCCCCCATCGGCACCATCCTGCCGGCCGAACCCACGGGCCGGGTGATGGAGGAACCGTTCAAGCCGACCGTGACCGACCTGGGCAAGCGCCATCCTGTCACGGCGGGTCTGACCGATGCCGCCGATGGCATCGGTCCCTGGGGCCGCTGGATGCGGCAGATCGACGTGGCAGCGGACAAGGGCAGCGTGGTCATGTCCGGTGCCGAAGGCCGCCCGCTGCTGATCCTGGACCGGGTGGGGCAGGGGCGTGTGGCGCAGCTGGCCTCTGACCATTTCTGGCTCTGGTCGCGCGGCTTTGAAGGCGGGGGGCCGCAGGCCGAACTGCTGCGCCGTCTGGCCCATTGGCTGATGAAGGAACCGGAGCTGGAGGAAAACGACCTGCGCACCGCGGTGGATGGCAGCCGCATCACCATCACCCGCCGCTCGCTGGAACCCGACACACGGCCCGTTACCGTCACCTCACCGGCCGATAATGCCCAACAGGTGGATATGCGCGATGGCGGCACCGGTCAGGCCGTGGGCACGCTGGTGGCGTCTGAACCCGGCATCTGGCGCGTCACCGATGGGGAGAAATCGGCCGTCGCCGTCGTGGGCGCCGTCAACCCGCCGGAACTGGCCGATGTGCGCTCCACCCCCGAAAAACTGGCGCCGGCCTTGAAGGCCACCGGCGGCGGTTCCTTCTGGCTGGCTGGCGACGGGTCACAGGTGCCCACCATCCGCCGTGTGCGCCCCGACCGCGATGCCGCCGGCTCCGGCTGGCTGGGCCTGCGCGGCAATGGCGACCATGTCGTCACCGGCGTCACCCAGATCCCGCTGCTGCCCGCCCTGCCGGTCCTGCTGCTGTCCGTCGGCCTGCTGGTCCTGGCCTGGCGGCGCGAGGGGCGGGGATAGGGTAATGGCTGATTTTCAGCCGTTCCGGTGGTAGAATGCCCCATAAACGCCACCCTTGCGCCTTGATGGCCGGTATACCCTGTTCCGGATGAAACGCCGCCACGTCTCATGTTTCACAGCGTTGCGCAGGATAGGCCCGCCTATGGTGTCCGCCGCTTGGTTTCTGATAATGGATGATGCTGTTCGACGGTCTGGCGCAGCCTTTCGCTGACCACATGGGTATAGATCTGGGTGGTGCCGATATCCGCATGGCCCAGCATCTTCTGCACCGACCGCAGGTCGGCGCCATGGTCCAGAAGATGGGTGGCGAAGCAGTGGCGCAGGACATGCGGACTGACCTTGGCCGGGTCCAGCCCCGCCAGGATGGCCAGATCTTTCAGCAATTGCCCGAAGCGCTGCCGTGTCAGGGCGCCGGACGTGGCGCGGGACGGGAACAGGAAGGCCTGCTGTTTGGCCTCCCGCCCCTTGGTCATGAAGAAGGGCCGGTCGGGCAGATAGGCGGCGATGGCGTCGCGGGCGGGGGCGGACAGGGGCACCAGCCGTTCCTTGCCGCCCTTGCCGCGGACCACCAGGGCCCGCCCGTCCCGGCCCAGGGCATTCATGGTCAGGCCGACCAGTTCGGATACGCGCAGACCGGTTGCGTACAGCACTTCCAGCAGGGCGTTCAGCCGCCGTCCCTCCGGCGCGCCCTGCCGGGCCGCCGCCGCCAGCAGGGCGGCCACATCGGTTTCGGTCAGGATCTTGGGCAGGGACCGGCCCTGCTTGGGTGTGTCCAGCACGCTGGCCGGGTCCTCGGCCCGGTGTCCTTCCGACACCAGGAACTTGTAATATTGGCGCAACGACGACAGGCGCCGGGCCACGGTCTTGACGGCGGATTTCTCCTTGATCCGGTCCGCCGACAGATGCGCCAGATAGGCGCGCAGATCATCGCTGGACGCCCGGTCCAGCGGCGGCAGCCCGGCCTGGGTCAGGAAATGGGCCGCATCGACCAGATCGCGGCGATAGGCGTCACGCGTGTTGGGGGACGCGGCCCGTTCGGCCACCATCATGTCCAGGAAGGCATCAACCCAGGGCGGGGGCGCAGCCGGGGCCTTGCGCGGCCGGCCGGGCCGGGCCTTGACCGGTTTTGTCGCCGCCGTCGCCATGGTTTACGCCCCCGGCCGCAACAGGCCGGCAATGGCCTCCGCTCCGATGCGGCGGGCCTGATCGGGCAGGCCGGCACGGCTCAGGTTGGTCAGGATGTCGGCCAGATCCAGGGCCGGGGTTCCGGTGGGTCCATCCTTGCCCATGGCGTTGATGGCATCCAGCAGCACCGCGCCCTTCACCTGTCCCGGCGGGGTCGACCCGTCGGCCAGCGGCGGCAGGGGGGCATCCTTGCCGCCATGCAGGGCGGTCAGCAGGATCAGCACCCCGTCGGCCGTATCGCGCGCCGCCTCGCCACCCAGTTCCCGGATCCAGCGGGCACGCTCGAAATCCGTCTCCCGGACCAGATCATGGGCGGCGGCCAGCGGCCACAGCCGGGCAAAGGCACCCTCGTCCTTGGCAGCGTTGAAATCGTCGCGGGCCAGGTTCACCCAGGGCAGGGCCGCCGTCTTCTCGCCCTGCAAAAGATGCAGGCGGGCGACCAGCGGGGCGATGGAGGCAAAGCCCACCGTCAGGCGGAATTGCCGCGCCTCCTCCAGCAGCAGGGCGCCATAGGGGCCGGCCTGCTGTTCGGTTGAACTGGCCAGCATGGCCACCTTGAACAGGCCGGCCTTGGCCGCCGGCGTCGGCTCCGCCCGCAGCGCCTTCAACACCTGGGCGCGCAGCAGCGGCGTCGGCTTTTTGGCCGCCGCCACGGTCAGCAGCTTGGCATCCGGGTCCGGCACGCTCTCATAGATCGACAGCAACCCGGCCTCGTCCAGGCCGCCCAGGGTCAGAGCGCGCTCGGCGGCGGCCAGTCGCTGCGGCAAGGGCAGGCTGGGCAGCCGCGCCAGGGCGGCCAGCGGCCCCGGTCCCCCCAGTTTGGTTTCCGGCGGGAAGGGCCGGCCGGAGACCAGGATCAGGGCCAATTGTGTGGCGGTGGGCTCCAGCACCCCTTTCACGGGCGTCTTGGTGCCGGCCACCACACCCTCGGCCAGCCGGGCAAACAGGTCATCCTTGTCGCCCTGTTCGCGCATAAGATCGAGGGTGAGATAGACGGCATCGGTCTGGCCATTGGCCACCTGGCAGATGATCTGCCATTTCTGCCAGACCGGATGCTGGAAGCGGGACAGCAGGCCTGGCGCCTGATCGCAGGCGGCCTGGCGGTTGCCGGCAAAGAACTGCATCTCCAGCCAGGCCAGCGCCGCGCCTTCATCCTCCAGTACGGCAGGCGCCACGTTGCGCAGGGCGTCGGCCCCGTCGGCATCGCCGATGCGCAGCAGCGCCTCGGCCCGCAGGGCGGCGAAGTCGCGGGTCTTCTCGCCCGCGCCCAGCCCGTCGGCGCTGGTCAGCAGCAGGCTGCGGGCGGCACCACGCAGGGCGGGGCTGGTCAGGCCGGCGGGGATGCCGGCGACCAGCGCTTCCACATCGGCGCGCGGCAGGCCCTGCCACAGGTCGGCTGGCAGGCCGCCATTGTCGGGGCCCATCGTGCCGGCCAGCTCCGGGTCCTGCGCTTGCAACTCCTCCACCATCACGCCGCGCGGGGAGCGGGCGTCGCCGGTGATGGCCGGTGCCGGCGCCGTCTCGTCCCCGGCGGGTGGTTCGGCGGTGGGTGCCGTCACAGGCTCGGCGGCCTGCGGCGGCGGGAACAGCGACAGGGGCGCGCCGGTGGGGGCCGGGGCCGGGCCTTGCTGCGCCAGGACAGCCGGGGCCAGCAGGACCAGGGCCAGCGCCGTCAGTCCGCCCAGGCGGTGGCGCTTACTTGAATCGGTCATTCGGGATCACCCGTTCCACCGGCTGCGTAGGGGCGGGCAGATCGACACTGGCCAGCACGGCGACACCGCCGACACCGACAAGCACAACGACCAGCAGCAGGATCTTCAACAGCATGCTCATGGAAAACAGCGTCCCGAACGCGAAGGTGACAGGTGTTCCGCATGGATGGAGGGTCCAGCCATGCGTCGGCAACCGGGTCCGGTTCCGCTTTTCCCTTGGCTCCCAGGGTTGGGTGGACCCACCCCCCCGTGCTATGGAAAAGTCCGTTCCGGTGGCCTTGCCCGCACCATAGCGCCCGCGTCGGGGGCTGGCAATCGCGCCACCATCCGCCATCCCGGCCAGGCCTGTTGTGAGGTCGGCCCGCTGGACGTTGGAGCCCATGTCCGTGACGGTGTTGCCCATACCCAAGACACTGGTGCTGATCGGCCTGATGGGGGCTGGTAAGACCAGCATCGGCAAGCGCCTGGCCGCAAAGCTGGGCCTGCCCTTCGTTGATGCCGACCACGAGATTGAGCGGGCTGCCGGCTGTACTATCCAGGAAATCTTCGACCGGTTCGGGGAAACGGGTTTCCGTGATGGGGAGCGCCGGGTCATCGCCCGGCTGCTGGACCAGCCTGTGCAGGTCCTGTCAACCGGCGGCGGCGCCTTCATGGACGAGGCGACGCGCGAAGTGATCCGGGAGCGGGGGATTTCCATCTGGCTGCGCGCCGACCTGGACCTGCTGGTCCACCGTACCGCCCGGCGCGACCATCGGCCGCTGCTGCGCCAGGGGGATCCGCGTGCGGTTCTGGCCCGGCTGATGGATGTACGTTACCCCGTCTATGCCCAGGCCGACCTGACCGTGGACAGCGACGACAGCCCGCCCGATGTCACCACCGACCGTGTCGTCAATGCCCTTCGCCACTGGCTGGGTGATGCCGACAGCAGTGCCGCCTGACCGCCGTATCAGAGAGTGCCGGAACCGATCATGATCAGCCCGACCACCATCGTCCCCGTCGCCCTTGGCGACCGTTCCTATGACATCCATATCGGGCCGGGCCTGATCCGCAATGCCGGCGCCTTGATCCGTGGCGCCGTGGGTGACCGCCCGCTGGTGGTGCTGACCGACAGCGCCGTGGCCGACCTGCATCTCGCCCCCCTGCTGGACAGTCTGCGCGCCGCCGGGTCGCGGGTGCTGGACCCGATCGTGGTGCCGTCGGGAGAGGCCAGCAAGGATATGGAAAAGCTGGGCGAGGTCATGGACGCCCTGCTGTCGCGCGGGATCGAGCGCAAGACCGTACTGGTGGCGCTGGGCGGCGGTGTCGTGGGTGACCTCGGCGGTTTCGCGGCGGCCATCGCCCTGCGCGGCATCGACTTTATCCAGGTGCCGACCACGCTGCTGAGCCAGGTCGACAGTTCCGTGGGCGGCAAGACTGGCATCAACAGCCGCCACGGCAAGAACCTGATCGGCGCCTTCCACCAGCCGCGTCTGGTCCTGGCCGATACGGACAGCCTGAAGACCCTGCCAAGGCGCGAAGTGCTGGCCGGCTATGCCGAGGTGGTGAAATACGGCCTGATCGACCGGCCCGACTTCTTCACCTGGCTGGAGGCCCACGGCGCGGCGCTGGTCGATGGTGATGATGCGCTGCTGACCGAGGCGATCCGCGTGTCCTGCGCTGCCAAGGCCGATATCGTGGGCCAGGACGAGAAGGAATCGGGCCTGCGCGAGTTGCTGAACCTGGGCCATACGTTTGGCCACGCGCTGGAGGCGGAGGCCGGCTATGGCGACGCGCTGCTGCATGGGGAATCGGTTTCCATCGGTATGGTGATGGCCTTCGACCTGTCGGTGCGGATGGGCCTCTGCCCCGCCGATGATCTGGCACGGGCCAAGGCGCATCTGTCGGCCGTCGGCTTGCCCGTCTCGGCTGCCCCTCTGGGTGGTGGGCGCTGGACGGCCGACAAACTGGCCGCCCACATGGCCAAGGACAAGAAGGTCAAGGACGGGCGCGTCACCTTCATCCTGGCGCGTGGCATCGGCAAGGCCTTCCGCTGCGCCGATGTGGCGCTGGAGGATGTGAAGACGGTTCTGGCCGCCTCGCTGGCCGGGCAGTAGCAGGGGCCATGGTCCATGACCCTTGGTCCGACGGCGACGGCCCGCCCGGCGATTGAGGCAACATGCCCATACCAAGCTCATGCCCGGCGGCCCCTGATAGAAGGGGCAACCCCATCCCTATGCCGGGTTGGTTTTGCCAAGCCGTTGGTTTACCTTGGTCCATCGGTCCAAGGCGGGATCCAACATTCCGGGGTAGCGCATGTTCGCCATCATCGGCCTGGTCGGCGTGTTTTTCTGCGTGTTCGGCGGTTACGTGATCTTTGGCGGCAAGATGGGCATCATCATCGAAGCCCTGCCCAAGGAGATCATGATCATCGGCGGGTCGGGCCTGTCGTCCTTCCTGATCACCAATTCCACGCACACGGTCAAAGCATCGGGCAAGGACATCAAGAAGATTTTCGCGGGCTCCCCCTTCCACAAGAAGGAGTATATCGAGCTTCTGTCCCTGCTGTACCAGATCTTGAAGACAATGAAGAGCAAGGGTGTGCTGGCGATCGAGCAGCACATCGAAAAGCCGTTGGAAAGCAACATTTTCAACGCCTATCCCGCCGTGATGAAAAGCAACACGACGGTGAAATTCATCGCCGATTACCTGCGCATGTTCTCCATTGGCGTCGATAACCCGATGGAGATGGAAAGCCTGATGGAGCAGGAAATCGACAAGATGAAGCACGAGGACCAGCATTCCTCCCACGCCATCCAGGGTCTGGCCGATGCGTTGCCGGCGCTGGGTATTGTGGCGGCGGTGCTGGGCGTGATCAAGACCATGGCTTCCATCTCCGAACCGCCGGAAGTGCTGGGCAAGCTGATCGGCGGCGCGCTTGTCGGTACGTTCATGGGCATCTTCCTGGCCTATTGTCTTGCCGCGCCCATCGCTGGGCGCCTGAAAGGCATCGCAGAGGAAGACAGCATGTTCTATGGCGTCATCAAGACGGCCATCGTCGCCCATCTGGGCGGATACGCGCCGCAGGTGTCGATCGAAGCGGCGCGAAAAAAGGTGCCGACCGAATACATGCCCGACTTCAACGAACTGGAAGAAATCCTCTCCCAGATCAACTGATCCTGATTGGACCGTATTTCTGCCGACCGGAAACACGCT
>JAIXTS010000292.1 GCA_027483805.1 Azospirillum sp. | reverse complement strand
ACAAATTCACCGATATAGCGGGCATAGCGGGTGCGGATGGTGATCACGGCGTTGGGGTCGGTGATCAGCGTATCCTTCCAGGTGCCCTTCATGCCGGCATAGATGCCGTCGGTCCATTCCTGGCCCGTGGTCTTGTTGATGATCGACACGACCTGGAACGGGTTCACATGGATATGGAACGGGTGGTTCACGAAGTCGGATTTCAATATCCATTGCTGGGCCGTGCCCAGGACCAGGGTGTGGTCCACCACGGCGGGATCATATTCTTTGCCGTTCACCGTGAACTGGGTCGGTTTGACTTTGACATTGATATTGAAGGTGATGGGGATGTCCGGCTGACCCCATTTCTTGATTTCCGCATCGGTGATGGTGGGGTGGGGGACATATTTGGTCAGTTTCAGCCCGTTATTGATGCCGGCCACGACCTCATCCTTCACCGGCCCCGTCAGGGATGACGCCCCTTGCAGCAGCTTGTCCTGCACAAACTTCGTGGTGTCGGGGATCTTGGTCGGGCCGACGGCGTCGATAAAGCCGATGATCTTGGGATTGTCCTTGCCGGCCACCTGATCGGTGCCGTCGCTGTCATCATAGACGCAGTAACGCCCCGCCTCGGGCAGCACGAACAGGATATCGCTGCGGTAGCCGGGCTGCAGGTTGTTCACCGTTTTGGCATAGACGGCCGGGCGGGTCAGGCCGTCGGTCGCCACTTCATACTGGGTGACGTCAGTGCCCGTGCAGGTGTTCGTCACCTCCTGCCTGACCGCCTTCAGGGATTTCAGCAGGCCGGTCTTGGGCGCCTTGGCGCCCACCTTGCGGATGCGCAGGTTGATCGTCTCCTCCACCCCGGCATGGATCAGGCGCCAGCGGTAAAGCTGACCGGGGGCGGCCGCCATCTGCGGGCGGACGATGCCGTTGAACATGGTGAAACGGCCGCTTTGGCTCCAGGCATTGGGATCGAACTGGACCTTAAAATTCTCCACCTTGCCGATCTGGTCGTCCTTGCACACCCATTCGCCGTTGGACCCGGTCTCCAGCTTGCCGTCCTGGTCAAAGCAGGCATAGGGGATCTGCTGGATCAGCATCACCTGCGCGCCATAATCGGCATTGGCCAGGACGGGCTGCAGCAGCGTGTCCAGATCGCCATTGGATACGGTGGTCGGCGCGCGGTTGCCCTTGATCACCAGGGCGCCGGCCATGCCGCTGCCCACCTGCATGGCGGTCGATCCATGCTTGTGCGGGTGGTACCAGAAGGTGCCGGCGGGATGATCCTCCGGCACATTATATTCATACTGGAAATTCACCCCCGGCTCGATATTCAGCAGGACATTGTCGCTGTTGCCCGTGGGGGACACCCACAGCCCGTGGCTATGCAGGTTGGTGTTGTTGAAGCAATGCGGCTGGTTGGTGGGATAGGGCTTGCCCGTGCTGGGATCGATGCCGCAGGTCGGTTCCGCCGGCAACTGGTTGGACAGGCTGATACGCACCGTCTGGCCCGGTTCCATCAGGATGGTGGGCGCCAGGAACCGGTCGCCATAGGAGCGCAGGCGCACCTTGTCATTCTTGCCCGTGGCCGGGTTATAGATGGTGCCGTCAGTATATTTGATGGGCAGGATATAGTGGATTTCGCGGCCCTGCTGGATGGCCGCACCCAGGGCGCCCATGGACAGCAGGTTATAGCCCTGGGGCTTGTCCTGATCGCGGGGCGACTGCCCTTCCGGCGCCAGCAGGGCCGGGGCCTGCAAGGGCCGCGTCGGCTCCGCCGATACCGACCCGCAGGCCGCCAGCAGCAGACTTGTCCCCAGCAGGGTCGCACCGCCCCACCCGTTAAGGTTCCGTACCATACCCCATCCCCTCCATCCCAGGTTTGGTAGGTACTATGACTTAGCGGGCGGTCCTGAAGCAATATCAATCACAGGGTGAGAAAACAGGGGATTTATACCGACGGTCATAATTTATGACCGTTGGTACGGCGGCGACCGCCGCCGCGCGCCACGTGGCGCGTAGCCAAGCCCACGGATGTGGGCGCCGGCGATTGAGGGGCACGAAAGCTTGACCATCGGTCATGATTTCGTGCCGCCGGTATTATACCGACGGTCAAAAATCTGGCCGATGGTGTTATTCCAGCGGAATGGTGCTTTCCCGCTTCACCAGCTTATAGGCCAGCAGGCGCTGTTCCGGCCCGTCATTGGACCGGCCGGGCTGCCATTTGCTGCGCATGGCGGTGGCCAGGACGGCGACGGCGGCCTTGCCCATGGCGGCGATGGGCTGACGGATGGTGGTCAGCGGCGGCCAGACCGTGGTGGCGATCAGCGTATCGTCGAACCCCGCCACCGACAGATCGGCCGGCACATCCAGATGCTGCCGGTGAGCGACCGAGATGGTGGCGGCGGCCATATCGTCATTGGCGGCAAAGATGGCGGTCGGGCGCGGGTCGGACGCCAGCAGCTTTTCCGCCGCCTCCAGGCCCGAGGAATAATCATACTGGCCCTGTTCGACCAGGATGTCGGACGCCGGGATGCCGGCTTCCGTACAGGCATCCATGAAACCGTGATAGCGCATGTCGGACGCCGACTGGTTCTTGTTGCCCTTGATGAAGCCCAGGCGCCGGTGGCCAAGCGCGATCAAATGGTCGGTCATCTGCCGGGATGCGGCGTAATTGTCGATGCGGATGGTGGGCAGGTGCGGGTTGGGCCGGCCCGTGGCCACGGCCACCGCCAGCACATTCGCCTCTTCCAGCATGGTCAGGATGGGTTTGGATTCACAGAGCGGCGGCGGCAGGATGAAGGCATTGACGCCGCCGGCCAGCAGCTTGGTCACCGACGCGGTGGCCTTGGCCGTGCCGGCGCATTTTTCCACCACCAACTGGTGGCCCTCGCGGCTGCTTTCATCCAGCGCGCCGACCAGGAATTCCGACAGGTACGCACTGGACGGGTTGGAATAAAGCAGGCCGATGCGCAGCACCTCTGAGCCGGCCAGGCGGCGGGCGGCGGGGTTGGGCGTATAGTTCAGTTCCTTGATCGCCACTTCAACCAGGGCGCGGGTATTCTCATTGACCTTGTCATCCTTGTTGATGACACGTGACACCGTCATGGATGACACACCGGCACGGGCCGCCACCTCACGGATGGTCACCGCCTGGGTACCGCGCCGCCGCTGTCTTTCCATGATCCCCCCTGGGTTATGAACCGCCCCTTTATCAGCCCGCCGCAGAAGCTGCGCAACCAATTCGTGAAGCGGACAGGGATAAGACCCTGTCCGCTTCACGCCGGTGCATCAGCCTTCCATCTTCTCCAGCTCGCGTCCCTTGGTCTCATGCACCATGGCGCGGACAAAGAAGAAGGAGATCAGGGCAAAGAAGGCATAGAACCCATAGGCGCCCGTCAGGCCGATGGTCGTCAGCATGATGGGGAAGGTCATGGTGATGCCAAAATTGGCCGTCCATTGGGCAAAGCCCGACACGGCCAGACCGGAGCCGCGGATCTGGTTGGGGAACATCTCGCCCAGCATGACCCACATGACGGGGCCCCAGGAGAAATTGAACAAAACCGCATAGGCATTGGCGCTGATCAGGGCGATCAGGCCGACAGTGTCGGACAAATGCAGCTTGCCATCGATGATGGAGCCCGACGCAAAGCAGACAACCAGGATGCCCAGCGTGATGGCCATACCGGCAGAGCCGATGGCCAGCAGCGGCTTGCGCCCCAGCTTGTCCACCAGCGCCATGGAGGCAAGGCAGCCCAGGATGGACAGCGCACCCGACAGGATATTGATGCGCAGCGCGTCGGCTTCGGAGAAGCCCACGGCCTGCCAGAGCACGGCGCCGTAATAGAACACGACATTGATGCCGACCAGCTGCTGGAACACAGCCAGACCGATACCGACCCAGACGATGGGGCGGACCTTGCCCGTGGTCTTGTCCAGAAGGTCGGACAGTTTCGGCTTATGCTGGTCCTGGGCCAGGCTTTCGCGGATTTCGATGACCTTGGCCGCACCGGCGGCGGGGCCGAACAGGCGGGTCAGCACAACCTTGGCCTCTTCATGCCGTCCCTTTACCACCAGGTAACGCGGGCTTTCCGGGATGATCAGCAGGGCCAGGAAAAACAGGCCGGCCGGGATGATCTGCGCCCAGAACATCCAGCGCCAGGCCTCATAGCCCAGCCAGAACGGCTCTGTCGATCCGCCGGCATGATGGGCGATCAGGTAATTGCCCAGGAAGGCCCCGGTCAGGCCGGCAATGATCATGATCTGCTGAACCGACGACAGGCGGCCCCGGATGGAGGCCGGCGTCACTTCCGAAATATAGGCCGGCGACAGGACGGAGGCGGCGCCCACGCCCAACCCGCCGATCAGGCGGCCGATCACAAACACCGACGAGCTTTGCGCCGCACCCGTCATGATGGCCGACAGGATGAACAGCAGGGCCGCGATCATCATCACATTGCGCCGGCCCATGATATCGGCCAGCCGCGCCGCGCTGAACGCGCCGGCGGCACAGCCCAGCAGGATCGACGCGACATTGAAGCCGGTATCGATACTGTCGGAATTGAAGGCCTTTTTCAGGCCCTCCACCGTGCCGTTGATGACGCCGCTGTCATAGCCGAACATGAAGCCGCCAATGGTCGCCACCGCCACAATGGCGGCGACATAGCCCATATTGACCTGTTCCTCCCCGGAACTGCTCATCACTGTCTCCTTGTTGTTCGTCGGTCAGGTCGAGCCAAAGGCGCGCCCTGACATTCCCCCCGCACCGTCGCTTGTCAGGGCTCGGCTCACGCCTCGACCTGACCGACGGCGTTTTCCCATTAGTGATTATGCCGCGGCGTTTCATCCGCCACGCCACGGTACTTCAGGGCCATTTCCAGACAGCCGCCGCTGTCGAGCTGGCCCACATGATCGCGGTAAAGCTCCTGCCACGGCGTCTTGGAGGCCGGGATGGGCGGGGGCGGGTCTTCGGCCTGGCGGCGCGCCAGCTCCCCATCCTCGACCAGCATGTCGCAGGTGCCCTGGTTGAGATCGAGCCGGATGATATCGCCCGTGCGCAGCCACGCCAGACCACCGCCCGCCGCCGATTCCGGGCTGGCATTCAGGATGGACGGGCTGTCGGATGTGCCCGACTGCCGTCCATCGCCGATGGTGGGCAGGCTTTTGATGCCGCGCTTCAGCAGGGCATCGGGCGGCTGCATGTTCACCACCTCCGCCGAACCGGGGAAACCCAGGGGGCCGGCGCCGCGCACCACCAGGATACAGTTCTCGTCGATCCCCAGCGCCTCGTCATTGATACGGTCGTGATAATCATCCGGCCCGTCAAAGACGATGGCGCGGCCTTCATACACACCCTCATGACCGGGACGCGACAGGTAGCGCTGCCGGAAATCATCGGAAATGACGCTGGTCTTCATGATGGCAAAATCGAACAGATTGCCCTTCAGCACCAGGAAGCCCGCGCGCGTCATCAGCGGCTTGTCATAGGCGAAAATGACCTCGCGGTCGTTCGTCTCCCGGCCCTGGATATTGTCGGCAATGCTCTTGCCGGTCACGGTCAGGCAGGTCGTGTCGATCTTACCCGCCCCCGCCAGTTCGCACAGCACGGCGGGCACGCCGCCGGCGCGGTGGAACCGTTCGCCCAGATATTTGCCGGCGGGCTGAAGGTTCACCAGCAGCGGCACGTCGTACCCGTACTGGCGCCAGTCATCATGGGTGATCTCGATCCCGGCATGACGCGCCATGGCCACGATATGCGGCTGGGCATTGGTCGACCCGCCGATGGCGGCATTGGCGACAATGGCATTGATGAAGGATTGGCGCGTCAGGATCTTTGACGGGCGCAGATCCTCATAGGCCATTACCACGATGCGCCGCCCCGTCTCATACGCCATCTGCCCGCGTTCGCGGTAAGGCGCCGGGATGGCGGCACAGCCGGGCAGGGACAGGCCCAGCACTTCGGCAATGGCGTTCATGGTGCTGGCGGTGCCCATGGTGTTGCAATGCCCGGCCGACGGCGCCGATGCGGCGGCCAGATCGAGGAATTCCTCCTCCGTGATCTCGCCTGCCGCAAGCCGGCGGCGCCCGCGCCAGATGACGGTGCCCGACCCCACCAGCTCACCTTCAAACCAGCCATCCAGCATGGGCCCGCCCGACAGCACGATGGCCGGGATGTCGACCGTGCTGGCCGCCATCACGCCCGACGGCGTGGTCTTGTCACAGCCCGTGGTCAGGACCACGGCGTCGATCGGATAACCGTGCAGCACCTCCACCAGACCCAGATAGGCCAGGTTGCGGTCCAGCGCCGCTGTGGGCCGGCGGCAATTTTCAAAAATCGGATGGACGGGGAATTCAAACGGAATGCCGCCCGCATCGCGGATGCCATCGCGGGTGCGTTTGGCCAGCTCCACATGGATGCGGTTGCAGGGGCTGAGGTCGGAACCCGTCTGTGCAATGCCGATGATGGGCTTGCCGGAGCGCAATTCCTGGGGCGTCAGGCCGTAATTCATGAAGCGCTCAAGATACAGCGCTGTCATGTCGGCGCGTCCCGGCGCGTCGAACCATTCGCGCGACCGGAACCGGCGGGGGGCGTTGTTATCGCTGCTCATGCGCGCACCTTTGCGGGCGGAAGACCGGCCACGGGGCTTTTGAAGGTGAAAAGACCGCCGGCCAGCGGCTGAGCCGCCTTCTGCTCGTCCGACAGGCCCTTGCTGGCCGTGGTGGCATAGACCGTCTTCAGGTCCGGGCCACCAAAGGCCAGCTTGGTGACGTTGGAAACGGGGAAACGCACAAAGCCCAGCAGGGTGCCGTCGGGCGCGTAGCGGCGGATGCCCCAGCCGAAAAACAGCCCGACCCAGACGCAGCCCTCGCTGTCCACGGCCATGCCGTCGGGATAGCCCTCATCCTTGCCGATCCGGGCAAAGACACGGCGGTTGGCCAGCGAGCCGTCGGTCTGGATATCGGCGGCATAGATGGTCTGACCCAGCGTGTCGGTATGGTACAGCACCTTGCCATCCGGGCTGGTCGCCGGGCCATTGGTGATGCAGATACCGTCCAGCACCCGCACCGGTTCCCCGCCGGTCCAGTGATAAAAGGCGCCGCTGTCGGCACATTCCCCGTCGCTCATGCTGCCGAACCAGACACGGCCCGTGGCGTCGGTGAACCCGTCATTCAGGCGGTTGCCCGGCCGGTCGGCTTCCACCGACACCAGCTTGCTGAAGCTGCCCGCCGACGGATCGAAATGGTACAGGCCAAAGGGCATGCCCACCACCAGCCCGCCAGAGGCGCGGGGCAGCACAAAACCCGGCTGGTCGGGGGCGGTCCAGCTATCGCGCTTGCCCGTGGCCGGGTCCAGCCGGTGGATCAGTTTCTTCTTGATATCGACGAACCAGAACACGGATGTCGCCGCGTCCCAGCACGCCCCTTCCAGAAGAAGACCGCTCAGTTCCCAGATGGGATCAGGCTTGATGAATGAGAGATCGGTCATCGCCACCCCGCATCGACGAAGTAATTATGCCCGGTACACAGCCGTGCATCATCGGATGCCAGGAATAACACCATTGCCGCGATATCGCGCGGTTCAACACGCTGCTTCAGGCATTGCAGGCCCAGCATGCGCGCCTCTTCCTCCGGATTGTGCCAGAGGCGCATCTGGCGCGGTGTCTTCACGCCGCCCGGCACGACACAGGTGACGCGGATATTATCCTCACCCAGATCGCGGGCCAGCGCGCGGGTCATGCCCTCGATCGCGGCCTTGGCCGTCTGGTACAGCGCAATCTCCGGCAGCGCCAGATGCCAGGAGATGGAGCCCAGATTGATGATGGCCCCACCACCATTGGCCTTCATCGACGGGGCCACGGCCTGGGCCGCAAAGAACAGATGGCGCAGGTTCACCGCCATGCGGTTGTCCCAGTAGGCGGGCGTCACCTCGGCCACCGCGTGGCGGTCGTCATTGGCGGCATTGTTCACCAGGATATCGATACCACCCTCCGCCGCGATGATATCGCCGATGGTGGATTTCACCGCATCCAGGTCGGTCAGGTCACAGCGTTGGAATCGCGGCGGCACCGCAGCGCCTGACAGGCTTGCCGCCAGTTCTTCACTGTCCTGGACCGCCACGTCGACAAAATGGACACGTGCCCCCTGTCGAACGAAGGCCTCCACCATTCCGGCGCCGATGCCGGAACCGCCGCCGGTGATCAGCACCCGCTTTCCGCGCAAGGAGGGGTAAATCGCATGGGTCATGATGGGCAATCCAGGGTGGGGCGTTGCATTGACAGTTTGGGGAAGGGTACCGATGGTCAGGCGCGCAGCAGGCCCCGGCGGGCCAGGTTGCGCATCAGATCGCCGATGCCGAAGTTCCATTCCGGCGCCTCATGGCAACCGACGACCTTGTTGGACAAACTGCCAAGACGGGGGGAGGCGATCGTGACAATGTCGCCATTCTTATGGGTGAAGCCCTTGCCCGGCGCGTCACGGTCGTCGATGGGCGCAAACAGGGTGCCCATGAACAGCACGAAACCGTCGGGATACTGATGATTCCTTGAGATGGTCTGGCCTACCAGATCCAATGGATCGCGGCTGATGAGGGCCATGTTGGACTTGCCGTTCAGCGTGAACCCATCCTCGCCCGTGACGCTCACCGTGACCTCGGCATTGCGCACATCGTCGATGGTGAAATTCCCGTCGAACAGGCGGATGAAGGGGCCCAGCGCGCAGGACGCGTTATTATCCTTGGCCTTGGACAGAAGCAGCGCCGACCGCCCCTCAAAATCGCGCAGGTTCACGTCATTGCCCAGGGTGGCGCCATGCACCCGGCCCTTACCATCCACCGCCAGCGCCAGTTCCGGCTCCGGATTGTTCCAGTCGCTGTCGGCGCGCACGCCGATATAGGCACCCCAGCCGACCGATGACAGGGTCGGGCCTTTCGTGAAAATCTCCGCATCCGGGCCGATGGCGACCTCCAGATATTGCGACCACAGCCCATCGGCGATCAGCGCCTGTTTCAGCGAGGCCGCTTCGGTCGATCCCGGCTTGACCGCGCGCAGGTCCGTGCCGATGCGGGCCGACAGGTCGCTGCGGATTTCATTGGCCTTGGCATAATCGCCCCGCGCCCGCTCCTCAATCACACGTTCCAGGGCCGACACGGCAAAGGTGACGCCCGCCGCCTTGATACAGTGCAGGTCGATGGGCGGCAGCAGGGTGGGGGCGCCGGGCAGGGCGTCGCCCCATTGCAGCGCCACCTTCAGCGCTGCGGCATCGCCCCGATCCTGGCCCCCGGTCGGCAGGGCACCATCGGGCAGGGTGTTCAGCAGGTCGGAAACGGTCGGCGCCTGTTCGGACAGGTCATAAAGCCGCCCGCCCTTGATCAGCACCGGCGATGGCCCCTGTCCGAAATCCATCCGCCCCAGCAGATGGGCATCCCGCCAGTCGGCGGGCAGGAAATCGGTCAGCAGGGCGGGGGCGGGACTGGCGGACATGGTCGAAAAAACTCCCTGGATGGGACGGTGAGTTTAGCGGTTACGACACAGACTTGATAGCGGTAACAGTCAATTTCGCAGGTCAGGTCGAGGGCAAAGCCCGAGCCCTGACAGAAAAGGCCGAAATCTTTGCTGTCAGGGCGCGCCTTCGGCTCGCCCTGACCCACGGCATCTCTTGCTTAAACCACTTTCAACGGCACCGACTTCAACGCCACAGAGTCGAATCCGGCACTGATGGTAAAGACACCCGGTTCCACCACCCGCTTCATGTCGATATTCCAGATCGACAGATCGTCCGGCGTCAGGGTGAAGCGCACAATGGTGCTGGCGCCCGCCGCCAGGGTCACGCGCTGGAACCGCTTCAGTTCCAGGATGGGCCGTGTCACCGACGCCTCTTCATCGCGCAGATAGATCTGCACCACCTGATCGGCGGTGCGCGACCCGGTATTGCGCAGGGTGACGGCGATATCGACGCTGTCGGCCACCCCGATCTGGCCGCGCGACAGGGTCGGCGCCTCCATCTCGAAGGTTGAATAGGTGAGGCCGAAGCCGAACGGGAACAGAGGCGTGATATCGTCAAACAGGTAACCGCGCCGCGCCGAGGGTTTGGCATTGTAGAAGACGGGCAATTGCCCGACCGAGCGCGGGATGGTGAGGGGCAGCTTGCCGCCGGGAGAGAGTTTGCCGAACACCACATCGGCCACACCATTGCCCGTCTCCTGGCCCAGATACCAGCCTTCGATCAGGGCATCGGCCTTTTCCACCAGCCGGTTGACGGCCAGCGGGCGGCCATTCAGCAGCAGGACAATGACCTTCTTGCCGGTCTTGAACATGGCCTCGGCCAGATCGGACTGACGGCCATACAGATCAAGGCTGGCGCGGTCGCCCAGATGGGTCTTGGCCCAGGCCTCCCGGCTCAACTGCTCATTTTCGCCCAGCACCATCAGGATCGTGTCGGCCTTGGCGGCCTTGGCCACCGCCTCGGCGATCAGGGCGTCATTCTCGGCATCGGGAATCGGCTCGACCTTGTCCTCTTCCCAGACACGCTGGCGCGTCAGGCGCACCCCTTCGGCATAGTCAACCGTCAGGTTCTTGCCAGCGGCGGCGGTCAAGCCTTCGACCACCGACACCACCTTGCGCGGCACTTCCGAATAGCCGCCGATGGGCGTGTCGCGTGCATGCGTGCCGACCACCAGCAACCTGCCCGTGGCGTTGGGGTTCAGCGGCAGGGCGTTGTTGGCATTCTTCAACAGCACCATGGACCGGGCCGCCGCCTCGCGCGCCAGGGCGATGGCGTCCGGCGTGGCGGTCAGCTTGTCCGCCACCTTGGCATCGACATAGGGGTTTTCGAACAGCCCCGCCTCAAACTTCAGGCGCAGGATGCGGCGCACGGCCTGATTGATCTGTTCTTCGGAAACCTTGCCCGCGCGCACCAGGCCCGGCAGCAGCGGAAAGGCTTCGCCGTCCGGCAGTTCCACATCGACCCCGGCATTCAGGGCGCGCACGGCGCCATCGGCCAGATCGCTGGTCATCTGGTGGACGGTCTTCATCTCCCGGATGGCGAAATAATCGCTGACCAGCGCGCCCTGATAGCCCCATTCCTGGCGCAGCACCGTGTCCAGCAGCCACTTGTTCCCATGGCTGGGCACGCCATCCACCTCGTTATAGGAGGGCATGATGGCGCGGATGGGCAGGTTCTTTACGGCGCGTTCGAACGGCACCAGGAAGTTTTCGCGCAAGGTGCGTTCGGAGATTTGAGCAGGGCCGACATTGGTGCCGCTTTCCGGCTGGCCATGGCCCGTCATGTGTTTCAGCGTGACCAGCACCTTGTCCTTGGCCAGCGGCAGGGTCGTGCCCTGGAAGCCCTTCATCGCGGCCAGCCCCATTTCGGACACCAGCCACGGGTCTTCGCCATAGGTTTCCTCTGTGCGGCCCCAGCGCGGGTCACGCACGATATCGACCACGGGGGCCAGGGCCAGATGGATCCCGCGCAGGCGGGCCTCACGCGCGGCGACGCTGAAAATCCGTTCCACCATGGCCGTGTCCCAGGAACTGGCCAGCGCGATGGATTGCGGGAAACTGGTGGCGCCCCGGCCGACAAAGCCATGCAGCGCTTCCTCGTGGAAAATCAGCGGGATGCCCAGGCGCGTCTGCTCGACGGCCCATTTCTGGGCATCGTTGGCGTAGGTGGCGGCCTCCAGACCTTCCCGGTTGATGACATTGGCCTTGGCGCCGGCCGCGATGGGCGCGCCGTCCTTGTCCACGGCGCCCACCCGGTCGCCGGGGCGGGAGATCTGGCCCAGCCCATGGGGGAAGGCCTTTGCAGCGCGCTTGGCGTCAAAGCCGCCCTTGTCATTATTGACCAGCTTCTTGTCCTGCCAGATGCCGTACATCTGGGCCACCTTCTCCTCCAGCGTCATCCGCGACAGAAGGTCGGCAATCCGCTGATCGATGGGCAGGGCGGGGTTGCGATAGGGTTCCTTGCCGGCGGCAAAGGCGATGCCGGCGGGCACAGCCGCGGCGGAGGTAAGCGCCAGCAGGCTGGCGCCGAACAGTCGGCGTGACAGCGTCGGTGTCGTCACTGAATTTCCTCCCGGTGTTTTTGCTCTATCGTCGCCCTCTGTCGGGGCGATGGTAGCGCTATCATTGAGGTACATTGACTTTGTTGTCAATGCGGGTGTTGGGGTGTGGGCGAGCGACGCCCCCTTATTTCACCACCGCCTCGAACGGCCCCGGCGGCTGACGGGCGCTGTCCTGCAGGTTGCAGATGGGGCTGTCGGCCCAGCAATAGCGCACCCGCACCGCCGGGCCGGTTCCCACCGGCAGGGTGACCGTATCGCCCGTCAAGGTGGCATCGACATAGCGGCAGGTGCCCGGCCCCTCTCCGCACAGTTCAAACCCCAGCGGGCGGTGATAGGACAGGGCCTTCAGACCGCCATCAATGTCGGTGAAACGGATGGACACCGTATCGCCGGTCCGTGTAACGCGGGCCGGGATGGGACCGGACGGGGCGATATCCTCGCCCCGCACCACCTTGCGGGCCGCACGGACCAGACGCTTGGCGACGATCTGTTTGTTGGCGGGGTGGATATCGTACCAGTCCCCCACGCCCAGGGCCACGGCCAGCCCGGCGTGCGGATCGGCGGCCACCGCCGCGCGCTGGCTTTCGCGCAAACGGGCCCAGCCGCTTTCCATCGGCGTCTCCTGCGGATAGCCCCATTCCGGCAGCTGCACCACCAGGAAGGGCAGGTCGGCGCCAAACTGCCGCCGCCATCCCGTCATCAGGCCGGTCAGCAGCGACTGATACTGCACCGGCCGGCCGGCATTGCTTTCGCCCTGATACCAGAGGGCTGCGCGCAGGCCATAGGGGCCGATGGGGGCCAGCATGGCATTATGGATGGTGGACAGGCCATTGACCGTGCCCCACGGCGCCTGTGGCACCACGGACGTATCGACGGGCGTGGGCTTGAACTGCCAGGGTGTGGGCAGGGTCAGGCGTGTGCCATCCGTCAGCTCGATGGCCTGCGCCTCTGCCGTGCCATACAGGCCGCCATCGCCATAGGCATCCAGGATGGCCACGGTGATGGTGTTGGCCCCTTCCTTCAGCGTGCCGGGCGGCAGCGGATAGCGGCGGGGATCGCCGGGTCCATACTGGCTGCCCACCGCCGTGCCATTGACCCAGGTGACGTCCAGATCGTCGGCTGGGCCCAGATGCAGCGCCACCCCCGCCCGGGCCTGTTCCGCCGTCAGGCTGATGCGGGCCCGCATCCAGACAATGTTATTATAGGCGGCCATGTCCGGCATGCCCCAGGTTTCCCAGGGCCGGAAACTGGCCGGGGCCGCGCGCCAGCCATCACCGCTGCCATAGGGGTCGCGCCAGATTTCCGGCTGCCCGGCCTTTATCCACCAGCGTTGCCAGCCATCGACAAAGGCCCGCACGCCCTCGGCCGGGTTGCGGTCATAGGTGGCCAGGAAGGACAGGGCATCCTTGTAATCCGCCTGCCGGCGCAGGTCCTCTGCCGGCATCCAGCTTTCAATGCTGGACCCGCCCCAGGATGTGTTGATCAGGCCGACCGGCACCTCCTCCAGCTTGCGCATCTCGCGGCCGAAAAAATAACAGACGGCGGACATGTCGCCGACCGTCTGGGGGGAGATCACCTGCCATTTGACCGGCTTGCCGAAATCGCGTCTCACGCTGGTGGCGGTATCGCGCTCCACAGTCAGATAGCGCATCTGCGGCTGGTTGGCGCGCGTGCCCGTCTCCACCCAGGAGTCGAGCGACCGGCGGACCTGCATCTCCATATTGGACTGGCCGGAACAGAGATAGACATCACCGATCAGCAGATCGCTCGCCGATTGTTCGGCGCTGCCGCTCCTGGCCGTCAGGGTGAAGGGACCGCCCGGCCCGAGCGCTGGCAGCGTCGCCTGCCAGCGCCCATCCTTGCCGGCCTTGGCGGTGGCCTTGGCATTGCCCAGGGTGACGGTCACCTTCTCCCCCGGCCTGGCATCGCCCCAGACCGGGATCGGCCGATCCCGCTGCAACACCCCATGATCCTGGAACATCGGATGCAGCAGGGGGGCATCAGCGGCCAGCCCGGGCAGGGCGGAGAGCAGGGTGAGGGCGGTTATGGCAGCAAAACCGGCCTTCCCCGCGAAAGCGGGGATCCAGGGGCCACGGGCACCGCCCCTGTTGCTGCTTGCTCCTGGGCCCCTGCTTTCGCGGGGGTGGCAGGAATTGAGTGGCCGAATAATGCTCATTTGCCATCTCCCGGCGCGAAGGGGAAGGACAGGGACTTGTAATGCTCAAGCGTCTGCGGCGGCGGCTTCTCGCCCGGCGGCAGGGGCAGACCATGGAAGCTCTGCCAATAGGCGACGCTGGCATCGCGCCACCATTGGGCCTCCTTCTGCTGGATGGACAGGAAGGCGGCCGTCTGCTGCCAGCGATCCTCATCAACCTTGCCGCGCAAACCCTCCCAGGTGCGGCGCATGCTGGCCACCGTCTGGATGCCCCGGCCATAGCGGTACAGCAGCTCGGCCCAGAGCGTGCGGCCACTGGCGAGAGGCTGCTGCCAGCCGACATGGTGGAACCAGAGCAGGAAGTCCGGCGGTGTGGTCTTCACCTTGTCGAACCGGTCGGCCCAGACCTTGGCATATTGATCCACGGCCCCCGTGCCCCGGCGGGTGCGGTCAAAGCCGATCCCGTCCTTGGTGGCACGGTGGTAATAGACGGATGTCCAGTCGGCACGCGGGCCGCCCGTCAGCCACGGCGCCGGCCCGTAATGATGCCCGCGCCCCATCAGGTGATGCAGGCCGATGGGCGTCATGTAATCAACCACCGCCTGATGCGACGGCAGCATCATGGACAGGATCGGGTCCACGATGGCCGGGTCGGGGCCGAAGGTGGCGGCGGCCCATTCTTGTGCGATGGCCTCTGACGACAGCCCATGGTCCCAGGCCAGCCTTCCATAGGCGTACCAGTTGGCCTGATCAAAATGTGATCCGGACCAGGTGCGGTCGCTGCCGATATTGGCGACCCCGGCCATGGCCGACAGTTTGTGCCCATCCAGGCTGCCATCCACCACCTTGGCGACCGTCGATCCCTGTTTCGGACGGAAAGTGTCGGCGTCCAGCACTTCCTTCCACATCGGCGCCAGGTAGACGAGGTGCGTCGCAAAGCCCAGATATTCCTTGGTGATCTGGAATTCCATCATCAGCGGCGTTTTCGGCATGGCGCCGAACAGCGGATGGAACGGTTCGCGCGGCTGGAAATCGATGGCGCCGTTCTTCACCTGCACCAGCACATTGTCGCGGAACTGGCCGTCCAGCGGCACAAACTCCGTATAGGCCTGTTTGGCCCGGTCATCGGGGGTTTCGTGGCTATAGACAAAGGCCCGCCACATGATGATGCCGCCATGCGGGGCCAGGGCGTCGGCCAGCATATTGGCCCCGTCAGCATGGGACCGGCCATAATCCTGCGGCCCTGGCTGTCCCTCCGAATTGGCCTTCACCAGGAAGCCGCCAAAATCGGGGATGAGGGCGTAGATCTCATCGGCCTTTTCCTTCCACCAGGCCGCCACCGCCGGGTCGGCCGGGTCGGCATGGGCCAAGCCGCCGATTTCCTTGGGCGCGGAGAAGCGGGCCGTCAGATAGACACGGATGCCATAGGGCCTGAACACATCGGCCAACGCCGCCACCTTTTCCAGATAGGGCCGGGTCAGGATGGTGGCATTGGCATTCACATTGTTCAGCACCGTGCCGTTGATGCCGATGGACGCATTGGCGCGGGCATAGTCTTTGTAGCGCGGGTCCTGCCAGTCCGGCAGCTTGTGCCAGTCCCAGATCGAATGGCCCGCATAGCCGCGTTCGACATAGCGGTCCAGATTGTCCCAATGGTTCAGGATGCGCCGGTCGATCTTCGGCACCTCCCGCACCGTCAGCGCCGTCAGCGGTGCCGTTTCCTGCGCCAGACGCAGCAGGTGGAACACACCATAGAGCAGGCCGGTGCGCGACCCGCCGGCCACCAGGGTACGGTCCCCGATGCTGCGGATGACATAGCCGTCGGGGCCCAGGCCGCGCAGGTCCAGGCCCAGCGCCGTGATGGCGGGATCATTGGCGGTGCCCAGCAGCACCTTGCCGCCCGTGGCGACGGGCACGGTTTTGCCCAGCAGGCCCGACAGGCCGCGCGACAGCTCCGCCACGGCGACATCCCCGGCATCTGCCGCGTCGATGCTGCCCAGGCGGGTTTCCGTCTGGGCCAACGCGGCCCCGGTCAACGGCCGGAACCGCAGCCACAGATCATAGCCATCTTCGGCAAACACAGGTACCGCCAGACCAACAGCGAGCATCAGGCTCGCCAGCAGGCGTCCAAGCATATGCATTTTTCCTCCCTGCCGCCGGCCCTTTTTTAAGGGGGGACCGGTCGTTTTCTCTGGTCTCCGGGGTGGCTCCCTTACCCTCCCGCCCAGCAGACACGCGGCTTCATTGCGTGACACAGCACTTTCCGCCCCTCGCCCACGAAGCTGGGAGAGGGAGGGGCCCGAACGCGCCAGCGTTTGGGAGGGTGAGGGAACCGCGCTCGCCTTTCAAGTCACTATGGTAGCGCTATCAAAAATCTGCAAGAGGGCGCCTCGATTGACTGGTATGGTAGTATGGATGCCGGAAAACGGCAACGGGCTTGTTGCGGCCTATGACCGGACCAGTTCCAGCAGCGGTTCGAACGCATAGAGGGCGGGGCGGCGGCCGGAAGCAGCCTCAAGCGTCCTCAGCAGGCCGGCATCAACGAGGCTGCGGGTGAATTTGTGCGCGGTAGGTACCGGTATCCCGGACCGGCTGGTGAAACTGCTGTTGCGAAATACGGGACGGGTGAAGATGAAGTCCAGGGCGCTGATGGTCCATTTGGAGGACAGGATGTCTCGGAACCGTTCCTTCATCTGTTCGTAAAGGGTGGCGATCTTCTCCGCCGTTGCCAGGTTTTGCCGGGCCTGGGTTTCGAGGGCAGAGAGAAAAAACAGCACCCAGTCTTCCCAAGCGTCGGACGCCGATGCTGCCCGCATCCGGTCGATATACTCGTCCTTGTTCTGCTCAAAGTAATCGCTGATGTAGAAATAAGGTTGACTGATGATACCGGCCTTCCACAGCATCAGAGGAATGATCATGCGGCCGATGCGGCCATTCCCATCCTTGAACGGGTGCAGAGCTTCAAATTCCAGGTGGGCAAGCGCGGTTCGGATCAGAATTTCCTCGTCGTCATCGGCCATATACCGGAACAATGCTTCCATTCCATCATTCAGGAATTCAGGGCTTATCGGCACGAACAGAATCTGTCGGCGCAACCGGTCGGCGAGGTAGTTCTGTTCCGTCTTGAATTCTCCTGGCGATTGATGGGCGCCCCGACCGAAGCCCAGCAATAACTTGTGTGCGGACCGCACCAGCCAGTTGGAGATGGGGGCGCCTTCCTGGATGCTTTTCTGTGCTATACTCATGGCGCGACTATAGAGATAGACCTCGACCGCTTCACTTCGCGCATTGCCATGAGCCTCGTCCGCATCCTCGTCAAATTCAGCTTCGATGCGCAGGACCTCGTCCAGCGTGCTGACTGTCCCCTCCATGCGTGACGAGATGACGGCTTCCTGGCTCCGCAACGGGGCCAGCAGAATCTCATTGTTATGCAGGCTTTTGAGCATCTGGTCATACCGCACCAGTGCTGCTGTTGCCCGGGTCAGGGGCTTCACGATCCGCGCATAGTCACCGATCACCGGCGGAAACTTGCCGTAATGATACTGAACCGCTTCACCCAGATCATATCCGTTCGGGGTCTTGATGCCAGTCATCCGGTCCATCCATGCCGCACCCGCCGCCTGCTGAATCGCGATCTCACCGATCGGTCGGGTGGTTTGTCTATCAAAAAACAAAGAATATGATAGTCAAACACGCTTCTCTATCGAAAACGATAGCCAAGACAGTTCGTCTATCAAAAACTCCGCGTTTCGATACACAAACCGGCTTGTCTCCCCGGCCTGATACACAAACCGGCTTGTCGATCAGATTTGCCGATTTTTGATCCACAAACTTCCCGGCCTGCCAGCCCGACCGTCGAGGTGTGGTCGACTGATTTTACCGCTAACATTCCTGCTTGACCCTGTCTGGTATGGTAGTATACATGAATGGTAACGGCAACGGCGTTGTT
>JAIXTS010000512.1 GCA_027483805.1 Azospirillum sp. | reverse complement strand
TTCCACCTTGGCCATGGCGATGGAGGCCCGGGCACGGGGCGCCAGACCGTAATTTTCTGAAGCGATGATCAAGCCATCGCGCACCTGCGCCAGGAACAGCGACTGACCGCTGCCCTTCTGTCCGAAATAAAGCCGCTGCGGTTCGGTAGGGTGCAGCAGACCGATAGCGACGGAGCCTTCGAACTGCCGCAGCGCCGACAGGAACCGGTCGGGCGTGTTGGCACCGGGCGTCAGGCGGACGGTGACGGGTATGATCTTGGCGTCGGTCGTGACCTGGACCGGCACCTCATGGCCCGCCGCGCGCACCAGACCGTCCTTCAGCCCCCGGTAATTGTCGATATCGCCGTTCAGAACGCACATCGTGTCGGCATCGGGCGCCAGGGTCGGGGCATTGTCACCGGCCAGCCAGCCCGATTGCGGGTGACAGTTGGACAGGTTGATCGCCCCGTGCGAGGCCCAGCGCGTATGGGCCAGAATACCCGCCTGATCTGCCTGAAGGGCAATGGACCAAAGCAATGCGTCGGCCCTTACCTTGGCCCGCAAGGTGGCACCATTATCGCCCAGCTGCCCGATCAGCTGCGCCACCTTATAGGTGAAGCGCGCGGTCGCCCCGCCATCGGGCAAGGCATGCAGGGTAACAGCCCCATCGGCATCGAAGGTGTCACGACCGGCGGACGCGGCCAGACGGCGCCATTCTTTAATCTGCCCGTCCGACACGGGGCCGGGCAGGCGCAGCTGTACCGCAAAACCGGCACTGTCGCGCCCGCGCACCTCCAGCCGGTCCAGATTCTCCAGAACCTGTTCAATGGACCAGGCAATGAAATGCTGGGCCCGGACCGGCGTGGGCACGCCGCCGATCAAGGACAGGGTGCGATCGATATTGGCCAGCACCTCGTTGCGCAGCTGCCAGCCATAATCACGCAGCCGTTCGGCGGTACGTTCGGCGGCCGGGTCGCGGGCGATCGCGCTGGCCTTCAGTTCCGCCTCCAGCCCCTCGATCCGGCTGGCGGCCCGGGCCACGCGGTCGCGCAGGTCGGCACGCTCGACCAGGGCCAGATGCGTGGCAAACGCCATCAGGTCATCAAAGCGGGCATGCAATCCATCCAGCACCGCCTCGATGCCGACCAGATCATCGATACCGGCATCGCGCAAACCATCGGCCAGCACGGCGATCCAGGAAACATCATGATCCTGGTGCCAGGTCAGGTTCGACAGAAAGCCCGCGATGCCGCACATGTCCCAATTTCCCTTGTAAAGATACCGCGCCTTGATAGCCCGAGGCGCCGCCCGGTGCAAACAATGTGCATGAACGTTGAAAGGGGCGGAATTGCGGTGGTGATAGCAGGGGGGCGACAGGGGACCGGGCGGACAGCGGACAATGGCCCCCTACCGCAGCTGCAACAGATCCCACTTGTTCCCATACAGGTCCTGGAATACGGCGACGCTGCCATAGGCTTCGTGCCGCGGCTCCTCCAGGAACGCCACCCCCGCCGCCCTCATCGCGGCATGGTCACGGGTGAAATCGTCGGTATGCAGGAACAGGAAGACGCGACCACCGGCCTGATGGCCGATCTGCGCCTCCTGTTCTGCCCCTACTGCCTTGGCCAGCAGCAGGCGGGTTTCCGTCGCCCCCTTGGGTGCCATCAGCACCCAGCGCTTGGGTCCGCCCAGGTTGGTATCGCTGACCAGCGTGAAACCCGCCCGGTCACGATACCAGGCGATGGCCTCGTCATAATCCCGCACCAGCAGGGTCAGGGCGCCGATGGCAGGCATGGGATCAATCGCGCAGCAGATCGTTGATCGAGGTCTTGGACCGGGTCTGCGCATCCACACGCTTCACGATCACCGCACAGGACAGCGACGGGCCGGGCGTACCATCGGGAAGCGGCTTTCCGGGTAGGCTGCCGGGCACTACCACGGAATAGGCCGGAACACGGCCCACAAACACCTCACCCGTGGTGCGGTCGATGATCTTGGTGGTGGCGCTGATGAACACGCCCATGGACAGGACAGCCCCCTGTTCCACCATCACCCCTTCCACCACTTCCGACCGGGCGCCGATAAAGCAATCATCCTCGATGATCACGGGGCCCGCCTGCAACGGCTCCAACACGCCGCCGATGCCGACACCACCCGACAGATGCACATTTTTGCCAATCTGGGCGCAGGACCCGACGGTGGCCCAGGTATCAACCATGGTCCCCTTGTCCACAAAGGCGCCGACATTGACGAAGCTGGGCATCAGCACCACGCCGGGGGCGATGAAGGCACTGCGGCGGACAACACTGCCGGGCACAGCACGGAAGCCGGCCTGACGCCACGCCGCCTCGTCCCAACCATCGAACTTCGACGGGACCTTGTCCCACCAGCTGGCCCCACCCGGCGCGCCGGAAATCATGGCATTGTCATTCAGGCGGAAGGACAGCAGCACGGCCTTCTTCAGCCACTGGTTCACGGTCCAGGACCCATCCACCTTCTCCGCCACCCGTGCCTCACCGGCGTCCAGCAGCGACAGGGCCTTGTTGACGGCATCACGCACGTCACCGGTGGTGGAGAAACCCAGATTGGCGCGGTCTTCCCACGCCTGGTCGATGGTGCGGGCGAGATCGGCAAAGCTGCTCATCGCGAAGGGTCCTGATGTTCGGTGCGGAAGGATCGATGGCGACTTTGGCGGTCGCCAGCCGGGCCTGTCAACGAAGGTGCCCGCAGACCGCCCATGCCCGCACGGTCGTTCGGGAACGGCGTGTCAGCGCAGGTGAGCCGTCAGGTCGGCCAGCCAGGCCTCCACATCCTCAATCACGTGATGGACATGGTCGCCGGGATGGACGGGCTGCGGTTTCACCTCTCCCACCTTCAGGTCAGGGCGGGAGAATTCGCTGTCTGTGCGGACCCAGACGGTGGTCATGCCAGCCCCCGCGGCGGGCAGAAGATTGCGGTGCAGATCCTCTACCATGGCGGCCCGCGCCGGATTGATGGCAAAGCGGCGCATCATGGTCGCATAGGGAACGGGATCGGGCTTGGGCACGTAATCCGCCGCCACGATATCGAAGATGCCGTCGAAATGATCGGCAACCCCCAACCGTTCCAGCACATTTTCCGCGTGCCGTACGGATCCGTTGGTAAAAATCACCTTGCGTCCCGGCAATGCGCCGAGGGATGCGGCCAAGAGGGGGGAGGGGTCCACCGGCGTCACGTCGATATCATGCACATAGGCCAGGAACGGGGCCGGGTCCATGCCATGATCGATCATCATCCCCCGCAGGGACGTGCCGTGCTGCTGGTAATATTCCTTTTGCTTGATCCGCGCCGCCAGCCGGTCCAGCCCCAGCGCATTGGCGATATAGTCGGTGATGCGAACATCCACCTGGGCGAACAGGTTGCAACGGGCCGGATACAACGTGTTGTCCAGGTCGAAGACCCAGTGATCCACGTGGTCGAAGGTCACGGCTGACGGAACGATGGCGGTTTGATGGGCGTTTGTCATAACCATAAAATGATCAACCAACAATGTGACCGCAAGGGCAATGGACCGCAACGCTCAGGTGCGTTACCACTGGATCAGAAATGGTTACAACGGGAGCGCCCCGGCCTTGTCATCCCCTTCCGGCTCCCTTCCGGCCAGTGATGCTGTCGATATCGTGGCGGTGCCAGCCCTGCTGGACGGCTGGCCCGGTCCCGGCCTGACATTGGACGGCCACGGGCAGCCCCTGTTCTTGAATACCGGCGCCCGGATATTGGTCGACCGGCATGATGGCTGGCTGACAGAGCTGGGTCGCTGGGCGGCGTCCGGGGGGCCGTTGACTGAACCGCACCGGTCGGTGCCGGTGGAAACCGGCAGCGGGCCGGGTGTGGTGGAATTCACCACTGTCCTGCTGTCGGGTGGCGGGGTCCTGTGTCTGGGGCGGGAGGTCACGCTGGAACGCCGCCTGCGCCACGCCCTGACCGAAAGTCGCCAGCGCTATAAGGATCTGGTCGATATCTCCTCGGACTTCGCCTGGGAAGTGGGGCCGGACGGACGTTTCGTCTTCGTGTCGGCTGCCGGCGCCATCGGCTATCACCCGGACGACCTGATCGGACGGCACCCGTCGGAATTCGTCCTGTCGGATTTCGCCGATCAGCCCCTGCCCTTCGATACCGGTGTCGGGATCGAACGGACGGAGGTTTGGTTGCGGGCCAAGGATGGGGCGGCGGCCTGCCTGATTTCGTCGGCGGTGCCCCTGATCGGGCCGCAGGGCGACTGGATCGGCGCCCGCGGCGCCTGCCGCGACATCACTGAGGCGCGGGTCAAGGGCATGGAACTGGCCCAGGTCCGGCTGCGTGAGAAATATCTGGGCTATATTGTCTCCTCCACCCGCGACGACGTCGACCCGGCCAAAACGCTGGAGATCGCCGTGGGCGTGGCGGTGAATGCGACAGGGTCATCCGGAGCCCGGCTTTACGCCCGCATCGGCGATGTGTTCAGCGAGGCCGCGGCACAGTTGCCCATGGTGGACAACATCCAGGCTGCCATCGCCCCATTCCTGGAGCAGGTCGCCGAACAGGCGGAGCCGATGACGGCAAAGGTGGGGGGATACAGCCTTCTGGCCACCCGTACCCTGTTCCGGCATGAGGTGAATGGCGCCATCCTGGTCTGGCGCGCGGACGAGCCGGACTGGGCTGACGAAGACCTGTCCATGGTCCAGGCCATCGCCGATCAGGTCGGTGTGGCCGTGGCCCAGGCGCGCTACCAGGAGCGGTTGAAGACCCTGTCGGAACGCGACGGTCTGACCGGTCTCTATAATCGCCGTACCTTCATGGAGATGCTGGAGACAAGGCTGGACAAGCAGACGGGCGGCGGTTCGGCCCTGCTTTACTTTGATCTCGACAATTTCAAGGCGGTCAACGACAAGCTGGGTCACGGCGCCGGTGATGATGTGCTGCGCGCGGTGGGTGAGTTGCTGGGACGCCTGGCCCGGCCCAGTGACCTGTGCGGCCGCCTGGGCGGCGACGAGTTTGTCCTTTGGATCGACCGGGTGGACGAGGAACAGGCCGTCGCCGTGGCGGACCGACTGCTGCGCGAGGCCGCGGAATTCCTGCGGCCGCTGTCGGCATCGCCGGAAAAACCGCTGGGCGTGTCAGTGGGTGTCGCCACCTATCGCGGCGGATCGGGTGAACTGGCGCAAGGGCTTGTCGACCGTGGTGACCAGGGTATGTATGCTGCCAAGCGTATGGGTAAGGGCCATCGGGCCCTGGCTCCGACGCTGGTGGCTGGTTGAGAACGGGTACGGGTATTAAATGAAAGGTTCCACCTCCACGCCCATGGATTACGATACCGCCAAGAAGCTGGCGGCCAGCGGCGACGCGGGCCAGCGGCGGATCGTGGCGGCGCGCGCCGACACGCAGCCGGAAATCCTGTTCTACCTGGCCAATGATGAAAGTGCCGAGGTGCGGCGCGAGATCGCGCGCAACAACGCCACGCCCCGTCAGGCCGACCTGCTGCTCTGCGGCGACCCGGACGAGGAGGTGCGGTCAGGCCTGGCGCGCAAGATCGCGCTGTTGGTGCCTTCCTTGCCGGCCGACCGCATTGGGCAGCTGGAACGCATGACCATGGACATTGTGGAAGCCCTGGCGCGCGACCAGGCATCCGCCGTGCGCCGGGTGGTGGCCGAGACGCTGAAGGACCAGCCGGGCGCACCGCCGCACCTGATCCAGCAATTGGCCCTTGACCTGGAACTGTCCGTTTCCGGCCCGGTCCTGCGGCATTCGCCGCTGCTGACCGATGACGACCTTCTGTCCATCATCGGCGGCCAGCCGATGGACGGCAAGCTGGTCGCCATCGCTCAGCGGGCCGGCCTCTCCGGTGCTGTGTCGGAAGCGGTTGCCCGCACGCAGAGCGAGGCCGCCGTCGCCGCCCTGCTGGGCAATGAATCCGCCCAGATCCGGGAAGAGACGCTGGACCGTATCATCGATATGGCCCCGAAATTCGAGCCATGGCATGGTCCCCTGGTCCGGCGTCCGTCCCTGCCGCCCAAGGCGGCCGCGCGCATTGCGGGTTTTGTCAGCGAACAGTTGATGCGTGTGCTGGAAAATCGCACCGACCTGCCGCCCGATGTCCGGGCTGCCGTACGCACCGCCATCCTGGACCGGGCCCGGGCCAACCGCGGCGGCGGCGCAGAACCGCTGGGCATCGGTGATGAGGCAGCCGAAGAAGCGCCGAAGGAGCGGCCGATGGAACGGGCCAAGAAGGCCCATGCCGCCGGTAAACTGGACGAGGACATGGTGGCCGCCGCCCTGACCCAGGGCGACCGTGGGTTTGTCCTGGCCGCCCTGGCTGTCAAGGCCAATGTGCCACTGGATGCCGTCGACAAGATCATTGGCGGACAGAGTGCGCGCGGGGTCACCGCCCTGTGCTGGCGCGCCAAACTGTCCATGCGGCTTTGCCGTCAGATCCAGTTGCGGATCGCCAATATCCCCCCCACATCGGTTTTGAATGCCCGCGATGGCACGCATTACCCGATGTCGGACAGTGAGATGAACTGGCAACTGGAATTTTTCGGACTGAAGGCGTGAGGAGATGAGCGTCAGCGCCGATCCGGAACGCCCCTTGCTGCACCCGGGCCCGATCGGCCTGATGGCGGGCACGGCGGCAAGACGGGTCATGCAGTCATTGATGCGTACCGGGCAGGAGGCGCGGTTCATCGGTGGCTGCGTACGTGACGCCATCCTGGGTATCCAGGCTGCCGATATCGATATCGCCACGCCGCTGCCCCCGGACGAGGTGATGCGCAGGCTGCGCCAGGACGGCATCCGCGTGATCCCGACCGGCATCGACCACGGTACGGTGACCGCGCTGACCGAAGGGGCATCGTTCGAGATCACGACCCTGCGCCGGGACGTGGAGACCGATGGCCGCCATGCCGTCATTGCCTTCACCGACAATTGGCTTGAAGATGCCGGCCGCCGCGATTTTACCTTCAATGCAATGTCGCTGACGCCGGAAGGGGAGCTGTACGACCCGTTCGACGGCGTGCGCGACCTGAAGGCCGGCCGGGTGCGCTTCATCGGTCAGGCGCGGGAACGCATCGCCGAGGATGTGCTGCGCATCCTGCGCTTCTTTCGCTTCCACGCACGATTCGGCCAGGGGCGACCCGATCCGGACGCCGTCGCCGCCTGCGCCACCATGGCGCCGCTGCTGCCGTCTTTGTCCGGGGAACGGGTGCAGCAGGAGGTGATGAAAATCCTGGCCCAGGACCGGATGGTGGAGGTCTGGCGCCTGATGATCGATTGCGGTGTCGTGGCCCAGATCCTGCCGCAGGCCGTGAATGTCAGCCGCCTGGCGGCGCTTGACCGGCTGGAATGGCTGGTCGGGGAAGCGCATCCCATGGCGCATCTGGCGGCCCTGCTGCCATCCGGCCTGTCCGCGGCGGCGGACACGGTGGAACGGCTGCGCCTGTCCAATACCAACCGCGACCATCTGCTGGGCCTGTGCGCCCCGCCTGTGGATGTGCATCCCGACCTGACGGTGACCAGCCGCCGTCATGCCTTGCAGAAGCTGGGGCCGGAAACCTATCGCGACCTCCTGCTGCTGGCAGCCGCGTCCCGGGGTACACCGGCTGTGGAACTGCTGGAGGCGTTGGCGGAGGCGGCGACCTGGGTCGTGGTACCCTTCCCCTTGAAGGGCCGCGACCTGCTGGAACTGGGCATGACGCCGGGACCGGATGTCGGGGTGCTGCTGGCAGCCATGGAAGGCTGGTGGGCGGCGCGCGATTACCGGCCAACGCGGGAGGATTGCCTGGCCGAATTGACGCGCCGTATCGCGGAGCGCAAGGCGCGGGAATGATACGCACAGAATTCTCCACCGAACCGCTGGACACGCGGCCCGGTCAGCGGCATCACTTTCACGTTAACGGCAACAGGTGGTGGCGGGCCGCCCGGCCCTGGGAGATGGGAAATGCGGGCCAGTGACATTGACGGCGTGCTGGCTTTCTGGTTCCAGGAGGCTGGCCCGGCCCAATGGTTCGGCGGTGGACCGGAATTCGACGTCCTGGTCACAAGGCGCCTGTTGCCGGCGCATCTGGCGGCGGGCAACGGCGATCTGGCGGATTGGGCTGAAACGCCGGAGGGCGTTCTGGCCCTGTGCATCCTGCTGGATCAGGCGCCGCGCAACATGTTCCGGGGAACGCCGCGCGCCTTTGCCACCGACGCTGTGGCCCTGGCCATCGCCACCGATGCCATCGCCCGTGAACAGGACCTGATGCTGCCCGAAGGCCAGCGCCTGTTCATCTATCTGCCGTTTGAACATTCCGAACAGATCGAGGATCAGCGTCTGGCTGTCCGCCTGTTCGCCAATCGCACGCGCGACCCGCAGCTTCTGGATTATGCCTGCCGCCATCTGGCCGTCATCGCCCAATATGGCCGTTTTCCCCACCGCAACGCCATTCTGGGCCGGCAGAGTACAGAGACCGAACAGGCTTACCTGGCCATGCCGGGATCAGGTTTCTGAGGCCTGACGACAGGTCACGCCGCCACGCCGCGCGCCGCCACCGCCGCTTCGGCCTGCGCCAGCAGTTCGGCCAGGATATCGGCCACGGGCTGTTCCTTGGTGACCATGCCCACCGACTGCCCGGCCATCAGGGACCCGTTCTCCACATCGCCATCAATGACGGCGCGGCGCAGGGCACCGGCCCAGTAATGCTCGATCTCCAGTTGGGCCTCTTTCTGGTCCAGCGCGCCGGCATCGAACTTGGCGATCACCTCGCGCTGCTTTTCCATGAAGCGCTTGGTGCCTTCATTCTGCAGGGCACGGACGGGGATTACGGGGAAACGGCTGTCCAGCGCCACCGACGCGACGGCATCGCGCGCGCCGGCACGGATGAAGGCCTGCTTAAAATTAGGGTGCGCGCGGCATTCCTCAGCACAGACAAAACGGGTCCCCAACTGAACGCCCGCGGCCCCCATCTCCAGATAGGAGACAATGGCCTCTCCGCGCCCGATACCGCCCGCCACAAAAACCGGCACATCGCGGATTTCCGGAAGGATTTCCTGGGCCAGGACAGAGGTAGAGACCGGGCCGATATGGCCGCCAGCCTCACTGCCTTCGATCACGATGGCATCCGCACCCAGCCGGATCAGGCGCTTGGCGATGACCAGCGCGGGGGCAAAACACATGACCCTGGCCCCGCCATCCTTGGCCGCCTTGATTGCGGTACCGGGCGGCAGGCCGCCAGCCAGCACAATATGGCCGACCTTCTCCTCCAGGCAGACCTGGACCAACTGGTCCAGTTGCGGGTGGAGCGTGATCAGATTGACACCGAATGGCTTGTCCGTCAGTGCCACTGTCGCCTGGATTTCCTGGCGCAGCAGGTCGGGGGACATGGAACCCGACGCGATGACACCGAAACCGCCGGCATTGGAAATGGCCGCCACCAGATTGCGGTCCGACACCCAGGTCATGGCCCCGCCCATGATCGCAAGGTCTGTGCCCAGGAAGGCGCGGCCCCGCGACCAGAGCTGATCCAGATGTTGGCGAGCGGACATAGGCGGGGCCCCTTATATGCAACAGGCGACAATTACCATAGGTTGGCCCTGCCTACCGTTTGCGCGGTGAAGGGTCAAGGGGCTGAGGGTCCCTATGCTTTCTGGCAATTGGCCTTGTCGGCGCTCAGCCCCCGGCAGATCAAACCGCCATTGGTCTTGAAGGTGCCATCCGGATTGCGGCGGATGGCGATCTTGTTGGAAAACTGCACCCAGCCGGCACTGCCCCAATGGGAACGAATGCCGTTGGAGAAGGCCAGCGTCCCGTCGGGGAATTTCACGACCGCAACATCATCCTTGAAGGTGATACGGTCAGCCTCCAGGGTTGCCACCTGACCATTGGTACAAAGGATCATCTCCTCCGTCCCCTCCTGGCGTGTGCAGGCCAGCGGATTGCCCCCCGACAGCACCATGGCGAAGATCGTCACTTCCAGCACATTCAACGGCATGGCCAACACCCATTTCCATTCAGAGGCCCCGGGGCCACTATCCTAAATCCGGGCCAGAATGAAAATACGCCGGAAGGGGAAGAGTGTGCTGCCATCGATCTGTCGCGGATAGGCATCGCGAAGGGCCATGCGATAGGCCTCGGTGAAATCCGCTGCCTGCACCACCGACAAGTGGGTCATGACCGGCAGAAGGGCGGACCCCGATACCCAGGCCAGTACCGGATCATCGCCGGCCAGCACCTGCAGGTAGTCGCTGTGCCAAATGTCGATGGTACGGCAATGCGGCCGCAGGATTCGCCAGTAATCGGCGGCGGACAGCACCACGCCATGATCAAGCGCGCCCGCCAGGGCATCACGCCAGCGATCCTGCTGTGCCAGATCCTTCAGCAGAAGGTGGGACGGGGCGGCAAAATTGTCCGGCATCTGCACCGCCAATATACCGTCCGGCGACAGGTGCCCGGCCAGCCGCGCAAATAGCGTGGGATGGTCGGGCACCCAATGCAGGGCAGCATTGGAGAAGACAAGATCGACCGACGCCAAGGGCCGCCAGTCCCCGATATCCGCCTTCTGCCACCGCACGCGCGACGGCGTTGCCGCCGCTTTGGCCAACATGGCATCGTCACTGTCAAGTCCGGTGACTGCGGCATCCGCAAACCGGTCCGCCAGTTGCCGCGTCAGATATCCGGTGCCACAGCCCAGATCGATGGCAGACCGGGCATCGATATCGGGGATGGCGTTCAGCAGGTCACGGCCTGGTCGCTCCCGCAATTGCCGATACCGCTCATACAGCGCCGGATTCCACTCCATGGCCCGCTCCCTTTCCGCATCTTGACATGCCGGCGCCAAGCCGTGCCCCCGGCATGAGGCCCGGACAGGGACCTGGATGGCCTGAAGCGTCGGGGCTCGGTATTCGGCGTCGGCCCATCAAGGATTGTGCAGATAGCTTGAAATCGCATCCGTCAGGCTTTCGGCGCGGGCCACATTGTCACGGTTGGACAGCATCATAGCGGTGACCAGCGTTTCAGCCATCAATACGGCCGCAGCCAGGCTGCTGGACAATACCGGATGCGTGCTTTCGGCCAGAAGTATGATGTCCGCCCGCTGGGCTAGCGGCGAGACGGGGCTGTCGGTGATCGCCACCACATAGGCTTTACGCGACTTGGCAAACCCAGCCAGATGCAAGGCAGCCTGGGCATAACGGGGAAAGGCAATGGCAATCAGGACGTCGCCTTCGCCCAGATTCATCAGCCGCCCTGCCGCAACCTCTGTGCCGCCGAATTCCACGACATTGACCAGATTGGCGCAAAACGGCTGCAAACCCAGGGTCAGCAGCCCCGCCACATGGGCCGATAGGCCAAACCCCATGACATAGATGGTCCGCGCCGCATTGAGCCGGGCCACCAGATCCGGCAACTGTGCACCCCCGGCCATCTGATCGGCCACCCGAGACAGGTGTGAGAGCGTGGCTTCCAGCCCCTCGCTGATGGCGGCCTGGGTCGGATCGGCCCGGTCGAAGCTGCTGCGCAGCTTTTCCACCGGGCGCAGCACCGTCTGCAATGTCTCCGCCATCCCGGCCCGCAGGTCGGGATAGCCTGAATATCCCACGGCGCGGGCAAACCGGCTCAAGGTAGCGTTCGACACGCCGATGGCGCCCGCCAGATCCTCAATGCTCCAGGCCGTGATGCGTACCGGATTGCGCAGCAGATGCTCGGCAATCGTCCGGTTGGATGCCGTCCCGTCCGCCATCACCGCCAGCAGCCGGCGGCCCAGTTCGGTATCGGCGAATGCCACCTCCGTCGACGGGGCGGACTGGTTCTGTGTGTCGCCCTGGCCCGGGGCGTGAAAATCAGCCTGAGAGGATTTTTTCATGGATTGATATTATGAAAATAACGTGTCATTGTCCATTCCATCGAGCCGATCATTGCGAAACGTGCCGGAAGCCAGTTGCCATGATGCGTCTTATGTCCCTGACGGCGGGGTTCGCCGCAAGTCTGTTGCTGCTGACCACAACTGCCGATGCGCAGAATACCCGCATGCGGGTAGGGGTGGAGGGCAATTATCCACCCTTTTCGGTGATCGGCCCGGACGGGAAACTGTCGGGTTTCGATATCGACATCGCCAATGCGCTGTGCGCGGAGATGAAGGCCGACTGCACCCTGGTGCAGCAGGAATGGGACGGCATGATCCCGGCGCTCAACACCCGCAAGTTCGACATGATCGTCGCCTCCATGACGATCACCGCCGACCGGGCGAAAATCGTCGATTTCTCCGACGTCTATTATGATGTCCCCTCCCGGTGGATCGCCAAACAGGGCGCCTTTACGGAGCCTACGCCGGACGCGCTGAAGGGCAAGACGATTATCGTCCTGCGTAACAGCCCGCGCGCCAAACACGCGAAGGAAAAATACCCCGACAGCCGCCTGCTGCTGGTCGCCAAGGAGACGGATGTCTACCTGGAACTGCGCGCAGGTCGGGGTGATATCGCGCTGGGTTCATCGGTGATCGCGGAAGGCCTGTTCCTGAAGCGGCCGGAGGGGGCGGGGTTTGCCACAGTGGGCGAACCCCTGCGCCTGAAGGGCGACAGTGATGTCGGTATCGCTGTGCGCAAGGGCGACACGGCCCTGCGCGACAGGATCAACGCCGCCCTGAAGGCCATCAAGGAAGATGGCCGTTATCAGCAGATCGCCCAACGCTATTTCACCTTCGACGTGTCGGGCGGGAACTCCTGAAGGATAGGGCGGCCAAACTGCCCTGATCCCTCCCCCGCCCCTTTCACCATTGCCCTTCCCTCCCATCCCCGGCACCGCCGGGGGTGAACGCCGGTTGCATGCCCATGCTGATCGAGTATCTGCCCATATTGCTTGACGGATTGCTGACGACATTGTCGGTGTCGCTGGTCTCGCTCAGCATCGCCTCGCTGTTCGGTCTGGCCGGCGCATTGGGCAAGCTGTCGTCGGGGCGCGGCGCGCGCAGCGTGGCCGGCGCCTATACCACGTTGATCCGGTCCATCCCCGACCTGGTGCTGATGCTGGCCTTGTTCTATGGCGGACAGGCACTGGTCAATGATATCGGGCTGCGTCTGGGCTGGGAATATGTCGATATCGATCCGTTCCTGGCCGGCAGCCTGACCCTGGGTTTCATCTATGGCGCCTATCTGACCGAAACCTTCCGGGGCGCCTTCCTGTCCATCCCCAAGGGCCAGGCCGAAGCGGGCCTTGCCTATGGCATGAGCGGGCTTCAGGTCCTCTGGCACATCACCCTGCCGCAGATGATCCGCCACGCCATCCCCGGCTTTGCCAATAACTGGCTGGTCATGGTCAAGGCCTCGGCTCTGGTGTCAATCATCGGCCTGGATGACATGGTCCATCGCGCCAGCCTGGCGACCGCCGCCACGGCCCAGCCCTTCACCTTCTATGCCGCCGTCGCCGCCATTTATCTGGTGGTGACCACATTGTCGATCCTGGCGCTTGGCCAGGTTGAAAAGCGCTTCTCGCTTGGCGTGCGCAAGGCGGTGCTGTGATGATCGATCTGCAGATTATCCAGGACAACCTGCCCGCCTTCATGGACGGCGCGCGCGTCACCATCCTCTTGCTGCTGGCCTCGGCTGCTGCCGGCCTGTCTCTGTCGCTGCCGCTGGCGGTGGCGCGCGTATCGGCCAATCCCTATCTGTCGCGGCCCGTCTTTCTGTTCACCTATGTGCTGCGCGGCACGCCGCTGCTGGTCCAGCTTTTCATGGTCTATTTCGGACTGGCACAGTTCGATGTAGTCCGGGACAGCAGCCTGTGGCCGCTTCTGCGCGAACCCTGGTTCTGCGCCTGGATCGCCTTCACGCTGAACACCGCCGCCTATACGACCGAAATGCTGGCCGGTGCCTTGCGCGCCACGCCGGCCGGAGAGGTGGAGGCGGCGCG
>JAIXTS010000278.1 GCA_027483805.1 Azospirillum sp. | reverse complement strand
GATATCCTTGCGGCCGCTTTCGATGAGCGCGCGCAGAACCAGACGGCCGATACGCCCGAACCCGTTGATCGCAACTTTGACAGCCATGCTTTCCTCCGATTGAACGACGCCCGCGCCGGTTCTGGCGGGGGGTCAATGGGCCGTGGGCCAGCCCAAGTTCCAAAGCCGAATTAACCCTTGAACCCCCCGCATACAAGGGCGCAACCGTCCCTTCCGCCATGCGTGAGGCGCACGGGTTGCAGCTTAGTTTTTTTGTGAACGGGCCGCAATTCAGGTAACGGCGTTACCGGCATGACTCTCTCGGCTGGGCACGGACCGGCGGCGTCATCCAATTGACCTGCGGCCTCGCGCTGGTCCTGTCGCTGCTGGCAGTATCCGGCCGCTGTTCAGATGTGCTGAATTTTCAGAACCGGGACGACCGTTACCGTGTCCCGGTGCCGCTGATCCAGCCGCCGCCCAGCATACGTTCGCCATCATAAAAGACGGAAGCCTGACCGGGGGAGATACCATACTGGGCCGCCTCCAGCTCAACCACGCCGGTACCGTCGCCATGCAGAATCAGCAGCGCCGCAGCCGGCTGCTGGGCAGAGCGCAGCTTGACGGAGACGGGCATAGGCACACCCACGGCATTGGGGCCCAGCCAGTTCAGGTCCCGGACCATGACCTTGTCCCGGGCCAGCGCCGCGCGCGGTCCCACCACCACCTGGTTGGCGACGGGATCGACGCGGACGACGTAGAGCGGGTCGACATCGTCGCCCGCCTCCGTCTTCCGCCCGCCAATGCCCAGGCCCTTGCGCTGCCCGACCGTGTAGTTGATCACACCTTCGTGCCGACCCATCACGGTGCCGTCGACATGCACGATCTCCCCTGGCCGGACAGCTCCGGGGCGCAGCTTTTCCACGACCTTGGCATAGCCGCCGGTGGGCACGAAGCAGATATCCTGGCTGTCCGGCTTGTCGGCGACGGCAAGGCCCAGCGTGTCGGCGATGGCGCGGGTCTCTGTCTTGGGCTGGTCGCCCAGGGGAAAACGCAGGAAATCCAGCTGTTCCTGCGTGGTCGCGAACAGGAAATAGGACTGGTCGCGGTTATGGTCGGCCCCACGCAGCATGGCGGCGCGGCCATCGACCATCGCGCGCCGTGCATAATGCCCGGTCGCCATGCAGTCGGCGCCCAGTTCGCGGGCCTGGTCCAGCAGGTCCTTGAACTTGACCGTCTGGTTGCAGCGGACACAGGGGATCGGCGTCTCACCCTTCAGGTAGGTATCGACGAAATCATCCATCACCGACTGCTTGAACCGGCTTTCATAGTCCAGCACGTAATGGGGGATGTCGATCTGGTCGGCCACGCGGCGGGCATCATAGATGTCCTGGCCCGCACAGCAGGCGCCCTTCTTGCCCACCGTCATGCCGTAATCATAGAGCTGCAGCGTGATGCCGACCACGTCATAGCCATCGCGCTTCAGCATGGCCGCAGCCACAGAGCTGTCGACGCCGCCGGACATGGCGACGACGACGCGGGTATCGGCCGGGGCCTTATGAATGCCAAGAGAGTTCATGGCCGATATATAGCCGCAAATCCGCCAAGGGCAATCGCGCATCGCTTGCGGGGCCGCCATACGCAAGCCACTGGCTCCCTGTGTCGGTATCAGCTAAAACGCGTGTTTGAAACAACACGCTGGATTGGGGAATTGTGCCATGCCCGCCGTGACTGCCAACGGGATCAGGATCGCCTACGAGGACGAGGGGCAGGGGCCGGCTTTGCTGCTCTGCCATGGCTGGCCGGAATTGGGGCATAGCTGGCGGCATCAGGTCCCGGCGCTGGTGGCGGCCGGATACCGGGTGATTGTGCCCGACATGCGCGGTTTTGGCGGTACCGACGCGCCGGAAGCGATTGAGGATTATACAATCCTGCATCTGGTGGGCGACATGGTTGGCCTGCTCGACGCGCTGAAGGTCGAGAGCTGTGCCATCATCGGTCATGATTGGGGCGCACCTGTCGCCTGGCACGCCGCCCTGATGCGGCCCGACCGGTTCCGCGCCGTCGCGGGGTTGGCCGTTCCCTGGTCCCCGCGCGGACCCCATGGCAGCCTTGTCGGCATGGCCCGTGCCCAGGGGCTGGAGCGGTTCTACATGGTCTGGTTTCAGGAACCGGGCGTGGCGGAGGCCGATCTGGAGCGTGATCCCTACGAGACCCACCGCCGCCTGCTGGTCGGTGCGTCCGGTGCGGCAGCGGCCGGTGGCAAGGGCTGGCCCCTGGTAATTCCGGACGGGCAGGGGCTGGTTGCGGCCTGTCCACCGGTGGATGCTTTGCCCGACTGGCTGAGCGAAGATGATTTGCAGACCTACGCCGCCGCCTATCGCCGCTCCGGCTATCGTGGTGGCTTGAACTGGTACCGCAACCTGGACCGCAACTGGGCCCTGACCGCCCCTTGGCACGGCGCTCCGATCACGGTTCCTGCCTGCTTCATTGCCGGCAAGCTGGACGGCGTGCTGCGCATGCCCGGTATGGACAAGGCGCTGCGGGCAATGCAGGGGATGACCTGCACGGACTATCGCGGCACAACCCTGGTGGACGG
>JAIXTS010000472.1 GCA_027483805.1 Azospirillum sp. | reverse complement strand
TTGGCCTGCATGGCGGCCAGCCGCGCCGCGACACGCGGTTCACCAATGATGACCTGACGCCAGCGGTCCAGGCGGATTTCGGCCGTGCAATCGACAATCGCCTGGGTACCCGGGCGGCGCCCCAGCTTGATGGCGGCGGGCGTCAGGCGGGCGGCGACGGACAGGCAGACATCGTCCGGCATGCCGGGGAACACGGCGCGTACCGCCTGGGCGATGCTTTCCTTGAGATCGGCGCCGCGCTGCTTGTCATCGCGCGCCACACGCTTGGCCGAGACTTCCATGCGCCGACGGCTATGCGCCATGACCTGTTCGGCCACTTCCTGTGCATCGGCGTCCAGCCACAGGACCGGACCGGCGGCCAGCAGGTCGGCAACGGGGGCGGGCAGGGCGGGGTGGAAGCTGTCGGCGACTGAGACCAGCCGCAGCTTGATCAATGATTTCAGCGCGCGTTCACGGCCCGCATCCACGGCCAGGAAGCCGGCCTGCGACACAGGGGCGGCTTTCAGCAGGCTGTCGAGCGCCTCCAGATCGCCGCCGGTCCAGCGGCGGCCCTGAAGCAGCCGCTCGGCCCGGTCGCGCAACAGGGCGCGGCCGGCATCGCGGGGATGAGCGGGCGTAATCTCGATCAGCTTCCACACCGTATCGACCAGCCGGGCCACAGCCCAGCCGGCATGGATATCGATGGGGCGGTCGGTCGGGAAGGCGCCGTTGGGCAGGTTCCAGACGTCACTGACCCGGATCAGGCCACTGGCATCCAGGAAAGCTTCCGCAGCGGGAGAGCGGTTGATGACCGGCCATCCGGCGACCAGCCCGGCCAGCCCTTCCGGCATGCCGGAAGGACGGTCCCATTCACCAAGACGAATCAGCCCCAGATCAGCCGTCACCTCAGTAACGCCCTTCGATGGCGGCGATGAACCGATCGAACAGATAGTGGCTGTCCTCCGGGCCGGGGCTGGCTTCCGGATGATACTGCACCGAGAACACAGGGCGACCGGACAGACGGATGCCTTCGTTGGTGCCGTCGAACAGGGAGACGTGGGTGACCTCCACCTCGTCCGGCAGGCTTTCGCGCAGCACGACGAAACCGTGATTCTGGCTGGTGATTTCCACCACGCCCGACGCGATATCCTTTACCGGATGGTTGGCGCCGCGATGGCCCTTGTCCATCTTCACGGTGCGCCCGCCCAGCGCCAGGGCCAGCATCTGGTGGCCCAGGCAGATGCCGAACACGGCCTTGCCGCTATCGACCAGCCGCGCGATCGTGGGAACGGCATATTCACCCGTGGCCGCCGGGTCGCCCGGTCCATTGGACAGGAAGATGCCGTCAGGGTTCAGCGCCAGAATCTCTTCCGCCGTCGTAGTGGCCGGCACCACGGTGACCTTGCAGCCGGACGCCGCGAGGCAGCGCAGGATGTTGCGCTTGGCGCCGAAATCCATGGCGACGACATGGTGCTTGGGATCGGCCTGCTTGCCACAGCCGTTCTTCAACGACCAGATCGTCTCATCCCAACTATAGGTCTGGCGGGTCGTGACGTCCTTGGCCAGATCCATGCCTTCCAGGCCGGGCCAGTCCTGGGCGATTTTCATCAGGGCGTCGATATCGAACACGCCGTCGGGGGAATGCGCGACCACGCCGTTGGGCGCGCCATTGTCGCGGATGCGGCGGGTCAGGCGGCGGGTGTCGATCCCCGACAGGCCAACCAGATTATGGCTTTTCAGCCAGGCATCCAGATGCTGTGTGGCGCGCCAGTTGGCGGGCTCGGTGATGTCGGCCTTGATGATAAGACCGCGCGCCACCGGCGTCACCGTCTCGATATCTTCCGCGTTCGTGCCCACATTCCCGATATGCGGGAAGGTGAAGGTGATGATCTGACCGGCATAGGACGGATCGGTCAGGATTTCCTGATAGCCGGTGAGGGAGGTGTTGAAGCACACCTCGCCCACGCTGTGGCCCACGGCGCCGACACCGCGTCCCCAGAAGACCGAACCATCGGCCAGGACGAGAACGCCCGTGGCTCCCTTGGGAGCGGGCGCGCGGGTGGGGGAACCCATCGGCGGGGTGTCGGACATTCTCGGGCACCTTTTATCAGCGAGAGCGGCGCCGGGGCGCCGGTGAAAAGGCCGTGCCTTCCCGCCCGAAAAGGCGGGGCGGCCTGCCCGCAGTCGCGTCGCGGGTCCGATCATCCGCCGGGTAATCCCGCCGGGCGAAGGGCCGCGCCGATGCCGCGCGCCGGCCAGGGCCGGTACGGTTCTGATGCTGAATTAGCCATTCGCATGGCCGGGGTCAACCAACGTGGGCGCGGCCCTGCCACGCGCCATCATTGGGTGTCGGGGATGAGGCTGTGGGCAAGACCGCCGGTATCTGCGGCGATGGCCGCCGCGCGCCACATGGCGCGCAGCTGAGCCTACGGATGTGGGCGCCGCCGGCATAAGGCTGTTTCCAGGTGGCGACGCGAGCCATTCCTATTCGCTGGCATCCGGCGTGCCTATTGGCTAATGTTGCCGGCTGTTTCACCCTGCCCCCAGAGGTCACCCATGTTGCGTCAGACGCTGAACGAAGCCCTGAAGGATGCGATGCGCGCCAAGAATGCCCGCAGTGTCGCTACCGTCCGGCTGATCCTGGCGGCGTTGAAGGACCGGGACATCGCGGCGCGCAGCACGGGCAATCAGGACGGCATCGACGATGCCTCCATTCTGTCCATGCTTCAGACCATGGTGAAGCAGCGCCGCGAAAGCATCACCATGTATGAACAGGGTGGGCGCACGGAACTGGCGCAGCAGGAACGGGAAGAGATCGATGTGATCGAAGCCTTCCTGCCCAAGCAGCTTAGCGAGGATGATACCCGCGAAGCCATCGCCGCCCTGATTGCCGAACTGGGCGCGACCGGCGTCAAGGATATGGGCAAGGTGATGGCCGAACTGCGCGGCCGTTTCGCCGGCCAGATGGATTTCACCAAGGCCAGCGCGCTGGTGCGCGAAAAGCTGGCGAACTGAGCCGTGACGGGCATCCTCCGTCTGCGGCCGGGGGATGAGGGGCGGCTGGATACCTATCTCTCACGCTACCCGGCCACCTCCATGTTCCTGCGCTCCAATGTGCGGCGTGTGGGGCTGGCGGATCGGGCCGAGCGCTACCATGCCCGCTATGCGGCGCTGGTGGATAGCGATGGTAGCGTCCAGGGCGTGGTGTCCCATGCCTGGAACGGCAATCTGCTGATCCAGGCGGAACCGGACGATGCCATTGGGCTTGCGCGCTTTCATCTGGCGGCGGGCGACCGGGCCGTGGCCGGGATTATCGGGCCGCTGCCGGCGGTGCGCGCGGTGCAGACCCTGTTCCCCGACCGGCCCTTGTTGAAGGAGGGGGCGGAGGATCTGTTCGATCTGCGCCTGTCCGACATGAAACGACCGGCGGCACTCGGCGATGGTCGGCTGTCCTGGCGGCGGGCCGATGGGGGCGACGTGCCCCTTCTGTCATCCTGGCGCGTCGACTATTGCCTTGAAACGCTGGGGGAGGCGGACGGCGCCGACCTGCGCGCGCGTGCCGCCGCTGATATCACCGCCTTGGTCGCTGTGGGGGATGTGTTTGTGGTGGTCGGGGTCGATGGTGCGCCCCTGTCCATGGCCACCCACAATGCCCGCATCCCGGACACGGTACAGATCGGCGGGGTCTGGACGCCCGTGGCGTTGCGGGGGCGTGGCCTTGCGCGCGCGGCTGTGGCGGGGGCCTTGCTGGCCGCGCGGGATGATGGGGCAACGGTGGCCGTGCTGTTCACCGGCAAGCAGAATGAACCGGCGCGCCGGGGCTATCTATCCTTGGGTTTCCGCATCATCGGCGATTACGGCATCCTTCTGCTGGGCTGATTCACCGAACCTGCCCCCACTTTTTAATTTATCCACAGCCTGTGAATCACGGGGCAACCTGGGGATGGATGCCCATGCGCATGGTATTGGCCTGGCGGCCTGGGCTATTCTCCCCGGCTGATCCGCGTCTGCTAGATGAGAGATAGCGTTCCCGATGGCCCTGCCGCCGCAGTTCCTGGAAGAGTTGCGTTCCCGCCTTTCCGTGTCGGAAGTGGTGATGAAACGCATGCGCCTGCAGCGCGCGGGCCGGGAGTTCAAAGCCCCATGCCCTTTCCATAATGAGAAGACGCCAAGCTTCTACGTCAACGACCAGAAGAATTTCTTTCATTGCTTCGGCTGTGGCGCCCATGGCGACCAGATCGGGTTCGTCATGCGGCATGACAACCTGTCATTCATGGAGGCGGTGGAGCATCTGGCGGGGGAAGCCGGCCTTCAGGTGCCGCAGGCCAGCCCGCAGGAGCGTCAGCAGTACGAGCGGCAGAAGTCGCTCTATGATCTGGTCGAGCGCGCCACAAAATACTATGAGCGGGAGCTGTACGGTCCCAGCGGCCGCAATGCCCTGGATTACCTGCGTCGCCGCGGACTGGATGATGCGGGTATCGCCCGCTTCCGTCTGGGCTATGCCCCGCAGGAAGGCGGCCCCCTGAAGGCGCTGCTGGCCGATGCAGGGTACAGCGAGGCCGACATGGTGGAGGTCGGACTGTTCAAGCGGGCCGAAGCCGGCCGGCCAGTCCGTAACTTCTTTTGGAACCGCGCCATGTTCCCGGTCACCGACCGCCGGGGGCAGGTGGTGGCCTTTGGCGGCCGCGTGTTGGAAGGGGACGGCCCGAAATACATCAACTCTGCCGAAAACCCGCTGTTTCATAAGGGAAATCTGCTCTACGGCATGTCGCGGGCGCGTCAGGCGGCGGCGGATGGCCAGCGGCTGATCGTCACCGAAGGCTATATGGACGTTATTTCCTGTGTGCAGGCGGGGTTCGAGGGGGCGGTGGCGCCGCTGGGCACCGCCATGACCGAGACACAGATTCAGGTGCTGTGGAAACTGGCGCCCGAGGGGCAGCGCAACCCCATCCTGTGCTTTGATGGCGACAATGCCGGCCGGCGGGCGGCACAGCGTGCGGTAGAGCGTGTGCTGCCCATCCTGGTTCCGGACGCCACTGTGCGTATCGCCTTCATGCCCGACAAGGAGGACCCGGATAGCCTGATCCGGTCTGGTGGCCCCGAGGCTTTCAGCGCCATCCTGGACCGCGCCCTGTCGCTGGAGGATTTTATCTGGGAAATGGTGCGCCAGGGCGAGGACCCGAAGACCGCCGACGGTCGCCTGCGCATCGAAACCGGCATCAACCAGATGATGGAGAAGGTGGCCGACAAGGCGGTCCAGTACAGCTACCGCTCCGTCCTGCGGGAGAAGCTGCGCGCCGCCATCCGGGCCGGCGGCGGCGGCTTCGGTGGGGGCGGATTTGCGCCCGGGGCCGGCCGTCCCCGTCGGCAGATGCCGGGCGATGTGCCGGTCAGCCGCCTGTGGGACAACCGGTTTCGGTCGGGCACCCTGCGCACGGAGCCCCGCCGGCGGGAGCGGTATCTGCTGCTGGCGGTGATCCATCATCCCGACCTGTTTCAGGATATCGGGGAGGTCCTGGCGGGCGCGGAATTTGGCGATGCCGAGTTGGAGGCGCTGCGCCAAGCGCTTGTCGCATGCCTGACGGCCGAATCAGCACTTGACGCGGAGGCTTTGAAACGCCACCTGTCTGGTCGTGGTTTTTACGAGACGCTGGACAGTCTGCTGAGTGCGGACGCGCCAAAGTTTGCGCAACCAGGAGCGTCGTTCGAAGCCGCAAAGAGTGGCTGGCAGGAGGTTTGGCTGAGTTCCGAGGATGGTTTGCTTCAACGCGAGTTGCGCGATGCCGAAAGACGGTTTGCCGAGACATTCAGTGAGGATGATCTGGCGAAATTGCGCGCACTGCAACGGGAGCTGCTGATTCTCCGGGGCCATGTCGACAATCTGACGGAGTTGGACGGATGATGAATGGGCGGCCGGTAATTCGGGCGTCTGGCGACGCATTGGTCCAGCAAAACTGTGTCTTGGCGAACACAGTTTCCAGCCGCTTGCCAAAGTTATAGCCAGGACAAGTTTCGTCGGATGACCGGGCTCTTGCCCGAGTCGTCCATTTGCGTTTACCGGTGGCAGCCTTGAGAGTGCGGGGGCAGCGAACGAATGGCGACGAAAGCGGCGCAGACGGCAGAAGTGTCGGAGCAGCGGGAAGAGGAAGC
>JAIXTS010000415.1 GCA_027483805.1 Azospirillum sp. | reverse complement strand
CTGGACGTGCTGTCGCGCGATCTTCAGGTCATGGACGCGTCGGCGATTTCGCTTGCCCGCGAGAACAAGATTCCCATCCTTGTCTTCTCCATCCAGAAGGACGGCGGTTTCGCCGAAGTGATGGCCGGGCAGGGTAAATTCACCATCATAACCGAAGAGGCATAAGGTGGCCGCTCCCGATCTGATCAAGGATATCGAGCGTCGCATGGCCGGCGCTCTTGAGCAGCTTCGCAAGGAATTCGCTGGCCTGCGTACCGGTCGCGCTTCCGCCAACCTGCTGGAACCGGTAACGGTCGAGGCCTATGGCACGACGGTGCCGCTCAACCAGGTGGCCAATATCTCCGTGCCGGAGCCTCGCCTGATCTCTGTTCAGGTGTTCGACCGTTCCACCGTCAAGTCGGTGGAAAAGGCCATCCGTGATGCCGGCCTGGGGCTGAACCCGCAGACCGAGGGTTCGACGATCCGCGTGCCGATCCCGGAACTGAATTCGGAGCGCCGCAAGGAATTGTCCAAGGTTGCGGCCAAATATGCCGAACAGACGCGCGTTGCGGTGCGCAATGTGCGCCGTGACGGTATGGATAGCCTGAAGAAGCTGCAGAAGGACGGCGACCTGTCCGAGGATGAGCAGAAGACCTGGTCCGACAAGGTCCAGACCGTGACGGACGCCCATATCAAGAAGGTGGACGAGGCGCTGGCCGCCAAGGAAAAGGACATCCTGCAGGTCTGATCGTTTCCCGGTACCCAAGGGTTAAGGACCTGCTGCCATGCCGGGCCCCGACACATCCGCCTACCCGCCGCCGCCCGCCCACATCGCCATCATCATGGATGGCAATGGCCGGTGGGCAACGGCACGGGGCCTGCCGCGCACGGCGGGACACAAAAAGGGCGTCGACGCCGTCCGCCACGCGATCGAGGGTGCGCGCGAGTTGGGCGTGCGCTACCTGACGCTCTACAGCTTCTCGACCGAGAACTGGAGCCGTCCCGAGGACGAGGTTTCGACCCTGATGCAGCTTCTGCGCTTCTACCTTCGGGGGGAGATCGCCAAGCTTCACAAGAACGGCATCCGGCTGCGGGTCATCGGCGACCGTTCTCGCCTGTCGTCCGATATTCAGGCCCTGATCGCCAATTCAGAGGCGCTCACGGCCGGCAATACAGACATGACCCTGGTGCTGGCCCTGTCCTATGGCGGGCGCCAGGAGCTGGTCGATGCGGCGCGCAGGCTGGCCCAGGCAGTCGAACGCGGCGAGATGACCCCGGGTGACATCACGCCAGACGCATTTGCCCGCGAATTGTCCACAGGCGGCGACATTCCCGACCCCGACCTGATGATCCGCACCAGCGGCGAAAAGCGCATCAGCAACTTCCTGCTCTGGCAACTGGCCTATGCGGAACTGGTGTTCCTCGACACGCTCTGGCCGGATTTCACGCGCCGTGATCTGGAATCGGCCATTCAGGAATTCCACCGGCGCGACCGACGCTTCGGGGCCACGGTCGGAAGACGTTGACACCGTGACCCACAGCCAGATGCCCCACAAGAAGCCCCGGTCGAACTTCACGCAACGCGTGATCTCCGCTCTTATCCTGGCGCCGCCCGTGCTGGCCGCCGTCTGGTATGGCGGGCTGCCGTTCCTGGTGCTGGTGCTGTTGCTGGCCGGGCTGTCGGCATGGGAGTATTTCCGGCTGGTGATCCCGGGTCGCAACCGGCCCGGCCATTTCGCTTTCCTGCCGCTTTATATCGGCTTGCCCTTCCTTTCCATGCTCTGGCTGCGTCTGGAAAGCGGCCCCTATGGCTTGGCCCTGTTCCTGTTCCTGCTGCTATCTATCTGGGCGACCGATATCGGTGCCTATGCGGCGGGCAAGAGCATCGGCGGGCCGAAATTGGCGCCGCGCATCAGTCCCAAAAAGACCTGGGCCGGCCTGATCGGCGGGATGGTGGCGTCTGCCACGCTGGGCGGGTTGTTCGGCGCGGCGCAGAGCGGGGACTGGCTGCCCGGCTGGTTGGTGCCGCCGGCCGCCACCGATGTGCCGCACCATGTCCATGCCGCCGCCGTCCTGGCCTATGCCGCCATCGGTGCTGTGCTGGCGGTGGCGGGGCAGACGGGCGACCTGTTCGAAAGCTATATGAAGCGTCGGGTGGATGTGAAGGACAGTTCCAGCCTGATCCCCGGTCATGGTGGTATTCTGGACCGGATCGACGGGCTGCTGTTTGCAGCCCCGCTTTATGCGCTGTTCGAAATGACGGCCGGGGAATGGGTGCGATTTTGGTAAAACCTGTGACGATGCGCCGTGTAACGGTTCTGGGCAGCACCGGATCGGTGGGCACCAATACCGTTGAACTGCTGGCCGCCTATCCCGATCGGTTCCAGGCAGAGGCGCTGGTGGCCAACCGCAATGTGGCCAAACTTGCCGCACAGGCCCGGCTGCTGCGTCCGGCCCTGGCGGTTGTCTCCGACCCTTCCGCCTATGCGGATCTGAAGGATGCGCTGGCCGGCACGGGCATCGAGGTCGCGGCCGGACCTGCTGCTGTGGTAGAGGCGGCGGCCCGCGCGCAGGCCGACTGGGTGATGGCCGCCATCGTCGGTGCCGCCGGCCTGGCCCCGACCCTGGCTGCCATTCAGCGGGGCGCTACGGTGGCGCTCGCCAACAAGGAAGTCCTGGTCTGCGCCGGCGAACTGGTGATGGCGGAGGTACGGCGTAGTGGTGCCACCCTGCTGCCGGTCGACAGCGAACACAGCGCCATCTTCCAGGTCTTCGACGAGGTCCGGCGAGAAGGCATTTCCCGTCTGATCCTTACCGCATCGGGCGGACCGTTCCGTACCTGGACACGGGAAGCCATGGCGGGCGTGACCCCGGCGCAGGCCTGTGCCCATCCCAACTGGTCGATGGGTGCAAAAATCAGTGTCGACAGCGCCAGCATGATGAACAAGGGCCTGGAGCTGATCGAAGCGCACCACCTGTTCGCCATGCCGGAGAACCGCATCGATGTGCTGATCCATCCGCAATCGGTGATCCATTCGCTGGTTGAATATGTCGACGGGTCGGTGCTGGCCCAGCTGGGCACGCCCGACATGCGCACGCCCATTGCCGTGGCGCTGGCCTGGCCCGCCCGGGTGGCCACACCGGGGGAACGGCTGGATCTGGTGAAGGCAGCCAGCCTGACCTTCGAGTCGCCCGATCCGCTGCGTTTCCCGGCGCTGGCGCTGGCACGGCGCGCCTTGCAAAGCGGGGGGGCGGCCCCTACAATCCTGAATGCGGCGAATGAGGTGGCGGTGGCTGCCTTCCTGGCCGGGAATCTGCGGTTTCTGGATATACCGCGCGTCGTCGAAAAATGCCTGGCCACCCTGGCGCACGGCCCGTTGGGCACGCTGGCGGATGTGGAAGTGGCCGATGCGGAAGCGCGTTGCCACGCCTTTGCCGAAATTGCGGTTTTATCTCGCGCAAACTGAGCGGCCCCTGGAGGCGCATTGATGGAAGTCTTCGGCTTCGTCTGGAATTACGGGGTGATGTTCCTGGTCGTGCTGACCATCCTGGTCTTTGTGCACGAGATGGGACATTTCCTGGTGGCGCGCCGCAATGGCGTGCGGGTGGAAGTCTTCTCCATCGGCTTCGGGCCCGAGATTTTCGGCCGCACCGACCGGCTGGGCACACGCTGGAGATTCAGCCTGATCCCGCTGGGCGGCTATGTGAAGATGTTCGGCGATGCCGGCGCGGCCTCCACGCCGGGCAGCGGCCTGTCGACCATGAGCGCGGCGGAACGCGCCGTGTCCTTCCACCACAAGCGGGTGGGGCAGCGCATGGCCATCGTGGCGGCGGGGCCGGCGGCAAATTTTCTGTTCGCCATCATTGCCCTCGCCTTCATGTTCATGGTCTATGGTCAGCCATACACCCCGCCCGTGATCCGTGACGTCTTGCCCGAAGGGGCGGCGGCAGCGGCGGGGATGAAGCCGGGCGACCGTATCCTGTCCATGGATGGCCGTGAAACGCCCCGGTTCGAGGATGTGCTGGGCGTCATCGTGATGAATCCGGGCCGCACCGTCTCGATGGTGGTGGAGCGGGTCGAGGTGGAGGGCGCGGAGCCCCGGCGCATGGAACTGACTGTTACGCCGCGGGCGGAGCAGATGGAGGACCGGTTCGGCAATATCCACACGATAGGCCGGCTGGGGGTGATGCGTGGTAATGATGAATACCGCCGCCAGACCCCGCTGACCGCCCTGTGGGAAGCCGGCAAGGAGACGGTCCGGATGACAGAGGGTACGCTTGACGCCGTCTGGCAGATGGCGATGGGTATGCGCAGCACGAACGAGCTGGGTGGACCCATCCGTATCGCCCAGATGTCGGGTCAGGTGGCCCAGACCGGCTTTGTGACCATGATCTGGTTCGTGGCCGTGCTGTCCATCAATCTGGGCCTGATCAACCTGTTTCCCATTCCGATGCTGGACGGGGGACATCTGCTGTATTACGCAGTGGAGGCCGTTCGCGGACG
>JAIXTS010000399.1 GCA_027483805.1 Azospirillum sp. | reverse complement strand
ATTCGCGGCCAAGCGGACTGCGGAATACGACCCCGACGCTTCGGGGACTCCGCATCACCTTCGGTTTCGGCGTTCAAGATATCACTCGGTTGCCAGAGAGGCTCATGCGTCATGCAGCGAATTCACAGTCTCAGGCGGACCTGCCGAATGTGCAGGCCTTACGCAGGGACCCGTAGGTCACGGCTTGCCAACGGAGGGGTCTGCCAGGATTTGTGGTCTCAGATATGGGGGAATTATTTTCGAAATGAAAGAGAAACTGCGCAGGTCCGTTAAAAAAACCGGGCAGGGCGCGCCGGTATGCTTGGCCGGGGGCCGGGACCGGACCGGGTCGGCAACGAAATCACAGGCGGGCACCCCCGGCCACCCTTGCGGGACAGGTCGGCTTGCGGCACAGTCCGCGCCATCTCACCCTGTCGCAACGGATATGTCCGCATGCCGTCCTTCCGTCCGGTCGCCCGCGCCGCTGGCGCCTTTGCCCTCGCCACTCTTCTGGCTACCGGCCCGGCCTTGGCCGCGCCGTCCAAGGGGCCGTGCTACACGGTGCCCGAATTCGCGGCTGAACAGGGCATCCGCCTTCACACCGAACTGATGGTGGTGGGTCTGACCTGTCAGCACATGGATGTGAAGGGAGAGGTCAGCCTGTTCAACCAGTACAAACAATTCACCCTGAAGCACCAGACCCGCATCCAGCAGTGGGAAAAGACCCTGGTCGCCTATTATAAGCGGACCACCAGCGGCAACCCGACGCGCGCCTTCGACACGTTCCGCACCCGGTTGGCCAATGAAACCTCGCAACGGGCCATTGCCCTGACGACGCCGGTCTTCTGCGGCACCCATGCGCCGCTGGTGGCAGCCGCCATGGCGGCCAGCCTGGCAGAGATTGAACAGGGGCTGTCGCCTGATGCCGATGGGCTGCGCATGGCCAATGCCCCGCGCTGTGACCGGCCGGCCCCCACCATCCTGATGGCCGATGCGGCGGCGGCCGCTGCGGCCCCGGCCCGTTCGCCGGCGGCCGCCAAATCGGGTGCTGCGACCGGGACAACCACCAAGACCAAGGCGAAAAGCGCGGCCCCCTGATCCCGTGTGGCCGGCGTCAGGGCCGGGTGAACAGCCAGGCGCCATCATCCCCGCGTTGATGGCGCTGCAACCGGCCCGTGGCGACCAGATGGTTCAGATGGGCCAGGGCCTCGCCGGCGGCGAAGCTCATCTGATGGGTGTCCAGCGTGCGGGGGAACATGGCCTGCGTGATCTCCGCCACCGTCCGCCCGCCCTGGGCGCAATCGCGCTCGGCCTCGGCCAGCCGGTCGTCGTGATGGCGCAGCAATTCATCGATGCGACCGTGCAGGTCCTGGAACACCGGCCCATGTGACGGCAGGACCGTGGTGTCGGCCGGCAGCGCGCGCAACCGCCTCAGTCCGCCCAGGAACTCGGCCAGCGGGTCGGCAAAGGGTTCGGCAGGCCAGACACTGACATTGGGGCTGATACGGGGCAGCACCATGTCGCCGGCAATCAGCACCGGTTGCCCATCCGTGCTGTACAGGCAGGCATGTTCGGGTGAATGCCCACCGGCGGTGAGAAGGGTCCAGTCGCGGTCCCCGATGCGCAGCCGGTCGCCATCGCACAGCCGGTCGAAAGTTGCCGGCACCACCGGCACCCCCCGCGCATAGGCATTGCCCCGCGCGGTCAGGGCGGTCAGAACCGGCGCCTCCAGCCCCATGGCGCCATAAAAGCGGCGTCCGGCCTCGGCAATCTCGTCGGAATTGTCCAGGCAGAGCATGCGGGCCAGCAGCCACTCGGTGCGGGTCATGGCGAGCGGTGCATCGAAACGCCGGCACAACCAGTCGGCAAGGCCGATATGGTCGGGATGGAAATGGGTGACGATCACGCGCCGCACGGGGGCGCTCCCCAGGAACGCCGCCGCCACCTGTTCCCACAGACCCCGTGTCAGGTTGCTGGCCACGCCCGTGTCGATCAGGGTCCAGGCATCCCGCCCATCCGCCATCCTGTCCGCCAGAAGCCATACATTGATGTGGTTCAACTGGAACGGCAGCGGCAGGCGCAGACCCCAGACTCCGGGGGCGGCCTGGGTGATCTGCAAGGACGGGTCCTGTTGGGCCGGGGCGTTCACGGTCGGTCGGGCCTTTCGTGAGGGGGGGGTGGGCCATGATGTGGCCGCGGACAGGTTCGTTCAGAAGACATAGGACAGTTGAACCCGATATGCCATGTCCGCCTGTTTGTCATTGAACCAGGATGACAAGCGTCATGATCCGTCGGGTAGTGGTGCGGGCGCAAAAATACCCGTTCACGGAGGCTGCGGAAAATGAAGGCGCAAACCGGCGTAATCATTGAAATTGAAGAAGAAGCGCTGGGTCTGCTGGTCTCGGCGGAGGAGGATTTTGTCTTTCACGCCGTCCATCCAGCCGTGCAGCGTCTGCATGGCCAGCGCTTCCTGGACGGGGTGGCGGCCCGGCGCGAGGCGATGAAAGCCTTTCGCAGCGCGGCGTAGAACAAACGCAAATTCTCCCGCGCGATTGTTTAGCCATATGGGCTAGTATGTTTGGCCATGAAGTTGCCACCTTGAGTCGGCAACACAATTTCTGTAAGTCTGGTGTGACCGGACGTGCCGGGTTTTGCCCAGACGTCCGTGACAGAACAGGTCGCCAGCGGGATCGTCGCCCCGTTACAGGTCCCGACGAAAAGGTGATCGCCCCAAGGGCCCATAAGGAGAATGAAAGATGAAACTGCACCATTTGCTGATGGGAACCGCACTGGCTCTCGTGCTGCCCATGGCCGCCTCGGCGCAGAACCTGCCGGAAGGCCCCTATATCGGGTCGCAGATCGGCGTGAGCTGGCTGCAGGATCTGGACCTGAAGACCGCCACGGCCACCAACAAGGTTAATACCAAGGAAACCATCGCCGCCGTTCTGGAGGGTGGTTACCAGTTTGGTGACGGCCTGCGCCTGGGGATCGAGGGTGGCTATTCCATCCATCAGGTCGACAAGATCAGCTCCAACCTCGGCAATCCCATCGGTGATGTCACCACCTTCACCCTGATGGGCGTGGTGCAGAAGGAATTCGACACGGGCTCGGCTTTCCGCCCCTATGTCAGCGCCGGTCTGGGCTGGGGCTGGGTGGATACCGACAATGTCGGCCCCGTCTTCAGGGCTCCTTACTATTCCAACGCCGCGCAGGACAATTTCGCCTACCAGCTGGGTGTTGGCGTTGCTTACGCACTGTCCTCCGATCTGGACCTGACCTTCGGCTATCGTTACCAGGGTATCGATGACCTGAAGTTCAAGAGCGAGACGCCGGTCTACAAGTCGAACTACAGCTCGCACAGCGTGCTGATCGGTGTGCGCACCGTGTTCGGTGCCGCGCCGGAGAAGCCGGTGCCGGTTGCCGCCCCGGTTGCCGCCCCGCCGCCCCCGCCGGCTCCGGCCCCGGCGCCGGTCCCCGCTGCCGCCCCGACCATCACCCGCAACTTCACGGTCTTCTTCGACTGGGATCGTTCGGTGCTGTCGGCTGACGCACAGCAGGTTCTGAAGAACGTCGCCCGCGACGCCAAGGCTGGCAAGGTCGTGCAGATCAACGTGGCCGGCCATGCCGACACGTCCGGTCCGTCCGACTATAACCAGAAGCTGTCCCAGCGCCGCGCCGAAGCCGTGCGTGAATATCTGGTCAGCCAGGGCCTGCCGGCCAACCAGGTGGCCGTGGAAGCCAAGGGTGAGACGGACCTGCTGGTCCCGACCGCCGATGGTATCCGCGAGCCGTCGAACCGCCGCGCCGTCATCGTGTTCCCCTGATCACCCAAGCGCGTGGATGGCCCCGCCGGTCGCTGTGGCCGGCGGGTGCCACGGGAAAGGGCCGCTGGAAACAGCGGCCCTTTTTGTTGTTCGGCTGCGGGATCGTTGATTTATACCGACGGTCAAGATTCTTGACCGTCGATACGGCGGCGACCGCCGCCGCGCGCCACGTGGCGCGTCGCCAGGCAACGGATGCAGCGCCCGGTGCGCAGGGAAAACGCCCGGTCACGCCATGGGGGCGATGCCATGTTCCATGGCCCAGATCGCGGCCTGGGTCCGGTTGCCGGCATTGATCTTCCGCATCGCATTTTTGAAATGCATCTTCACGGTGCTTTCGGTGATCGACAGGCGCCGTGCAATGGCCTTGTTGGAATGGCCGCTGATGACACAGGCCAGGATCTGGGTTTCGCGCGGGGACAGGTCGGCCCCGCCACCCTCGCCATTCATGTCGGCCGTGGACACTGCCGGGGCCTGTGTCTGGCCGATGCCCTGGGTGGCCGCCGCCGGATAGACGGCCTGTCCCATCAGGATCAGGCGCACGGCCCGCAGGACGGCGTTGAACGAAGCGCCTTTTGAGACATGGCCATGGGCGCCGGCCGCCAGAGAACGGGCCAGCGCCCCCTGGCTCAGATCGGCGCTCAGCACCAGGATGCGGGCATCTGGCGCGGCGATGCGCAGCCTTTGCAGCGGCTCGCCCTCCTCCGTGCGGTCCAGACCGGCAGGATCGGTGATGATCAGGGCTGGTGCCGGCGGCTGTGCCAGCGCGCGTTCGGCGGCTGACAGCGTGGGAAGTGGTGACTCCACCGCCATGCCTTCCTCTTCCAGAAGGGCGGCCAGTGCGGCACTGAACAGCTGATCATGGTCGACCAGCATCACGGACCCGGATGTCATCCCTGCATACCCCCTTCGATCCAGCCCATTCCCATCGCCGCTGAATCAGGCGCATGCCGCATTCGACGGGAATTTTTCCCATGATTCCAAGCCTTTTGGGCCTGTCGCTGAAACTTTAGTTAAAATACAATCGATAGATCATGCTTCGAAGTAACCGATAAGGATAAAAACTTCGAAATTCGATCTAAATTCATAATAACTCGGTTCCTTCGAAGAATATAAACAGATTCTGAATCAATTGACCAGAAGGAGGTTGCGAGAAGACTTAATCCGTATGAGTATGTAACGCAGGTTAACACCGGGACTGGATGCCCGTTTGCTGGAGGTCGCGATGACCATCGCTGTGCGCCGGGGCGGTAGCCCGCTGCGTGTCGTGGCTACGGATACCTATGTGCGTCCCTCCGGGATTGACGCGGTTTCCGGTGTGCGCCGCCGTTGTTTCCTGGTCATCGACCCGCAGGCCCTGGTGCGCCATGGTCTGGCCCTGACGCTGGCCTCCCTGCATGACGGGGCACAGACCTGGCAGGCCGGCACCCCGGCCGAAGCATTGGGCCTGCTGGCACAGGTGACCAGCATTCCCGATGTCGTGCTGATGGATGCCGATGGTCTGGGGGCTGAACGGATGGCGACCATCGCCGATTTCCTGGGCCGCCTGCAGGGTGTGCCCACGATCATCATGTCGTCGGCTTTCACCCCGGCGGAAACACGCACCCTGTTGACGGCGGGGGCCTCGGCCTGCCTGCTGAAAAGCGATCCCAGCGCCGTCCTGGCAGAGGCGGTGTCCCTGGCGCTGACGCGCGAAGGCTATGTCCAGATGCCCTACGCCATGCTGACGCCCTCGGTGGCGGCCCCGGCGGCGGAGGATCAGGCGGACATGGCCTCGGTTTCCCGGCTCACCAACCGTCAGCGCGATATTTTCCGCCTGCTGCTCTCCGGTTGCTCGAACAAAGAAATCGCCCGGCAACTGGGGGTGCTGGAAGGCACCGTGAAAGTGCATGTCCGCGCCATGATGCAGAAGCTGGGCGCCCGCAACCGGACCCAGATCGCCATCCTGGCTGCCCGCACCGGCATCCGCGCCGACTGATCACCCGCTCACACCGACGGTCATCAATGATGACCGTCGATACGGCGGCGACCGCCGCCGCGCCGCCCATGCGGCGTAGCCAAGCCTGCGGATGCAGGCGCCGGCGATTGAGGGGTTATGAAAGAGTGACCGACGGTCATCAATGATGACCGTCGATACGGCGGCGACCGCCGCCGCGCCCTTTCCCGGCCTTACATCCCGGCAACGGTCATCCCGTCGATGCGCAGGGTCGGCGCGTCGATGCCGTGGCGCAGGTGCAGGTCGCTGGCGGGGGTCAGCCGGCGATACATGTCCTTCAGATTGCCGGCGATGGTGATTTCGCTGACCGGATAGGCAATCTCGCCATTCTCGATCCAGAAACCGGCGGCGCCGCGTGAATAATCCCCTGTCACGCCATTGACGCCCTGGCCCATCATTTCCGTGACATACAGGCCCTGTTTGATGTCGGCCATCAGTTCCTTCGGCGACAGGGGGCCCGCCTCCATATAGACATTGGTGGGGCTGGGGGCGGGCGGGCCGCTGGTGCCGCGTGTGGCATGGCCCGTGGGTGACAGGCCCAACTGGCGCGCGGATCGCAGATCCAGGATCCAGGTGGTCAGTACCCCATCCTCGATCAGGTTGCGCCGGTGATTGGCCAGCCCTTCGGCATCGAACGGCTTTGACCGTATACCCCGACGCACATGCGGGTCCTCCACGATACGGATGCCGGGGCCAAACAATTCTTTGCCCAGCCGATCCTTCAGGAAGCTGGTGCCGCGGGCGATGGCGGCGCCCGAAATGGCGCCGCAGAGGGTGCCCACGAATCCGCCCGACAGGCGGGGGTCGAAAATGATAGGCACCGCCTGGCTTTTCACCTTGCGGGGGTTCAGCTTGGCCACCGTCTTCCGGCCCGCGCGCTGGCCGATCTCCTCGGGGCTTTCCAGGTCGCTGCCATAGACGGTGGAATGATAATCATAGTCCCGTTCCATGCCGGTGCCTTCGCCGGCCAGGACGGAGACGGACAGCGACCGGCGCGACACGCCATAGCCACCGGCAAAGCCGTTGCTGGCCACCAGCGTTACGGCACTGCGGCTCCAGCTGGCATCGGCCCCGTCGGAATTGGTGACGCCGGCCACGGCGCGGGCCGCGTCTTCGGTGGCCTTGGCGGCGGCGATCAGTTCATCGGCCGTGGGCTCGTTATTGTCCAGCAGGTCCAGGTCGGCCCAGTCACGGGTGATCTGGTCGGGGTCGGCAATGCCGCAGAACGGGTCTTCCGGCACGGCGCGGGCCATGGCCACGGCCCGTTCGGCCAATTCGGCCAGCATGCGCGGGCTGCGATCGGTGCTGGACACCACGGCCATGCGCTTGCCGACAAAGACGCGCAGGCCCAGGTCACCCGCTTCCGACCGTTCCAGCCCTTCCGGCTGGCCCAGACGTGTGGACAGCGACAGCGACGCCGCATCGACCAGCAGCGCGTCGGCGGCATCGGCCCCGGCGCGACGGGCGCGCTGGATCAGATCCTCCAGCAGGTTGGCGGCGTCCTGGTCGAAACTGGGCTTGCTCATCACATTTCCCGTATCCACGGCCCTGACAAGGGCGGTCACCAGACATCTAGCACCCGGCCCCCGGCCCGCAAAGGGCCAATGCACCCGCCGCGACGGTCCGTCCCTGTGCTGTCCGTGCAACAGCAAGAGGGCGTTACCGGTTTGAAACCCGCCAGACACAAGATAAACGTTTCCATGTTAAAGAGTCGCTTATATAGTCTGCGCATGGGTATCGGGGCGATGCCCAGGATCAACATCAAGCCTCAACAGCGGCTTTGGCAGCGGTGGCTGCCGCGTCGGCGATTGAGGCTTACTGAAACAGAAGGAGGCCGTTATGCGTGAAGCGACGAATCTGAAGCAGCGTGCCGCCATGGTCCTGCAAGCCCTGGTCCTGTGCGGTCTGTTCCTGGTGGCGGCCCTGTCCGCCGGTGAACAGACGGCGCAAGCCGGCGATGCGGCGGCCCTGGCCCATGCCCAGGCGACCGTGGCGGCCCCGAAGGGCTGACCCCCGGCGGGGAAGGGTGACGCGCGGGGATGGGGGATGCTAATCTGGCCCCCAGTTCAATCCGTTGCCAGGAACCTTTCTCCGATGCCTTCTTTCGACATCGTCTCCAAGACCGAAATCGCCGAAGTGAACAATGCCGTGCAGGGTGTGGTGCGCGAAGTTCAGACGCGTTTCGATTTTAAAGGCTCCAAATCCACCCTGGAGGTGAAGGAGAAGGAGAACGAAATCCACATCCATACCGAGGATGCGACCAAGCTGGCGCAGTTGCAGGAAATGCTGAAAGGCTATTTCGTGCGCCGCAAGCTGGACCCCGGCTGCCTGGACTGGGGCAAGGAAGAGAATGCCGCCGGCGGCACCCTGCGTCAGACCATCAAGGTCAAGCAGGGACTTGACCAGGCCCTATCCAAGCAGATCACCAAGGCCATCAAGGACAGCAAGATGAAGGTCCAGGCCTCCATCCAGGGCGACGAATTGCGCATCACCGGCAAGAAGATCGACGATCTGCAGGCCGCCATCGCCATGGTCAAGGGCCTGAAGATCGAACAGCCCCTGCAATATGTGAATTTCCGCGACTGATCGCATGGGGGACTTGCCCCTCACCCTCGCAAGCCTGTCCGGGCTGGGGAGGGTGAGGGGCACCGCACATCCCCCTCACGTCTTCGCCATTTTGGCCTTCAGTGCCAGCTTGGCCGCGCGGTAGCGGGACGCCCACCCGGCCTTTTCCACCTGCGGGGCGCGGCTGATGGCAAGGGCGTCGGGCGACACGTCGCGCGTCACCACCGTTCCCGCCGCCGTATAGGCGCCGTCGCCCACGGCAACCGGCGCCACCAGGGTGGAATGGGTGCCGATGAACACATTCTCCCCGATGCGGGTGCGGTGTTTCAGGACGCCGTCATAATTGCAGGTGATGGTACCGGCGCCGATATTGGACCCGCCGCCCACATCGGCATCGCCCAGATAGGTCAGGTGGTTGGCCTTGGCGCCGGGGCCGAATTTGGTGTTCTTCAGCTCCACAAAATTGCCGATATGCGCCCCTTCGCCCACATCGCTGCCGGGGCGCAGGCGGGCATAGGGGCCGATGATGGCGCGTTCACGCACCACCACACCCTCCAGGTGGCTGAAGGGCTTGATCTCCACCCCGTCCTCCACCGTCACACCGGGGCCGAATACGACATTCTGGCCCACGGTCACATCGCGGCCCAGCACCGTATCGGCCGCGAAATAGACCGTATCGGGGTCCAGCAGCGTGGCGCCATTGGCCATGGCGGCCAGGCGCAGGCGGCCCTGGAAAATCTTTTCAATGCCGGCCAGTTCGGCGCGGCTGTTGACGCCGGCTGTATCGTCGGTCGGCCCTTCGACCACGGCACAGGTCCATCCCTGCGCCCGCGCCACGGCCACGGCATCGGTCAGGTAGAATTCACCCTTGGCATTGTCATTGCCGATGCCGGACAGCAGCGCGCCCATGCGTGCCCCGTCAAAGGCCATGAATCCGGCATTGCACAGGGTGACGGCGCGTTCCTCGTCACTGGCATCCAGGAATTCGACAATCTTTTCCAGGCCGCCATCGGCGCCCCGGATCAGCCGGCCATAGGCGCCGGGGTCGGCGGGCCGCATGCCCAGCACCACTATGGCGGGATCACCCGCCGCGCCGCGTGCTGCCACCATCGATTTCAGGGTGGCCGGTGTGATCAGGGGCGAATCACCATAGAGGACCAGAACGTCGCCCATGAAACCCGACAGTTCGCCCAGCGCGGCCTTCACCGCGTCGCCGGTTCCCAGCTGCTGTTGCTGCACCACGGTCGGGTGCGGGGCCACGGCGGCGGCGACATTCTCCATGCCGGGGCCGACCACCACCACGATCCGTTCCGGCGACAGGCTTTGTGCCGCCCGGATGACATGGTTGACCATCGGCATCCCGCCCAGCGGGTGCAGCACCTTGGGCAGGGCGGATTTCATGCGCGTGCCCTTGCCGGCGGCAAGGATGATGCAGGCAAGCGGACGTTGGGGCATGGTGTCGGGCCGGTCGGCTGTTTGTCGGTCTGGCCCCTGTATCATACAGACCCCTCAGAAAGCCAAGCGGAAGCGGCAGACGTGATGAGCATCCTTGAACGGTTCCCCGCCCTGATCTTTGATTTTGACGGCACCCTGATCGACAGCGCCCCCGACATTGCCCTGGGCCTGAACCGCCTGCTGGGGATGGAGGGACGCCCGGACCTGTCGCTGGCGGCGGTGCATGGCATGATCGGCGACGGGGCCGCGCGTCTGGTGGAACAGGCCTTCGCCGCCACCGGTGATGCCCTGGCCCCCGACGCGGTGGCGCCGATGACGGCGCGGTATCTCGCTCTCTACGGCGCCCTGCCGGTCGACCCCGCCTGCCTGTATCCCGGCGTGGTGGACACGCTGTCGGCACTGAAGGCGGCGGGCCACCGTCTGGGCCTGTGCACCAACAAACCGGCGGGCATCAGCCATGACCTGCTGCGTGATCTTTGCATCGGCACCCTGTTTGACGCGGTGGCCGGCGGCGATACCTTGGCCCGGAAAAAACCCCACCCGGACCCTTTGCTCTGGGTCATGGACCGTCTGGGCGTGGGGGCCGATGGGGCGGTGATGGTGGGCGACAATGCCAATGACGTGGCGGCGGCGCGCGGGGCCGGCGTGCCCGTGGTCGCCGTCGCCTATGGCTATCCCCGCATGCCGCTTTCCGCCCTGGGGGCCGATCTCATCATCGACCGCTTCGCCGATCTGCCGGCGGCCCTGGCACAGCTTTGACCTACGATTTTACGCTGGCCAGATGCACCTTCACCGCGCCCAGCATGCTCTCCATCTCCAGCCGGACCGGCACGGGCGGGCCGCCGGCGATGGCGGGGGCGATGTAGAGCGTGACGGGCACATCCTTGCGCTTGGCACCCTCCCGGTCGCGGTCGCGTGACCGGTTTTCCTTCCACCGCCCGGCCAGCGGCTTGTACTTCACGCTGCAGGCCGTGGCCGGCCCCGCATAGACCGACAGGTCCGATGCCGACAGCACGGTTTCCCCCTGCGTGGCAAAGATCAGGTCATAGCGCTGGCGACCGTCATAGACGGGGATGGTGATGTCGCAATCGCCCTTCCTGGCCACCTGATCCAGAACGGCAACGATGGCCGAGACCGGGTCCACGGTGCCCAGGCGCAGATCGGCGGGCACCGGTTCCCGGTCTTTCTCCGGCTCCGGGTCGGCCAGGGTCAGGGTCGGCACCCCGTCGGGCGTATAGTCCACGGTGGTCAGGCGCGGCTGGTCGCGCCAGCTGCCATGGGCGGTGAACTGGCGCGGGCGGGGCAGGGGGCCGGACAGCTGCCCTTGCGCGCGAACATCGGTCTTCCACTGCGCCACCCGGCCCAGAAACCCGTCGGTTTGCATCTTCAGCCCGGCGCGGTAGCCATCGGCGCCCAGCGCCATCTCCGCATCGGCGTCCAGAACATGCACACCGCCCACATGCACGGCATAGGTCAGCGACAGTGCCGGCACCGGTTCGGCCCCTTTGGCAGCCGGTGCGGCGGCCAGAAGCACGAACGGCAGGCAGCGGAGAATGCGCATGAGGTTCGGCCTCCCAATGATTGAGCATGGCGATGCTGTCGGCAATGTGGGTCTGAAAGCCTTGGGCCACAAGGCTTGCCGTCACCGCGCGTAAAAAAAACGCCCCGGTTCGAACTTTTCCCTTTGACAGGCCGCCGCCAACCGCTTAGAACCCCGCTCCACCGACGACGGATGGGCGCGTAGCTCAGCGGGAGAGCATCGCCTTCACACGGCGGGGGTCGCAGGTTCAATCCCTGCCGCGCCCACCATCCTCTCGGTCCTCAAAAAGCCGCTGGCCTCTTGCCGGCGGCTTTTTTGCTTTCCGGATCAGGGGCTTGGGGAACGGCCCCCCTTACTGCGCCCCCGCCTTCTTGGGTTTGCGCATCTCGTCCAGCTTCTTCTCCGTCTCCCGCGACCGCCACAGCCAGGGTGGCTCCACCCGCCCGCCCCACAGGCCCCGGCGAAAGGAAATGGCCCGCGCCTCGATCGATACATAATCGAAGCTCAGGGGCCGGTAGGCCAGCGCCATGCCGCGCTCCACCATGGCATAGGCCAGGTCGTCGCCATTCTCCGCCCGGCACACGGCCAGTTTTGCCCCCTTGGCGGGGGATTCGCCGCGCGGCGTGCATTCGATGGTCATGCCATTGATCAGCAGGCTCAGGATGCGGGTCGACAGGGCGAAGCAGTCATAATTCTGCCCGCGCACATTCTCGCATGTCTGGCCCCGGTCCGGTGCGTCGATACCGAACAGGCGGAATTCCTGGCCCTTGACGGTGACCAGATCGCCCTCCTTGGCGGCCCCGATGCCCTTGACCGGGGCCTTGTCGGCGCCCCCCTGCGCCATCCCCGGCACGGGGCAGGCCAGCATTGCCAGCAGGATCAGCCCCGCGCCCCTCACAGCAGGCTCCCCGCCGCCACCGGGGCAGCCGCCGTCTCCGGGTCATAGGGGGCCAGCAGGTCCGGCCCGTCATGGCGCACGGCATTGACCAGCGGGGTGACGGGGCGCAGCAGCAGGCTGCCCGGCACCGGCCCCCGCATCATCCCATGCCGGGCGATCTCCGGCGTGTCGGGCGACAGCCAGCGTTCCACCGCCGGCCCATCCATCAGCATGACCGGCGTGCGTTCATGGATGCGCGCCATCTCATCATTGGCGGGGGCGGTCAGGATGCAGCAGGTGAACAGCGGACCGTCCCCGCCGCCGCGCCACACCTCCCACAGTGCCGCGAATCCCAGGGGCCGCCCGTCGCTGCGCGCCACGTACCAGGGCTGCTTACGGTCGCCCGTCTGCGACCATTCATAGAAACCGTCGGCGGGGATCACGGCCCGTCGCTTCTGCCACGCCTCGCGGAAACTGGGCTTGTCGGCGGCACTTTCGCTGCGGGCATTGATCATGCGGGCGGCCCCGCCGGCATCCTCGGCCCAGGACGGGACCAGGCCCCAGCGCATGGATGTGACCGACCGGTTGCCCGCCCGGTCCAGCCCGATGACCCCGATCTCCGCCGTCGGCGCGATGTTAAAGCGGGGGTCCAGCAGCCGAGGGTTCAGGTCATGGCGCAGCTGCGCGTCGAACGCGTCGGCCAGATCCTTCAGGTCCTTCTGCACAAACCGCCCGCACATGCCGGGTATCATCCCTGTCCATTCGACGTTCAGTCTACAGGCCCCGGCGCCTGCCCGGAAGGGGGGGTAACACGGATGAACCCTTGTCCCCGCGACGGGGGTTTCCAATATGAACCGTGAAGGAAAGGTCACCGTGAAGTCACAGGGCGGACCCGGAACCTTGATCTGTCTTTTTCGTTGGGGCGACAGGGGCATGAAACAGGCTGGCCGAGGGGCCGGCAGGAGGACGCTGATGTCATTTCCAGGCGGAATGCTGATCACACCGGCCGAACGGGCGGCCTTGCTGGGCCCGGACCGGCCCGAAACGGCGGCCCCGGCCAGCCTGTGGCAGATCCGCCGCCCGCGCGGTGTCCACCGGCGGGAGGTGATCTTGCGGCTGGATGGCGATCTGGTTGACTGGTTCCGCCGTCATGGTGGCGGTGACCGCGCCATGCAGGCCCGCATCAATGCCGCCCTGCGCGCCTATATGGCCGACCATGACGATGGGGAGTAAGCGGGAAGGTTGCTCCCGCCGCGCCATCCCCTATGATCGGGCGATCCTTCGGCCAGGAGCGTTCGCCCATGACCAAGTTCGGTATCGGACAACCCGTCCCCCGCAGTGAAGATACCCGCCTGCTGCGGGGTGCCGGCCGCTACACCGACGATGTCCGCCTGCCCGGACAGAAGGTGGGCTATGTCTTGCGCAGCCCCCATGCCCATGCGGCCATCCGGGGGATCGATACCGCCGATGCGGCCTCCATGCCCGGCATCCAGGCCATCTTCACGGCCAGGGACCTGAAACAGGCCGGTATCAAGGACATCCCCTGCGTGGTGCCCCTGCGCGTGCGGGCCGGCACCAGCCTGCATATGAAGCACCGGCCCGTCCTGGCCGATGGCTTTGTCCGCCATGTGGGCGAGCCTGTGGCCTTCATCGTGGCCGACAGCCTGTATGCGGCGATGGACGCCGCCGATGCGGTGATGGTCGATTACGACATGCTGGACGCGGTCGCCGACACCGAATCCGCCCTGACCCACACCGCGCATGTGCATGGCGATGTGCCTGCCAACCTTGCCTATGACTGGGAAAAGGGCAACCAGGCCGCCACCGATGCCGCCTTTGCCGGTGCCGCGCGCGTCATCCGCCTGGACCTGATCAATAACCGCCTGTCCGCCAACCCGCTGGAAGGCCGCGCCTGTCTGGCTGACCATGATGCCGCCGCCGGCATGACCCGCCTGACCGTGGGCAGCCAGGGCGTGCATGACATGCGTGACATGCTGGCCGGCATCTTCGGTGAGGATTCGGCCCGGTTCCATGTCCTGACGCATGAGGTGGGCGGCGGATTCGGGATGAAGCTGTTCTGCTATCCCGAATATGTTCTGGCCTGCTTCGCGGCCCGCACATTGGGCGCCCCCGTGGCGTGGACCAGCAGCCGGGCGGAGGCCTTCCTGTCCGATGATCATGGCCGCGACAATGTCAGTGTTGCCGAACTGGCGCTGGATGCCGATGGCCGCATCCTGGGCCTGCGCGCCGACATCATCGCCAATATGGGCGCCTACCTGTCGAACTACGCCACCTATATCCAGACCGACGGCCAGACCAAGATGCTGTCGGGCGTCTATCAGATCCCCGCCATCTATGCCCGTGTGCGCGGTGTTTATACGCATACACAGCCTGTGGACGCCTATCGCGGCGCGGGCCGGCCGGAAGCCGCTTATCTGGTGGAACGGCTGATCGACAAGGCCGCGCGGGAGATCGGGCACGACCCCGCCGCCTTCCGCCGCCTGAACATCATCCCGCCCGCTGCCATGCCCTACCGCACGCCGACGGGCCATGTTTATGACAGCGGCGATTTCGCCGGCACGCTGGATGCAGCACTGGCGCGTGCCGACCGCGCCGGCTTCCCCGCACGCCGGGCCGCTGCCCTGGCCCAGGGTCGCCTGCTGGGCCAGGGCATCGCCACCTATATCGAGGCCTGTTCCGGCGGCGCGCCGGAGGCAGCGGAACTGCTGGTCAATCCCGATGGTTCCGTCCTGCTGCTGATCGGCACGCAATCCAACGGCCAGGGCCACGAAACCGCCTATAAGCAGGTGGTGGCGGAGATGCTGGGCATCGCGCCCGACGCCATCGTCATGGTCCAGGGCGACAGCCAGCGGGTGAAGACCGGCGGCGGCACCGGCGGCTCCCGCTCCATCCCCACCGGTGGGGTGGCTGTGCGGGAGGGGGCGGCGGATGTCATCAATCAGGCCCGGCCCGTGGCGGCCAAACTGCTGGAAGCCGACGAACAGAATCTGCGGTTTGAGGTGACGGGGGAGGGCGGGGGCTTCGCCCTGTCCGGCTCCAACCGCTTTGTCCCCTTTGCCGAGGTGGCGGGGGCCGCCGCGCCCGATGCCGACGGCCATGTCTTCCGGGGCCGGGGCAAATACAGCCCCCCCTCCAATACCTTCCCCAACGGCACGCATGTGGTCGAAATCTCGGTGGAGATCGATACCGGCGTGCCGCGCATCGAACGCTATACCGTGGTGGATGATTTCGGCACGGTCTTGAACCCGCTGCTGCTGGAGGGTCAGGTGCATGGCGGCATCGCCCAGGGCATGGGCCAGGCGCTGCTGGAACTGATCCGTTTTGATACGGACAGCGGCCAGTTGCTGACCGGCTCCTTCATGGATTACGCCATGCCGCGCGCCGATCATCTGCCCATGATCGATTTCTCCCTGCGGCCCGTGCCCTGCGCCACCAATCCCCTGGGCCTGAAGGGCGCGGGGGAGGCCGGTGCCATCGGCGCCTGTCCCGCCATCATCAATGCCCTGGTCGATGCCCTGGCTGCCCAGGGCGTCACCCATGTCGACATGCCCGCCACCGCGCCCGTGCTCTGGCGCCTGATCCATTCCGCAAAACCCGCGAACGCGGCGTGATAAGAGTTTGAGAATGCTATCTGCCAATGAGGTGGCGGCCCTGCTGCCCGCCGTCCGCGCCGCCGCCGAACAGGCATCCGCCGCCATCCTGCGCCATTATGAGGCCGGGGCGCAGGCAACCACAAAGGCTGATGGCAGCCCCGTCACCGCCGCTGACAATGATGCCGATGCCATTATCCTGGCGGCCCTGCGCAGGCTGACCCCCGACATTCCCGTGGTGACGGAGGAGGAGGTGGCCGCCGGCCGCATCCCGGATATCTCTGCCGGCACTTTCTGGCTGGTCGATCCGCTGGACGGGACCAAGGAATTCATCAAGCGTAACGGCGAATTCACGGTCAATATCGCGCTGATCCAGGGGGGCGAACCGGCGCTGGGCGTGGTCATGCTGCCCGTCGGCGGCACCCTCTATGCCGCCTCCGGTCCCGGTACCGCCGTGCGCGGGGGCAAGGGGCAGAAGGATGAACCGATTCAGGTGCGCGCCGTCCCGGCGGCGGGCCTGACGGTCCTGACCTCGCGCAGCCATGCCGACAATGCGGTATTGGATGAGTTCCTGACGGGCCGGCGGGTGGCGGCCCGTATCGCCGCCGGCAGCTCGCTGAAATTCTGCCGCGTCGCCGAAGGGGTGGGCGATGTCTATCCGCGCCTGGGCCCCACCTGTGAATGGGATATTGCGGCGGGCCATGCCATCCTGATCGGGGCCGGCGGCTGCCTGACCCTGCTGGATGGGGAGCCGTTCCCCTATGGCAAGGCCCCCACCTTCCTTAATCCGCATTTCGTGGCCTGGGGCGGGGTGTGATGGCATCCTTGGGGATAAGCCCATAGGCGCCAAGGTAGGGGTTCGCCCCTTCATACCCGCCCGCTTCTACCGTCATCCCGGCGAAAGCCGGGACCCAGCTCAGCGGCGTCAGCCGCGACATGAGTCATATCGGCGCTGACCGCGCCTTACGCTGGGTCCCGGCTTTCGCCGGGATGACGAAGAAGGAAGTGATTCCGCTCACGGTAAATGCGCCCTGCGCCCCCTATCATCATCGCCGTGTCCCCCTGACGGCCGCTTGACCTTCTACATCCGCCATTCCCATATCCCCTGAAGCCCTCCATCCACAGGAACCATCCCCATGTCCCAGTATGATTTTGACCTGTTCACCATCGGCGCCGGGTCCGGCGGGGTGCGGGCATCGCGTATCGCGGCGGGGCATGGGGCGCGGGTGGCCGTGGCGGAGGAACGTTATTTCGGCGGCACCTGCGTCAATGTCGGCTGTGTGCCGAAAAAGCTGCTGGTCTATGGCGCCGAATATGGCCAGGCCTTTGCCGATGCCGCCGGTTTCGGCTGGACCGTGGACAATGTCCGCCATGACTGGAACGCCCTGATCGCCGCCAAGGACACGGAGATCAACCGCCTCAATGGCATCTATCGCCGCCTGCTGGACGGGGCCGGCGTTACCATTTTCGAAGGCCGCGCCACCATCGTGGACGCCCATACGGTGGAAGTGAATGGCAAGCGGGTGACGGCGGAACGTATCCTGATCGCCACTGGCGGCTGGCCGGAACTGCCATCCGAACCGGGTGCCAGGGATTATGGCATCACCTCCAATGAGGTCTTCTATCTGAAGACGTTCCCGCGCCGCGTCATCGTGGCCGGCGGCGGCTATATCGCCCTGGAATTTGCCAGCCTGTTCAACGGGCTGGGTGCCAAGGTGACCCAGCTTTACCGGGGTGCGCAGATCCTGCGTGGATTTGACAAGGATGTGCGCGATTTCGTGGCGGATGAGGTGCGCAAGGCCGGCATCGACCTGAAGCTGAACACCATCATCACCCGCATTGAAAAGACCGATTCCGGCCTGCTGGCCCATATGTCGGACGGCACCGTGCAGGAATGCGACGCCGTGGTCTATGCCATCGGGCGCAAGCCCATGTCCTATGGCCTGGGCCTGGAAAATGTCGGCGTGGAAACGGACAAGGCCGGGGCCATCACGGTCAATGACCAGTATCAGACCTCGGTCCCCTCCATCTATGCCCTGGGCGATGTCACCAACCGTGTGAACCTGACGCCCGTGGCCTTGGCCGAAGGCCATGTGCTGGCCGACCGCCTCTATGGCAACCGCCCGCGCGACGTGAATTACGACAATATCCCCACCGCCGTCTTCTCCATCCCCCCCGTGGCCACCGTGGGCATCACGGAGGAACAGGCCCGCGCGACGCTGCCCGGCGGCGTCGATATCTACCGCAGCAATTTCAAGCCGATGCGCCATCAGCTGTCGGGCCGTGATCAGCGCACCTTCATGAAGCTGGTGGTGGACCGCGCCACACAGAAGGTCGTGGGCTGTCACATGGT
>JAIXTS010000344.1 GCA_027483805.1 Azospirillum sp. | reverse complement strand
GGGTCGAAGCGTCCGCTGGATTTCCTGCGCCCGCTGGCGCCACATGTCCGCCGGTTGCGGGCTGTCGCCATTCCGGGGGAGGCCAACAGCGTCACGGCAGATGATGCCGCCGCCTTTGCCCGCGAGGCGGGGATGCAGGCCGGCTCAGCCGGGGACGTGGCGGGTGCGGTGGCCGACCTGGCGCTGCTGGGGCGGGATGGGGCGCCGGCGCGCCTGCTGATCTGCGGGTCGCTTTATCTGGCGGGGACCGTGCTGGCCCATAATGGCTGAGCCAAAGAAAATGCCGTCCCTTCACGGAGAGAAAGGGACGGCGTCAAGTTTCCTCTGGGAACAGAAAGAGATGAAAAAGCAGAAGTGAAGACCAGACCGCGTGTCCGCCAATCAATCGGCGGCCCGCAACATGGCAGTGTAAATAGCCATCACAGCTTCGATGCTGATGCTGCCAGCGCGAGCGCCGGCCGTCAGCATCTCCTGTGTGGGCTTTACGGGAACAGCCGTCAGGCCCCGGATTCCCATTTGTTCCACCTCGTTCAAAGCGAAACGCATCCGTTCGCTCAGCATGGTTTCGTTGACATTGGTGAACATTTGGGCCGCGTCCTTCATGACGGTTGCTCCTGATCCCTGATTGACGGCGCCGGTGGTCGCAACACCGTTCCATCCTGTGGATTTTTGACTATAGGCGCGTGTCATCGGCGGCCTCTACTGTGCAGACGGATAGTTTTGTTGTTTGATCTGTTGTTCGTAATCATTCGCACCTCTTCTTGCATGACTTGCATAGGCCATACAAATCTCCCCTGAACGTGACTGATCAAGGGAGGCTCCGCGTTCCTTCAACCGCCGGGCGGCCGGTGGGCGACCTGTCACGGCGAGCCGGCATCCGCAATGCGCCAGACCTTCGGCGGATTGGTATCGTGCGCTTCATGGCTGTGCTGGCGGTCGCACCGCTTTCGGATTAGGGTGGCATCCTTCCTTTTGTCTTTTGAACGAAGACCATGGCATCCCCCATCTTTCACATGTGCCGCGCCGATGAATGGCAGGCGGCGCAGGCCGCCGCCCGCTATGACGGTTCCTCCCAGGACCGGGCGGACGGGTTCATCCATTTTTCCACCGGCGCGCAATTGCCGGAAAGTGCCGCCAGGCACCGGACCGGCCAGACGGGCCTGCTGCTGCTGACCGTCGATCCCCAGGCCTGTGGCGACGCCCTGAAATGGGAGGCGTCGCGCGGGGGGCAATTGTTCCCGCACCTTTACGGTCCGCTGCTGCCGGCGGCGGTCATCCGTGTCGACCCGCTGCCGCTGGGCGATGACGGCCTGCATGTGATGCCGGCCCATGTGGCGGGGGAGGGGGTCTGAATGGTCGATCTTTATCCCCTGGCCCGCCCCTTCCTGATGGCCATGGATGCCGAGCAGGCGCACAATCTGACCATCACGGCACTGAAGACAGGGCTGGTGCCCGGCGGGTCGCGGCGCGATCCCGAATGCCTGGCCACCCGTGTCTTCGGGCTGGACTTCCCCAATCCCATCGGGCTGGCCGCCGGATTCGACAAGAATGCCGAGGTGCCGGACGCCATGCTGAAGCTGGGCTTCGGCTTTGTCGAAGCGGGCACGGTCACCCCGCGCCCGCAGGATGGCAATCCCAAGCCGCGCCTGTTCCGCGTGCCCACGGCCCAGGCGGTGATCAACCGCTTCGGCTTCAACAACCAGGGTCTGGACGCATATGCCGCCCGGCTTGAGGCGCGGGCAACCCGCCCTGGCATCGTCGGCGCCAATGTCGGCAAGAACAAGGATACGGCGGACGCGGCCAGCGATTACACCACCTGCATCCGCCGGGTGGCGCGCCTTGCCAGCTATCTGGTGGTCAATGTCTCCTCCCCCAACACGCCGGGCCTGCGTACGCTGCAATCGCGCGACGCGCTGGCCGATCTGCTGGGTCAGTGTCTGGCGGCCCGCGCCGATACAGGCGCCAAGCCGCCGCTGCTGCTGAAAGTGGCGCCCGACCTGACGGACGAGGACAAGGCCGATATCGCGGCGGTCGTTCTGGACAGCAGCATTGACGGGCTGATCGTGTCCAACACCACCCTGGCGCGGCCGGCCGCCATTCCGTCGGCACTGGCGGCGGAAGCGGGCGGCCTGTCGGGCCGACCGCTGCTGGAGCCGTCCACCAAGGTGCTGGGGGAGTTCTATCAGCTGCTGGGCGGTCGCCTGCCGCTGATTGGTGTCGGCGGTGTGTCGTCCGGATCCGATGCCTATGCCAAGATCCGGGCCGGGGCCAGCCTGGTGCAGCTTTATTCGGCGCTGGCCTATCAGGGGCCGGGCCTGGTGGGCCGTATCAAGGCGGAACTGGTGCAACGGCTGGCCGATGACGGGTTCGCCCATGTGGCGGATGCGGTGGGGTCCGCCCACCGCAAAGGGTAGGTCAGGGGTGGGAGGAAGGGGCGCGCATGCATTGGTTCCGTCATCTGGTATTCGCCGCCGTCTATGTCGCCCTGGCCCTGGTCGTGGCGCTGACCCTGCCCATGTCGGTGGTGGGCATGGATGGGCATACGGCCCTGCTGTTCGGGCTGGCGATCCTTACCTTTGGCGGACTGCTGCATGAATTCTGGTCCCGTCAGGATGAACGTGGCCGGCTGGAATCCCGTATCTGGGATCTTGAAGCGGGGATGGAGGAAATGCGCCTGGAACTGGACGCGGTGCGCGGCCATTCCGGCGCCATGCCCGCCGATCCGTCCGAAGTGGCGGCCGTCCTGTCGGAAGCCCGCGTGCTGGAGCGGCTGGCCGATCGTCTGCCGGCGGCGGGCCGGGTGGCGCCAACCGTCGGTGGGGTCGATGCCGGTCCCCTGTTCGCGCCCCGCCCCCTGACGGCGCAGCCCATGCCGGCCGATACGGGCGCCATCCTGGACCATGTGCGCGAGGCGCTGCGTACCGATCAGGTGGATATCTTCCTTCAGCCCGTGGTCAGCCTGCCGCAGCGCAAGCATCGCTATTATGAGCTGTTTTCCCGCATCCGGGCCGGTCTGGACGGCGATGGCAAGCCGCGTTACCTGCTGCCCGAGCAATATCTGGGCGTGGCGGCCGATGCCGGGCTGATCGCCACCATCGACAATCTGCTGCTGTTCCGCTGTATCCAACTGCTCCGCGAGACGGAGAAGCGGCACCAGAATGTCGGCTTCTTCTGCAACATCTCCGCCGCTACCCTGAACGATGCCGCCTTCATGCGGGAATTTGTCACCTATATGGGGCAAAACCCCAATCTGGCGACAAAACTGATATTCGAGCTGTCCCAGGATGATCTGATGCGGGGCGGGCTGTTCGCCACCAGTTTTCTGGACGGGCTGCGGCGCCTGGGGTTCCATTTCTCCATGGATCAGGTCTACAGCCTGGATCTGGACTGGAACGAGCTGGCGCGGCACGAAATCCGCTTTGTAAAGCTGGACGCGGCCCGCCTGCTGGACCCCGATGGCCGCTTTGCCGATCCGCGCGTCGTGCGCGAACTGCGCCAGCAACTGGACCGCAACAATATCGACCTGATCGTGGAGAAGGTCGAGACAGAGGCCCAGCTATTGGAGCTGCTGGACCTCTATATCGATTTTGGCCAGGGCTATCTGTTCGGGGAACCGAGGCTGGCCAAGAAGCAGGCGACGGGCTAACACCGGCGGCACCTGCATCCGCAGGTTTTGCGGCGCCGCATGGGCGGCGTGGCGGCAGTCGCCGCGGTACCAACGGCCATAATTTATGACCGTCGGTATCAGGCGGCCGCGGCCTCTGTCCGGTAACCGGCGCGCAGCAGGTCGGCCAGCCGGCGGCGCAGGTCGGCATTCTCCCGCTCCAGTTGTTCAAGGCGGCGCACCATGGCCGGTTTTTCCCCCGCCTGATCCTGACGCCAGCGGTAATAGGTGACGCGGGTCACGCCCAGTTCGCGGGCAATGTCCACGATCTTGTACCCTTCATTCAGCAGCGCATCGGCCAAGGCCAGCTTCTGTTCCACCTCTTCGGCGGTGTAACGACGCTTCAACATGCCCCTGCTCCCTCGTCCGTTGTTGTCCTTGTTTACGCGGCGGCGTCCCGCCACTGCCCGGCGACCCAGGTGCCCGTAACGCACAGATCCTTGTCCAGCAGCACCAGATCGGCCTGCCACCCCGCCTGGATGCGGCCCAGACGCTGGTCCAGATGCAGGAACCGCGCGGGATAGAGCGACGCCATGCGCAACGCCCCCTCCAGATCCACCCCCATCAGGGTGATGGCGTTGCGCACGGCCTGCGCCATGTCGATATCGGCCCCGGCCAGCGTGCCATCATCGGTGACCAGCCGGCCGTCGCGGCGGTGGATGGTCTGGCCATACAGTTGAAAACTGGTCGCATCCGTGCCCGTTGGCGGCATGGCGTCGGTGACCAGCATCAACCCGCCCGGCCCCTTGGCCGCCAGCGCCAGACGCAGCATGGCGGGATGCACATGCACCCCGTCGGCAATGATGCCGCAGACGGTATCGCGCGTTGAAAGCGCCGCCCCGGCAATGCCCGGTTCGCGGTTGGCCAGCGGCGGCATGGCGTTGAACAGGTGGGTGAAACCGGTCAGGCCGGCATCGATGGCCGCCAGGGTCTGGGCATAGGTGGCGGCCGAATGGGCGCCGGCCACAATCACCCCCGCCGCCACAAGCCGCGCGATGTCCGCCGGGGCCACGCGGTCGGGCGCCAGCGACAGCAGCACGCGGGCATCATGGGACCCGAACCGGTCGGGCAGCCCTTCCAGGAAATCCAGATCGCTTTCGCTGGCCGGTCGCACATGGTCCAGATTATGGACGCCGCGCCGTTCGGGCGTCAGGAACGGGCCTTCCAGATGCACGCCGATGACGCCGGAGCCGGTGACGGCGCTGGCCGATGCCGCCGCCATTGCCGCTGCCTGCATCCCCTCCACCCGATCAGTGATGAAGGTGGGCAGCAGGCCCGTGGTGCCGAACCGGCGATGGGCGCGCGCAATGGCCAGCGCCGCGTCGCGCGTCGGCGTGTCGTTGAACAACACCCCGCCGCCGCCATTGACCTGGGTGTCGATGAAACCGGGGGCCAGCAGCATGTCGGACGACAGCCGCCGCACCGCCACCCCGGCGGGTGCCATGGCACCGGGCGGCAGAACCGCCGCCACCTTCTCCCCCTGGAGCAGGATATCAGCCTCGATGGTGCGGGTGCCGGTAAAGACGCGCGCGCCGGTCAGCAGGGTGCCTGTCATCATACCGTCTCCGTCACCTTGCGCAGGTTGGCGGGCACGTCGGGGTTCAGGCCCCGGCGCTGTGACACGGTATGGATGGCCATGTAGAAGCTCTGCACCGCCGCCAGCGGCGCCAGTTCCGGGGCCAGCGCCGGCACCGACGGCAGCCGGATCGCGCCCTTCACGCTGTCATCGCTGCTGAACACTGGCGCACCCAGATCGACACAGCGGGCAATGGCCGCCCGCGTCGCCTCTGCGGTCGGGTCATTCGGGTTGATGGCCAGGACGGGGAAGTCGGGACCGACCAGGGCTAGGGGGCCGTGGATCACCTCTGCCGCGCTGAACGCTTCAGCATGCAGGCGGCAGGTCTCCTTGCATTTCAGGGCCATTTCCATGATGGCGCCCGTGCCCAG
>JAIXTS010000444.1 GCA_027483805.1 Azospirillum sp. | reverse complement strand
TCGAATACCCGCATGTTGGGCACGGCCTCGGCCCGGTGCTGCGGCAGGTGCAGGCACAGGCCCATGCCCTGGCGGTGGGCGGCGGCAATGACGGCCTGCCCGTCAAAGGGCAGCGGCCCCTGCCAGGCCTCGGCCAGGTGGGACCAGCGCTCCGCCGTGCCGTGCAGGGCCAGCAGCCCCGCCCGCGCCAGCCGGGTCAGCAGGGCCGGATAGCGCTGCCCGTCCCAGTTGGACCCGACATAGAACAGCCGGCTGTCGGGGCCCAGGCGGGGGGACAGGCCGCTGCGCGGCGAGCTGGGATGGAAGGGCCGGCTGGGGGCATCGGGGCGCAGGGTCGCCAGATGGGCCGCAAGCTGCGGGCCGGAGACCAGATAGCCATCCTGGGCCGGCAGGTGGCGGGCGGCCCCGGCCCGGGCCGGCGGGCTTAACCGGGCCACCAGCCCGACCGGGTTCCAGGCGCAGCCCAGCCAGACATGGCGGGTCAGCTTGGGGGCGGCCTCGGGATAAAGATTGATGACGCCGTCGGGGTCGTACGCCTCGACCTCGGCGGACCTTGTCTGGATGACCCCTTCCCAGCCCAGCCCTTCCACCGCCCTGACCATCCGCAGCGCCAGCTCCCGCTCCGCCACGGGATGGCCGGGCGCCTGCGGGTTAAAAAGGGAAAGACGCAGGGGGCGCATTCAGTCCGGCCTCAGGAAATCGTCCAGGGCCTGGAAGGGGAAAACCTTTTCCGCATGCAGCCCGCTTTCCGGGCTCAGGACGCGGATATCCAGCCCGAAGCCGAAGGCGGCATTATCCTCGGCCACATACTGGACGCAGTGCAGATGCAGGTTGGGATCGACCTGGGCCGGGTTGGGCACCTGATAAAGGTCGCCCGGCTGCTGGTAATCGTCGAAGAAATAGTTGGGATTGCGGGTCACGGGCCGCTCGATCCGCAGCACCTGCCCCGCCGCCGCCGCCGCCTCGGGCAGCATCTCCTGATAGCGGCAGTCGATGCCCAGCACCCCGATGCGGCGATGGCCCAGATGGGCGGCAAAGCGCAGGCTGGCGCTGCCTGTCGTATACCAGCCGGGATGGGCCGAGCGGAAAAACGGGTCGGGCCGATGCTCCAGCCCCAGGGCGGCGCAGCGCCTGGGGTCATCCGCCATGTCCGTCAGCTGGCAGAGGAAGGTGACGCGGGCATCGGCCGCCAGATCGGGGTGATGCTTCAGGATATGCCAATGCAGGAAGGCCCGGCGGAAGCGGCCCTCCTTGATCATCCGGGCGATGGCGTCGGCATGGCTCACCACCACCTGCGGGTCCAGGCAGGCATAATAGGCGGGATACCAGCCGATCCGCTGCCAGAACCGGTAGGCGGCATTCATGCCCAGCGCATCGATCCCCTGGAAGGCCGGGAAATGGTCCGGCTTCAGCGACGGGCCGTTGCCCAGGACCAGCAGCTTCGCGTCGTTGCCCATATTTCCTCGTCCCGCCGGCCCCGCCGCCGCTGCCCGGCAGTGGCATTGATACGGCTATCTGCTTACTATATACGGAAAATATCGCCGAATGGCAGCCTGCCGCCGGTCGGCGGGGACCGGAGTATCGAAGTGCCGCGCGTCTCCTTGATCATCCGCTGCTATAATGAGGCCAAACATATTGGCCGTCTGCTGGTCGGGATCGAAAGACAGGCTTTCCGCGATATCGAAATCATCATCGTGGACAGCGGCTCCACCGATGCCACGCTGGATATCGCGGCGCATTTCCCGGTCAGGATCCTGCATATCCCGCCCGAACGCTTCTCCTTCGGCCGTTCCCTCAACATGGGCTGTGCCGCCGCCACGGGCGATATCCTGGTGATCGCCAGCGCCCATGTTTATCCGACCCATGCCGACTGGCTGGACCGGCTGGTGGCGCCATTCGATGATCCCACCGTCGCCATCGTCTATGGGGGCCAGCGCGGGGACGGGCGCACGCGCTATTCCGAACACCGGCTGTTCGAAAGCTGGTTTCCCGACCGGCCCGACCCGGACCAGCAGCATCCTTTCTGCAATAATGCCAATGCCGCCGTCCGCCGGTCCTTCTGGCTGGAAAGACCCTATGACGAGGCGCTGACAGGGCTGGAGGATCTGGAATGGGCCTCGCACATGCGGCGCCTGGGCCGGCGCATCGTCTATGATCCCGCTGCCCGCATCATCCATGTGCATGAGGAGACGCCGGGCCGGGTGCTGAAGCGCTATCAGCGCGAAGCCATCGCTCTGCGCGCCATCATGCCCGACCTGCGCTTCGGCTTTCCGGATTTTCTGCGTCTGCTGACCGCCAATGTGGCCAGCGACCTCTGGCACGCCCTGCGTGCGGGCCGCCTGCCGGAGGTCGCCTGGGAAATCCTCTGGTTCCGCTTCATGCAGTTCCTGGGCACCTGGCGCGGCCATCGCCAGCAGGGGGAGGTGCCGCAGGCCCTGAAGCGGACCTTCTTCTACCCGGCCGGTGCGCCGGCGTCGGCCTGGATCGACGAGGATGTGCGCAGTAAACTGCGTATCGATTATGGCAGTTCGCCTATTCCCGGCGTGCCGCGGAAAACAGAGGGACCGGAATGACCAGGATTGTCGCCATCGTGCCCATGCGGCATGACAGCCAGCGTGTGAAGGGCAAGAATTACCGCGAATTCGTCGCCAAGCCCCTTTACCATTACATTGTCGGCACCCTGCTGGACTGCCCCTCCATCAGCGAGGTGGTGATCGATACCGACAGTCCCGTCATCCTGGAAGAGGCGGCCCGCCTGTTCCCCGCCGTCCGCCTGCTGGAGCGGCCGGAAAATCTGCGCGACGGCGCCACCCCGATGAATGACGTGCTGCTGCATACCACCAGCGTGGTGCCGGCCGATTTCTACCTGCAGACCCACAGCACAAACCCGCTGCTGACCAAGGCGTCGATCGAACGCGCCATCGCGACCTTCCAGGAAAAGGCGCCGGCCTTCGACAGCCTGTTCTCCGTCACCCGCCTGCAGACACGGCTCTGGGATCAGCTGGCCCGCCCCATCAACCATAATGCCGCCATCCTGCTGCGTACCCAGGACCTGCCGCCGGTCTATGAGGAAAATTCCTGCATCTACCTGTTCACGCGGGAAATCCTGGCCCGGCGCCGCAACCGTATCGGCGACCGTCCCCTGATGTTCGAGATCGATGAGATCGAGGCGCAGGATATCGACATCGAAACCAATTTCCTGCTGGCCGAACAGCTGTTCCGCCTGCACCGCCAGAGTGGAGAGGCGCTATGACCGCCCATGTCCTGATCCCCTGCCGTCAGCTGCAATCCTGTATCGACCAGTTCCGTGGCTGGCTGGCGGACCATGACATCACGGTCGAGCTGCCGCCCACCCTTCAGCACCTGACCGAGGAGGATCTGGTGCCCATCATCGGCCGGTTCGATGCCATCGTTGCCGGCGATGATCAGGTCTCGCGCAAGGTGATCGAGGCGGGTACCCGGCTCAAGGTCATCTGCAAATGGGGCATCGGCATTGATGCCATCGACACCGCCGCCGCCGCCGAGCGCAATATTCCCGTCTACAACACGCCCGGCATGTTCGGGGAAGAGGTGGCGGACATGGCGCTTGGCTATGTCATCCTGCTGGCCCGCCCCCTGCACCTGATCGACCGCGGCGTGCGTGACGGGGTCTGGAGCAAGCTGCGCGGCACCACCCTGTCTGGCCTGCGCGTGGGCGTGGTCGGCCTGGGCAGCATCGGCCGGGCGGTGGTGCGCCGGCTGGGCGGTTTCGGTCTGCTGGCCTATGGCAGTGATCCCCATGCCGCCCCTGATCCCGATTTTGACGCCCGCACCGGCCTGACCCGCCTGCCCCTGGCCGAGATGCTGCCCCAGGTCGATTACCTGATCGTCACCTGCAATCTGACGCCCGACAGTTTTCACCTGATCGACGCACCGGCCCTGGCCCGCCTGAAGAAGGGGGCCAAGGTCATCAATGTCTCGCGCGGGTCCATCATCGACGAAAAGGCGCTGATCGCAGCCCTGGCTTCCGGCCAGGTCGGCGGGGCCGGCCTGGACGTGTTCGAGGAAGAACCCCTGCCCGCCGACAGCCCGCTGCGCGGCTTCGATAACGTGATCCTGGGTGCCCATAACGGCTCCAACACCCATGAGGGTGTGGACCGGGTCAATGTCGCCGCCTTGCGCAATCTGCTGCGCGGCCTGGGTATTGCGGAGAAATATCCGCCGGCGGGCGGGTGACCTCCATGGTGTCCCCTTCCCTCCCCGGCACGGCCTCCGGGTCCGGCACTGGCAGGATACTGGTCAACTCGATCCCCAAATCGGGAACCTATCTGCTTGGCAAGCTGCTGGAATCCCTTGGCTTCCAGGGGGGGGAATTCCATTTCCGCAATAGCCATTACTGGGACTGGACCCTTGATCGCACCCTGGAAGAGCATATCGAGAACCAGAAGAAATTCAGGGTCGATGCCTCCTTCGGGGAAGCGATCGAGCGGGTCGGGCCGGGTTATTTCTACGCCCATCTCTATTTCGACGAGGCGACGGACCTCATTCTGAAAAAGCATGATGTGCGGACCCATTTTTTCCTGGTGCGCGAACTGCGGGAAGCCCTGGTGTCGATGTACCGGTTCCAGTTCCACCAGCGTGGCAAGGAAGAACCGGTGGAGAACCGGCAGGCCCTGTTCGCGGCCTGGGTCACGAAGCATGCCGCCTCCCATCTGCATGGGATGGGGATGCAGATCCCCTGGGTCTCGCGCTGCTCGCTGACCATTCCCTATGCCGGTCTTATCGGCGATCGCGGCCCGCAGGCCCAGGCTGACCTGCTGGCCCGTATCGCCGGGGTGCTGGCCCTGGACCCCGATCATGTCCAGGCGGTTTTCCACCGCTCCGCCATCGGGTCGAAGACCCGGACCTATATCGGCAAGCCGTCCCGGATTGATGAATACTGGTCCGATGCGGCGGAGACGGCTTTCCTCGCCCTGGATGGTGATCAGATGAACCGGCGGCTGGGGGTCTAGCCTCCCCCCTTTAATTCTTCCGCGCCCCTCTCCGGAAGGCTATGATCCATCAACATATTCCGGGGCCTGGAAGGGGAAGAACGTGCCGGCTGATGAACTCCAGGGATTGGATGAAACCGGGCTTCAGCGGCTTTATGCGGAAACGGTGGCCGACCTGCCCCTGCGCGCGCCCATCTTTCTGCCGACCGAGCGCATGCTCCTGGCCGACCGTGTGCGGGGTGTGCTGGCGGTGCGCGATCTCTGCCGCAACCGGCTGGAAAGCCTTTACAAGCCCCGGCTGCGTGCGCTGAAGGCCGCTATCGGCAACCGCGACCGCTGCTTCATCATCGGCAACGGGCCCAGCCTGAACCGTACGGACCTCACCCTGCTGAAGGGGGAGACGACGTTTGCCGTCAATGGCTTCTTCCTGAAGGCCCGTGAACTGGACTGGAAGCCCACCTTCTATGTGGTGGAAGATCATCTGGTGGCCGAGGACCGGGCGTCGGAGATTGAAGGTGTCACGGGGTCCACCCGGCTGTTTCCGGCCTATCTGCGTTACTGCCTGACGGAACGCGACGATACGGTTTTTTTTGATCACCGGCCCCGTACCCGCTATCCGCACGGCTTTAATTTCTCCACCGATGCAGACCATTGCACCTATGCCGGCTGTACGGTCACTTTCACCTGCATGCAGCTGGCCGCCTATATGGGGTTCCGGGAGATTTATCTGATGGGCGTCGATGCCAGCTACAAGATCCCCGACGATGCCAGCCAGGGCAGCAAATACGGTGTCGGTATCCTGGACATGGCGTCTGATGATCCCAACCATTTCCACCCCGACTATTTCGGCAAGGGGTATCGCTGGCACGATCCCCAGGTGGACAAGATGATCGAGGCCTATGAGGAGGCGCGCCGGACCCTGGAGGGGACAGGCTCGACCATCTACAACGCCACCCTGGGTGGCCAACTGGAAGTGTTCGAACGGCGTGACTATGCGTCCCTGTTCGCCGGGGCCGGACAATGAATGCCGCCCCTCCTCCCGCCGTCCCCCGCATCCTGGTCATCGACCTCACCTGCCGGGGGGATGGCACCGCCACGGGGGCCCTGAAGGAGACCCTGTTCGCCGATTGGCCGCGTGACAGCTACCTGCAGGTCCATGCCGCCGGGTCGGACGGGTTGGGTCTGGCCGGCGCTCCGGCCTTTGCGGACCGCTATGCCGGTCAGGCCGATGACGGACAGGTGTCGGAGATCATCCGGGCGTTCGCCCCCCAGCTGATCCTCTACCGGCCCGTTCCCGAACGGCCCGGCCTGCATCTTTTCGCCATGGGGGTGATCCGCCAGTTCGCGCAGGTGCCGCTTGCCGTCTGGATCATGGATGACTGGCCGACCAGCCTGGCCTTGCAGCAGCCGTCCCTGGCGGCCTGCCTGGACCATGACCTGCGCTGGCTGCTGAACCGGGCCGTGCTGCGTCTGGCCATCTGTACGGCCATGTGCGCGGCCTTCACTGAACGCTATGGTGTTCCCTTCCTGCCCTTCGGCAATGGGGTGGAACCCGTGGACCCGCCGGCGCGCGGCGCCAGGACAGGTCCGTTCACCCTGCGCTACAGCGGCTCCCTGGCCGCCAACATGACGCTTCATGCCCTGGTCCTCCTGTCCCAGGCCGTGGAACAGCTCAATAGCGAGGGCATTGCCTGCCGGCTGGAAATCAATACGCGGCCCTTCTGGCGCGACACGGCCCAGATGCGGTTCACTCCTTTCAGCCATACCGTCCTGACCGTGCATGACCGTACGGAGGCCGACTATCTGCGCTGGCTGGGCGACGGCGATGCCGTCGTGATCGCCTATAATTTCGATGAAGTGTCGGCGATCTATTGCCGCTACTCCATGGCCAACAAGCTGCCGGAAATGCTGGTCAGCGGCGCGCCGCTGCTGGCCCTGGGCCCGGCCGACAATGCCACCATCAGCTATGTCCGCGAACAGGGGTGCGGGCTTGTGGTGGATCAGCGCGACGTGGCCACCCTGCGCCAGGCGCTGGCCGGTCTGATCGCCGCCCCCGCTGAACAGGCCCGTCTGGCCGATCAGGCGGTATCCGTGGCCCGGACCTGTTTCGATATCGGGACCATCCGGCGGGATTTCATGCAGGCGCTGAGTGCTGCTGCCGGGCCGGCGCTGCCGCAGCAGCATGTCGTTTCCGATACGCATTGGCGCTTGGCCCGGGCCCGCCTGGACGAGACGGAGATGATCGCCCGGCTGTTCGACCGCGCGCCCCCGGCCGGACATCGGCCGGTGATGCTGGATGTGGGGGCGCATTTCGGGTCCAGCAGCCAGTATTTCGTCAATCGCGGCTGGCGGATCTTCTGCTTTGAACCCGATCCCGCCAATCGGGCCAAACTGGAGACCCGCTTCAATGGACAGGAGGGCCTGTCCATCCATGCCGTGGCACTGGGAGAGGCGGAGGCGGCGTCCGTCCCCTTCTTCACCTCCGCGGAAAGCACCGGCATCAGCAGCCTGCTGGCCTTCCGCGACAGCCATACCTGTGCCGACCATGTGCCGGTCACGACCATCGATGCCTTTACCCGGGAACAGGGCATCACCCACGTCGATTTTCTGAAGATCGATGCCGAGGGCTGGGACTTCAGGGTGCTGAAGGGGGTGCCCTGGGACCGGTTGCGGCCCGACGTGATCGAATGCGAGTTTGAGGACGCCAAGACCACCCATCTGGGCTATCGCATGACCGACATGGCCGATTTCCTGGTGGGTCTGGGCTACAGCGTCTATGTCAGCGAATGGCACCCGATCATCCGTTATGGCATCCGTCATGACTGGTGCCGCATGTCGGCCTATCCCACCCGCCTGCGCGATCCCGATTGCTGGGGCAATCTGCTGGCCTTCCGCACCGATCCCGGGCCCGCCGCCGTCAACAGGGCCATTGATCAGTGCCTGAAGGTGGACAGTCCGGCGGCCATCGCCTGGACCCGTCAGGCCGTCGCCCATCCCCACATCATCGCCACGGCGGACGATCTGCGCGCCGTGCCGGCGGACCGTCCTGTCTGGATCTATGGCGCCTCGCAGGGGGGGCGCATCGTGCTGGATATCCTGAACGCCCAGGGCGGGCGGCAGGTCGCGGGCTTCATCGATACGTTCCGCGATGGGGAGATGAGCGGCCTTCCCGTCCGGCGCCTGGCCAGTCTCGACCTTTATGGCATGGCGCCGGCCTCCATTGTGGTGGCCAGCCAGTTCTCGCGGGAGATCATCCGCAGCATGCGCATGCTGCCGCAGGACTGGCTTTACGATGCCGCCCTGTTCCTGGTCCGGCGCAAGGGCTGAGCCGCCGGAATGTCCGGGTCAGGCCGGGGTGGAAAGGGTTGGCACATTCCGGGCCAGCCGCCCCTCCAGCCCGGCCTCGCCCAGCAGAAGCAGGGCCGCCCCGCGCAGGGGGCCGGCCAGATTGACCAGGCGGCGCAGGGCATTGTCGGAAAGGCTGGCCGCCAGCTGGCATGCCTCCTCCCGCGCCTCCGCCTCCCGGTCCAGCGCGCGCAGCGCCAGACCGCGCAGCAGCCTCACCATGGGGAAATTGTCCTCCCCCCGCTTTTCCAGCAGGGTCCAGGCGGGGCCCGCCGCCCCTGCCGTTAACAGGCCCATGACCTGCTGGTTGAAGGCCTGGCGTTCGCCCTGTGGCTGCCGGCGCAGCTGATCACACAGCCGGGCCAGCCCTTCCCCCTCCCCGGCCATCAGGGCCAGGGTTGCCTGCAGGGCGGTCGCCAGTGCCTGCTCGGGCTCCTGTTTCAGGACCCGGGCCGCCAGCAGCCCGGCCTGTTCCGGCAGGCCCGCGCCGAGGCAGGCCCGGCCCATGGCCAGCAGCAGGCGCGGCTGCTCGGGCAGCTCTGCCGCTGTCCGGGTGAGGAAAGCGGCATGCCGGTCCGGCGCCGGATCGCAGATGATAATCTCCGCCAGCAGCCAGAAATGGGCGGCCTGCGTTCCCGCCCCGCCGGCCTCCAGAAAGGCGGCCAGCTGCTCCAGCGGCGCCAGCAGGTCACGGTTCAGCAGGGTCGCCCCCATGGGGCCAGCCGTTCCCAGCAGACCGGCATCGGTCCAGTCGCCCTTTTCCAGCAGGCGCTGGACAATTTCGGCGACCGTGCCCGCCTCCAGATGGATGATACCCTGCCGGGCCAGCCGCTGCAGGATGCGCTGCTGCTGCGGCAGCGGTGTGGGGATGAAGAGGCCGGGATTGTAAAGCAGGCCCAG
>JAIXTS010000055.1 GCA_027483805.1 Azospirillum sp. | reverse complement strand
GGATAACTAAAATGATGCTGAAGGACAATGCTTCGGAAACGCAGTAGAAACGCATATATTATACGCTCCTGGATTTGCATGCATGATATGCATTCGTATGTGATGGTCGCGTAACTTAGACTGTACAGATACGGCAATCCCCTGACAGTCGTCCGCTCTCGCATGGTTTTCGGGCGGCTGTTTGGGGTTTGGTGTCTCCTTTGGCTGATTGGGGATGCCCTCGCGGAAGGCCTTGAGGGGGGTGCGGCCGTTCATGCCGCGTCCCTGGTGGGGCCTTCTGCTATTATAAACGACGCGATACTGGTCGAGCACGGTCTGCATTTCCTCGATCGTATCGAACCAGGTGCGGCGGCCTTCGACGCGGAAATGCTCGTCGAGCAGCGTGCGGTGCAGACGTTCGACGATGCCGTTGGATTGCGGGCGTTTGACCTTGGTGCGCTTGTGCTTGATCCCCTCCAGTTGCAGGAACAGCTCATAGGGGTGCTGGTCCTCGCGGCCACAGAATTCGCGGCCATTATCGCTGAGCACGGCGTCGATGGTCGCTCCCTCGGCCTCGAAGGTGGGCAGCACCTCGTTATTGACGGTGTGGACCGCGGTCAAGGGCAGCTTGTTGGGATAGAGCCGGGCCCAGCCGAGCACGAAATTCCCGATAGTCCCGGCGGATCGAATGGAGAACGAAGTCATCGGGCAGGCCCGCCGCCCGGCGCGCCCGATCCCAGCTACCCCGCAGGCCGGTGATGGGCTTGCCCGGCGCACGCCCCGGAAAGACATGCTCCCCGTGACCGGTGCGCAGGTGCTGCCTCCAAAGCAACTGCACAGCCGGCGGCGACAGCGGGATGTGGTGCCGCCGGCCGCTGTTCGAGCGCTGGACCGTCAGCAGGCACAGGTCGAAGTCGACATCCACCCACCGGGCCTGGGTGACCTCGTTGCGCCGCGGCCCCGGTGCGGGTTGAGGCAGACAAGCCCCGTCCGGAACGGTCGCGGATACAGCCGGTGCGCCAGCCATTGCCGCCGCATCTGCCGCGTGAGGATGTGGTGCATGCGCCGGGCGATGTCTGCCCTGGCTGCGGCGGGCGGCATTTCTCGCCCCTGGGCGAGGATGTGACCGAAATTCTGGAGAAGCTCCCGGCCCGCCTGAAGGTGATCCGGCATGTACGACCCAAACTGTCCTGCCGGGCCTGTTCCACCATTATGCAGGCCCCGTCGCCCGATCTGCCGATCACGCGCGGCCGGCCGGGTCCGGAGCTGATTGCCCAGGTGGTGGTGGGCAAATATCTGGATGCTCTGCCGCTCTACCGGCAATCGGCGATGCTGGCCCGTGAGGGCATTGAGATCGAGCGCGCCACCCTGGCCGACTGGGTTGGGCACGCGGCCTGGTGGGTGGCACCGCTGGCCGAGCGCATCGGTGCCTATGTGCGGGGTGGCCCGGTCATCCATACCGACGACACGCCCGTGGCGATGCTGGCACCAGGACAGGGGCGTACCCGGACAGGTCGGCTCTGGACCTATCTGGTGGATGAGCGGCCCTGGTGCGGGGACCGGGCACCGGCGGCCTGGTACCGGTTCAGCCCTGACCGCAAGGGCGAACGGCCGCGCGAACATCTGGCCGATTACAAGGGGGTAATCCAGGCCGATGCCTATAGCGGCTATACCGGCCTCTACGATCCCGCCCGCAAGCCCGACCCCCTCCAGGAGGCCGGAATTGGACCTTCTGCGGCTCCGATGCCGGTGGTGACAGGGCCGCAGCCATCTACGCCCTCATCGAAACCGCAAAGCTCAACGACGTCGATCCCCAGGCCTGGCTGGCCGACACCCCCGCCCGCATCCACGACCATCCCGCAAAGGCCATCGCCGACCGCTTGCCCTGGAACTGGAAGGCAAATGCCTGAATGGGCATACGCCGGATGCTTACCGAACAGTGCCACCGCCGCTTCGGCGACCGACGTTATGCCAGCCGCCTGACAACCGGCACCGGCCCCCAGACGAGCCTGCTGATTGAGCGCATGGACATGATCACCAACATCTTCCGGTGTGCCAAGGCGCTCGGGACTGATTGCTGTCGATCTCCGATCAGTGCCGCTACAGCCATAGCCCCGTATCCACAGCTTGGATGCTCCGTCCCTCATGCTGGCCATGCAGGAGATAGTGCAGCAGCGGGTTGACGCCGGCCGCTGCCACATCCGCATTGGTTGCCAGATAGGCCGAACTGTCGAACCAGACCGAGGGATCGCGCCCCTCGCTGCCGCCATGCGTCAAATAGTGGGACAAGGCACTGTCCAGCAACCCCGCCCGCACGGCGGTGGCAACATCGGGATTTTGCGCCAGATACCAGTCAGCGTCGAACAGGGCGCTGGGGTCGCGCCCGTCCGTCAGGCCGAAGCGGATATAGTGTTCCAAACCGTTGGCATAGATGCCGACGGCGACGGCGGCGGCCACATCGCTGTTATGGGCGATGTAGTAATCCTCATCGAACAAGGCGAGCGGGAAGTCGGCAGCGGGGAAGGCCTCTCGTCCCTCGTTCCGGCCGTTCAGCGTGTAGTGCTGCAGGCCGGATTTAAAGCCGCCCGCCTTTACGGCCGCCGCCACATCGAGATTCTGGGCCAGGTAATAGCCCTCGCTGAACAGACCACCATCATAGTCGCGGTCGGCCGCCGGCGCGCGCCATTCGGCCCGACCATTGGTCTGGAAGTGTTGATAGGCGCTGCGCAAGGCACCGGCCTGCACAGCCGCTGCCACATCGGGATTGTGGGCCAGGTAATAGGCGCTGTCGAAGGTGGCATTGGCCACGCGTCCCTCGGCCTGCCCATGGGCAGCGTAATGTTGTGCCCCACTGGTCAACCCGCCAGCCCGCACGACCGCCGCCACATCGGGATTGGCGGCCAGGTATGCTGCCTCGCTGAAGCCGGTGGCGCTGCCCGTCCGCGGGTCAACCCCGCCATCATCCAGCAGCACGATGCGGTCGGACAGGCGCAGGGCCTCCACCCCCGTCAGGATGTCGGTGCCCAGCAGGCCGGTCCTGTCGGTAACCGTGACCGTACCGTCGGCATTGCGCAGGATGGTGAGGTTGGCGAAGGTGGTGTCGAAGCGAGCCACATCGAACCCGGCGCCGCCGAAGAGCCGGTCATTGCCGGCCCCGCCCACCAGCCGGTCGTCGCCGGCCCCGCCGCTGACCGTGTCGTTGCCGGCATCACCATAGAGCAGGTCGTTGCCGGCCAGGCTGCCGATGCTGTCATTGCCGCCGCCGCCGCGCAACGTGTCGTCATCGGCCCCAAGGGTGATGCTTTGGCTGCTGCCATCGCCGACGACGAAGTTCGATCCCGCCCCGCCGGTCACGGTCGCCGCACCGGTGATGATGGCGAATTCGACATTGTCGAGCTTCAGGGTGGAACCGCTGGGCAGGAAGCTGGCATTGATCACCAATGCCTCCTGCCGGCCCGCCTGGCTGCTACCGCTGATGGTGATGGGGGAAGAGGGCGCCGGGCCGGATCCGACGGCAAGCGTCAGGGTGCGCACCGCCAGCACCGTCCCGGTCCCCAGCGAACCGGTGAAGCTGTTGATCGCCCCGGTCAGCAGCGGGTCCAGGGTGGGGGTGATGGCAGCCAGCCCACTGCTCAGCGCATCGGATGCCTGCGCCGGCGTAAGGGGGTCCGTGCGGCCCGTCGCCGACGCGCCGACACCCGTCGGCAGGGTGAGCTGCAGCAGCGTGGTGGCGTTGGAGCCGGTGCCCGTGGTGACCAGCGGGATTTCCGCCGGCACTGTCGCAATGCCGGGCACGGGCGCCACGTTGGTGGTTGTGGTCGACCGTCCGCCGCTGTCGGTGTCCGTCGTCGTCGTCACCTGAGTTCCACCGATGGTGACGACAGGTGGGGAAACAGGGGGCGATACCGGCGGAGACACCGGTGGCGAGACGGGAGGAGAAACCGGCGGCGATACCGGTGGGGAAATGGGAGGTGACACCGGCGGAGACACTGGCGGCGATACCGGTGGCGATACCGGCGGAGATACCGGCGGCGATACAGGTGGGGAAACGGGGGGCGACACGGGCGGTGAAACCGGTGGAGATACCGGTGGAGATACAGGTGGGGAAACGGGAGGCGACACGGGGGGCGACACGGGGGGCGAAGTCACCGTGACCGTGAAATCCGCCGTACTGGCATTGTTGGCGCCGTCCGCGGCGCGCACCGTCAACGTGGCTGTTCCAGCCGTCAGGCCAGCATTGTTGGCCACCGTGACCACGCCGGTGCTGCTTTCGATGGCAAAGGCATTGCCGGGATTGTTGGTCAGGCTGTAGCTGACGGCGCCCCCCACGTCCGTGGCGCTGGCCGTGATGCCGACGCTGCTGCCATTGCTGGCGTTGGTCAGCACGCTGTCGGCAGTGCCGTCACTGTCGGTGGGCGCGCTGGGCGCCGTCACATCGGCCGAAATGGTCACGTTGACCGTGTCGCTGTCGCTGGCATTGGCCAGATCGACGGTGACCATGCTGATGGTGGCCGTCCCGACCGCAACACCCCTGTAGGCAAGGTTGCCAAGTGTGCTGTTCACCTGCGATGCGGTGCCGCTGACCGACAGCACCGAGGTGCCGGAACCGGTGATGGTACCACCGCCGCTGGCCGTCAGCGTGCCGCCGCTGGCGGTCAGCTGCACGGTCAGCGTATCGCTGCTGTCGCTGTCGGCAACGCTGATGGCATTGCTGCCGGTGAAGGCGATGGACTGGCCCAGTTCGACGCTGACACTGCCGGGGGCGGTATTGACAGGCGTATTGTTGGCAGGCGCGGCGATGGTCACCTGAAAGCTGTCGGCATCGCTCAGCGTGCCGTCGCTGCTGGTAACGGTGATGGTGGCCGTGCCCGCAACGCTGCCGGTCAGGGCCAGGCTGGCCAGGGTGGCAGCCACGTCGGTGGGCGTGCCGGAGATGGTTACCGTGGAGGTGCCCGAATTGCTGACGCTGGCAGCACCGCTGCCCGTCACGGTCAGCGTGCCGTTGTTGGTGGCCACCGATGTGGTCAGGCTGGTGCCATTGTCGGTGACGCTCAAGGCGTTGCCGCCGGTCAGGCTGAAGGCCTGCCCGCGCGTGGCGCCGGTCACGGTGGTGGAGGGCACACTATTGACGGGTGCGGTATTGGTGGCTGCGGCCACGGAATAGGAGAAGCTGCTGCTGCTGGTTCCCCCCTGCCCGTCGCTGGTACCCATGGTGATGGTGGCGACACCAGGATCGGTGCCGGTGAAGCTCAGCGTATCGATGGCGGCGTTCAATTCCGTCTGGTTCGCCCCGCTGAAGCTGACGGAGCCGCTGGATATCTGCGTGAAGGTGACGCTGGAATGCGATGCATTGCTGCCGGTCAATGTGCCGGCGCTGGCCGTGAAGGTGACGGTCAGACGGTTGGTGCTGTCGGCATCGCTGAGATTGATGCCCGTCACGGTCGTGGCCACATCCTCCGTCGCCGATTGGGTCGTGGAGGGCACGGTATTGACGGGATTGCTGTTGCTGGCGGCACTCACAGTGATGGCGATCGTGTCGCTGTCACTGCCGCCCAGGCCGTCACTGCTGGCCACGGCGATGCTGGCGCTGCCGGCCGTGGCAGGGGTGTAGGTGGTTGCCGCCAGTGCCGCATTCACCGCTGCCACCGTGCCGGTCAGGGTCAGTGTGCCGGTGCCCGACCCGGTACCCGTGGCTGAGGTAAAACTGCCATTGCTGGTGGTGAGCGTCACGCTCATGGTCGAGACGCTGCTGTCCGCGACGGTGATGGCGTCGCTTCCCGTGAAGGCCAGGGCCGACCCGGCCTGACCCGTCAGGGTGCCTGGCACCGTGTTCACCGGCGTCTGGTTGGCAGCCACGTTCACGCTGAACGTGTCGGCATCCGACAGGCTGCCGCTGTCCGTCGTCGCCATCCTGATCGTGGCCGTTCCCAGGGCCGAACCCGTATAGGTCAGGCTGCCCAGCACGCTGTTCAGATTGGCGATGACGCTGCCGGAACTGGCCGTCAAGGTCAGGGCGCCCGTACCCGCGCCGGTGACAATGACGCCGGAAATGGCCGTGGCCGACAGCGCCCCCGATGACGCGGTCAGCACCACGCTCATGGAATTGTCCTGGGTGCTGTCGGCGATTGATACGCCGCTGATCGCCAGGGCCAGATTCTGGGTCGCGGAAAGTGTGGTTGACGGGACGGTATTGACGGGGGCGACGTTCTGTTCGGGAGGAACCAGGGCCATGTCTTGCTTCCGTGAAGGGGAAAATCCGGGGTTGGGCGGAAGATGTGTTCCCGCCCTCAGCCCGTCCCGAAATTGGCGTCGGTCAGCCCGGTGAAGCCGATCAGGGTCAGCGTTTCCGTGCCGACGATGGTGATGATGGTGTTGCCGCCACCGGTGCTGATCGACAGGCTGGCGTCGGTGCGGCCGATGGTATCGTTGATGTTCAGGACATCATTGCTGCTGAAGCCGGTGATGCTGTCATTGCCGTCACCCGTCAGCCAGCGAATGACCGACGCGCCAGTGCCCAGCGCGATGGTGTCGGCCCCCCTGCCACCGTCGATATAATCATCGCCGCCGCCGCCATTGATGGTGTCGTCGCCCTCGCGGCCCAGGATACCGTCATCGTCGGCAGTGCCGGTGATGGTTTCCCCGACCACGGTGCCATAGACATAATTGCCGCCCTGGCCCGTCGACATCGTTTCCACGGCAGTGCGCACGAACCGGTCGGCGAATTGTAGCGCCTCGATACCCGTCAGGGTGTCGGCCCCCTCGTCGCCATTGGCGCTATTGTTATCGGTGATGGTGAAGGAACCGCCGGATGCGGTGATGGCATAGTCGGCGAAATTGCCGGCATAGGACGCGACGTCCAGGCCGGTGGCGTTGGCGCCGCCAATCAGCGTGTCGTTGCCGGCCCCGCCGACCAGCAGGTCGGCCCCATCCCCGCCATTCAGGGTGTCGTTGCCGGCGCGGCCATCGATGAAGTCGTTATCGCTGCTGCCGCTCATGGCATCGCCCAGGATCTCCGTACCGATGCGGGTCTTGCCGTCGGTGGAGATATAGGTGGTCAGCCGCGCGGACACATCGTCGAAGGCCAAGCCCTCGACATTGGACACCGTCACCACGACGCTGCCGACCGTGACAGTGAAGCCACCATTGCCGATACCGGCAATGGTGGCAGCGGCCAGGTTGGCATGGATGCGCACCGTGTCCTCGCCCCCGCTGCCATCGATCGTGTCGGCTCCGCCCTTGCCATCGAAGAAGTCGGCCTTACCGTCGCCGGTCAGCGTGTCAGCGAACTGCGTCCCCTCCGTATAGGCAGACAGATTGTCGGATGCCGTGAACGTCTTCGCCAGAAGACGGACGAAGCCGTCCTTGAAGCTCAGGCCCTCGACATTGGTCACCGTGTCGGTTCCGTCATTGCCATCGGCCAGGTTGGTGTCGGTGATGGTGAAGATGCTGCCGCTGCGGCTGATGGCATAGCCCGCGATGGTGCCGTCATACCGGGCGATGTCGTTGATGCCGGTGCCGCCGTCGATGCTGTCATCACCGGTACTGCCGGTTATGAAATCGTTGCCCGCGCCGCCGGTGATCGTGTCGTTGCCGGCCCCGCCATCGATATTGTCGTCACCGTTTGCGCTCAGCGACGACAGGTTGTCGGCGAAATCGGTGCCTGTGACGATGACGTTCCCGCTGAGGGTCACCGTGGTGGGGGTCAGGCGGACGGTGCGGTCAGTGAAGACCACGATCTCCACCCCGGTCAGCATGTAGGTACTGCCACCCTGGCTATAGGTGAAGGTGCCGCCCCCGCCGCTGAAGCTGGAACTATAGGTCATGCCCAGCGCCACGGTGTCGACGCCACTGCCGGCGATGATCGTGTCCGTGCCGGCACCCGGCCGGATGAAATCATCACCACTGGTGCCGGTAATGCTGTCGTTGAAGCGCGTGCCCTCGTAATTGGTGCCGCCCGCCATGCTGGAACTGGTCACGCCCAGCCGCACGAAGCCGGCATCCTTGAAGCTCAGCGCCTCGATATTGGTCAGGGTGTCCGTGCCCT
>JAIXTS010000321.1 GCA_027483805.1 Azospirillum sp. | reverse complement strand
GGGCCGAAACGGCCCCTCTCACGGCTCAAAAGGAGATATACCATGTCGACCAGTGACGTTCAGTTGACCGCAGGAATGCGAAACAATCTGCTGCTGCTCCAGAAGACCAACAAGCAGGTGGAAAGCATTCAGAACCGTCTGGCAACGGGCAACAAGGTGAATTCTGCCCTGGACGGTCCCACCAACTTCTTCGCGGCCAAGGGCCTCAGCGTTCGCGCCGGTGACCTGTCCAAGCTCAAAGAGAGCATGGGCCAGTCGATCAGCACGATCCAGGCTGGCGACAAGGGTATCACCGCGATCGAAAGCCTGGTCGAGCAGGCCAAGGGCCTGACCACCACGGCTTACGGCAACCTGGGCACCGACGCGGCGTCGATTGCGACCCGCAAGTCGCTGGCCGAACAGTTCAACCGCATCAAGGACCAGATCGACAAGATCGCCCGTGACAGCGGCTATCAGGGCAAGAACCTGCTGGTCGGCAATGGCCTGACGCTGGACAGCACGGCCGAAAGCCGCGCCGATGTAAACTCCATCGCCGGCCTGTCCAACAGCCGGGTCACCAACGTGGTCAGCGCCGACACCTACTCTGTGCGTGTGTCGGGCACCGGCGCCATCAGTGCCGACCTGGAGGATATTGCCAAGGCCGAGGATGCCCGTGGCCTTACATCGCTGAAAGTGTCGGGCAGCCTGTCCTCCACCGCCGGCAACTTCTCTGACATCAGCATCCAGATGCGCGGCAATTCCGGCCGTGAGCGCACCCTGGTTGTCACCGAAAACGGTGAAAGCCGCACGGTGAAGTTCTTCGACAACACCCAGTCGGCCACTGCGGCCAATGTCACGGCCGGCAAGTCCGGTGTGGCGCAGGTGTCGCAGGTGACCATCGGCGGCTCCATCGAGAAGGGTGACACCTTCACGGCTACGGTGAACGGTCAGGCCTTCACCTATACCGCAGTCGATGATGATGTGACTTCGGCCGTTCCGGCGGAACGCCGCGCGGCGGTTGCCGAGAAGCTGCGTGACATCGTCGACAATGCTGTCGGCGGCGGCACCGGCGCCACGGGCCGCTTCAGCATCGCCGATGTTGATGAGGATGGTGACGGCACCATCGAAGGCTTCACCATCACCTCGTCCGAGACCACCGGTACCGGTGTGAGCTTCTCGATCGGTGCCACCACCACCAACGCCGCTGAAAAGGCGGTGTCGATCAGCTTCTCCTCCGGTACGGTCGTGACCTTCACGGTTGACCGCAAGTCACTGGAAGATCTGGGTACTGCGGCCAATGGCACGTCCACGATCGAAAAGAATGTCGATCTGACGGTGTCGGCCACCAACCTGAACGGTGTGACCATCGAGCGGTCGGGCAATAATCCCCGCGGTGCCGGTAAGCTGTCGGATGGTGAGAACTCACTGGCCTTCGACAGCGGTACGGTCCGCTTCGAAGTCGACAGCTCGGTCCTGAAGCAGGCAGCTTCGGCCAACCTGTCGAACAACCTGATCACGGTTCAGCGGACGGATGCGAATACCGAGAATGACCTGACGGTGCAGTTCAACGAGAACAACACCTCCACCATCTCGGTCGCCTCGCAGAACATCCAGACCGACGGGCAGGGGCTGCGTCTCGACTATGCTCAGAACGGCTTCCTGGACCGGTCCGACATCGACAAGGCCGTGGCCAGCCTGGACTTCGCCACCACGAAGCTCCGGTCCACATCCCAGGCGCTGTCGACCAACCTGAACGTCATCCAGACCCGCGAAACCTTCACGAGCGAGTTCTCGAACGTGTTGACCGAGGGTTCCAACAAGCTGGTCCAGGCCGACCAGAACGAGGAAGGTGCGAACCTGCTGCTGTTGCAGACCCGTCAGCAGCTGGGCACCATCTCCCTCTCGCTGGCCAACCAGGCCCAGCAGGCCATCCTGCGTCTCTTCTAAGAGGCGACGGTACGGTGAGGAAGGGCGGCGGCCGCAGGGTCGCCGCCCTTTCTTTTTGCCTTGCATTCAATCATGCAATAAACAGTCGAAATCAGCATAAATTTTATTTAGTGGCATGCGTCCGCCTCAAGCGCCGGCCGGGGTATCCCCGCCCGGCGCTTGGTATGACACAGAACACGCCCGGCCATTGCGCGTGCTGCTGCAATGGGGTAGAGGCGATCACATGCGCTTCGTGATCCGAGTTCTGATCTGGTCTCTTCTGGTGGGGATGGTGCTGGCCTGGCTTGGCTGGACACCCGGCGACATGCTGCGCCACGCCATCAGGCTACTGGAACAGGTCCCCGACGGGCTGGCCGGTGTTTTCGGCTGGGCTTGGCCCTATGTGCGTCAGGGGGCGATGATCGTGGTTCCCGTGGCCGCCATTCTGCTGTTGCTGCGTCTGCTGCGCCGGCCACGGGGCGGCGGCCGTCCCGGATAAGCCCGTCCCGCGATCAGGGGTGCAGCGCACGTTTCTCCGCCGCGGCCACATGCACCAACCGGGCGGCCCGGTTAAAGTTCATGGTGATCATCAAGGTGGCCCGGCCATTGATCAGGTGGACATTCTTTTCAGCGTCCACCGGCAGCGGCACCTTGCGCGACATGCAATGGGAAAGCAGGGCGGCCTGCAGCTCTGTTTCCGGGACGGTCAGGAGAGTCTGCCCGTTATCGTAGACAATGGTGCAGGACACACTTTCATCGTCACTGGTCAGGTGCAGGCCGGTAATCTGCCCCGCCGGCAGTTCTTCCTTCAGGCGGCGCTTGCGGTCCAGGACGGCCGACAGGACCTCGCGGTCCTTAAACAGAATGCAGCGCAGTTCCTTCATGTGACAACGTCCGGTAGCATCATGACGCCGTCACCTTACCCCCATCCACCTGTATGTCACAGCGCTGAAGCTATGAACTTTTGGGTGATCTATCCGTTTGCGCCATTCAGAAACCGGGGGACGGGTCCTTTTTGCCATACAAAGCGTCCGGTGACAGCAGGACGGGTTCGGTCACCTGCAACCCGCCGCTTTCCGCCCGGCGGTAGAAGCAGGAGCGGCGGCCCGTGTGGCAGGCTGGTCCCTGCTGATCCACGCGCAGGAGCAGCGTATCGCCGTCGCAGTCGACGCGCCATTCCACCAGCATCTGCACCTGGCCGGAGCTTTCTCCCTTGCGCCAGAAGGACTGGCGGGAACGCGACCAGTAGCAGACACGGCCGGTGCGCAGGGTTTCGGCGATGCTGTCATGGTTCATCCAGGCCATCATCAGCACCTCGCCGCTGTCATGCTGCTGGGCGATGGCGGGAACCAGACCGTCCGCGTCGAACCTGACGGCGGCAAGCGCGGCGTTGATGGCATCATCGGGCAGGGGATAGGCGATCATCGTGCTTCCAGTGCAGCGTTCAAGCGGTCGAACCCGGCGTCCAGGTCGGACATCAGGTCGTCGGCATCCTCCAGCCCGATATGAAGCCGGATCAACTCCCCCCCGGCCCAGGGTTTGGCGGTACGGATGGGGGCAGGGTTGGAGGGCAGGATCAGGCTTTCAAAGCCCCCCCAACTGTAGCCCATGCCAAAATGCGCCATGCCATCGACCATGGCGGCCAGGGCGGCACGGGGAACGGCTGCCATCTCAAACGCGAACAGGCCACAGGCGCCGGTGAAATCCCGTTTCCACAGATCATGGCCGGGGCAGGTGGACAGGGCGGGATGACGCACCCGCGTCACTTCCGCCCGCGTTTCAAGCCACCGGGCGACCTTGATTCCGGATTCATGGTGGCGGCGCATGCGTACGGGCAGGCTGCGCAAACCGCGCAGACCCAGGAACAGATCATCAGCCGACGCACAGGCCCCCAGTTCGACGGCCGCCTTTTTCAACCGCATCCAATGGTCCTGGCGGGCGCAGATAGCCACGCCCAGGCTGGCATCGGAATGGCCGCCCACATATTTCGTAGCGGACTGTATGGAGACATGGACCCCATGTTTCAATGGCTTGAACAGCAACCCCGCCGCCCAGGTATTGTCGATCATCAGGACGATGTCGGCATTGGCGGCGGAGACGGCCGTGACGATCGCCGGTACATCCTGCACCTCAAAGGTCAGCGATCCCGGAGACTCCAGGAACACTATCCGCGTGGTCGGACGCAGCAGGCCGGTGATCCCGGCCCCGATGGCCGGATCGAAATATTCGACAGTGACGCCGGCCCGGCTCAAGATGCCATTGGCAAAGCCGCGTGTGGGGGCATAGGCGGTGTCGGCGATCAGCACATGATCGCCTTGGCGGGTGAAGGCAAGAAGGCTGCTGGTGATGGCCTGCAGCCCGGAGGCGAAGGACACCCCGTCGTGCCCCTCCTCCAGTTCGGTCATCGCCGCTTCGAAGGCATGGCTGGACGGGTTGCCGGTGCGCCCATAGCGCACGCTCCGCAGCGCCGGGTCGTAGGCATCAAGGGCGGCCAGGGTCGGGAACAGGACCGTTGAGGCGCGGAACGGCGGAATATTCACCGCGCCGCCGAATTTCTCCGGCGCCCGGCCCGCATGGATCAGGCGTGTTTCCTCGGCGAACGGACTGTTCTTGTCGCTGGTATTCATTCTGGTGTGGCCTCGGGCGAGGGCAGGGGCTGGTCGGGCAGCGGTATATGGGAACCGGCGGTCAGGGGGATCAGGCCCGCCAGCCGTGGGTCCGGATCAAACCGCACTTCCTGACCCACGGGACGGAAGCCCGCCTTCTGATAGGTCATCAGCGCGCGCGGATGGTCCAGGTCGCAGGTATTGACGGTGATCTTTTCCACCCCTGCGCCGTTCCATGCCGCTTCGATGGCCCAATCCAGGAGCCAGCCGCCGATACCCCGGCCGATAAAGTCCGGCACCAGACCCAGATATTGCATCTCGCATTCGCCCGGACGGGCGCGGTTCAGCTCGACATACCCGGCCGGGACCCCAGCGACATAAGCGACATAAATCTCGGTCTTGTTATCGGCCAGGATCAACCGCAACTGTTCAGCCGACATGGCGCGGCGGAACCACCACAGCCACTCCGCCCCCACCGTGTCGTAGAGATAGCGATAGAAGGAGACGGTGCAATTCTCCGCCCGCAGCAGCGACAGCCCGTGCGGATGCGGCCGCTGCCGGCGCGCGGGCCGGGTCGTCATCTCCAGATAGGTGACGGTGACCTTGATATGGCCAGGCGGCGGGGCGGCGGGGCTGTCGGTCATGCCTGCTTCTCCCAT